>JBECKY010000082.1:0-2553 GCA_040235475.1 Pseudomonadales bacterium
TTACTCAGATAAGTTTCGAATAGTGTTTGCGCTGAAACCCGGTCATTATTTTCAAACGCGGTAAGAGCTCTTGAAAAAAGTCTTTCACGCTCAGCCTGCTCTTCCGGACTTAGTGCATTGGAAGCGATTTTCTCTGCATTAAAGCTTAAATGTTTTGCATTGTGGGCCAAATTATTTTTAGCCGCATTGCAGCTTTCACTGCCTGAATATTGATTGCCTAAATACTCATAGAGAGCAATACTCTCAGCCTTGTTCCTGAGCACAAACTTTCCCAGGTATCGCGTATGAGCATTTGGCAGAAGGCTATTTATTTTACCGCTGCATAGCAGCTTTGTACCAAGATCCCGGTTTAAATGCTCTATCCTTGAGCTTGTATTCACTATATCGCCAACGGGAGAGTATTCGAAATGATTTCTTGCTCCAAGATTACCAAGCGAAAATTCCCCCCCATGCAGGGCAATAGATGTGGGCAGTTTAATGCTTTCACGGCTTAAATTGTTATTTTTTTCTGCTATCTCACATGCTGCCGCAAATGCCAGGGTGCATAATTTTTCGTCCAGAGAGGGGGCCGTCCATATTGCAAGCAAACTGTCTCCCACTATGTTTGCCACACTGCCTTGATATTTGTTAACCGTATCTATCAGGGTTTCGTAGTAGCGGTTTAACTGTTGGTGAAGCGCGTCTGGCGGCAGGGTTTCAGAGACTTGAGTATAGCCCTGGATGTCTGTCATCAGACAAATGCCTTGCACCAGTTTCTGCTGCTGCTCTAACTCACTTACGTTATTACTAAGCTGTTCGGCAATATTAAAAGGTAAATAGTGGGCAAGCGCATGCAGAACATGCTGGTGGCGTTTTTTACTTGCGGTATATTTAGTATAAAGCGCGCTTACGTTTGATCCTGCCAATATAATCAGTGGCGTTAGCAATGGAAACCATAACTGCTGATGGCGAAATGCCAACATTGCCGTTATCGTGTATAAAAAAAACACCAGCCCTTGCAGTGCCAATGCAGGCAAAACGGGATAGCGCAAAAAAGCGACAAAGCCGACTAGTGCGAAACCAAAAGCTATTAACATTCGAGTGGCGACGGGCAGGGGTTTAATATCGTTTTCATACATCAGATTTGCCAGTACTGTTGCAGAAATTTCAACGCCACTTAGATCAATACCGTTGGCCAACCTAAACACCGTTTGATGAACGTCCTGTTGCTCTGTCTGGCTGGTTTCGGAAGCACCAATAAAAACTATTTTATTTTTGATCTCGGGCAGCGCTTCCTCACTGGAAAAAAATGCATCCATTGGGATTATATTAAACGTGCCACCAGGGCCATAAAAATTGACATACAGTGATTCTTCGCGCTGCAATACCCGTAAGACTTTAGCAAGCCTTTCTCGTTGCAATGCATCGGTGGTTTTATCAATAACGGTTTTTTGCAGCTTATCGGCCAAACTTACATCCTTGCCAAGAGCGGCTCTAAGCGCCAGGGCTTGCTGGTGCAGGCGTTTAGTCCCCAGAGGTTTGCCACTGGCATAGTCATCTGGCGCTGCCACAGTAAGAAGTGACAGCAAAGCACTACGATTTTGCTCTAAAAAGGCCATCAAGGGCTTGGTGCCCTCAGTGCCATTGCCCAAATTCACGTATACTGGTGCACTGACAATCGAATTGGGGCTTTTAGTCAGGGTGAAGCTGGCAGCACCCAGGGCCTTCTCTAGCAATAGCTTTGGAGGAAGGATCTGCTCCTCAATATCCAGCACACCACCGTCATTAAGGGGTGATAATCTTTGGTGGCGTTTAAGGTATTTAAAGAGAATCACATTGCCAGCGCGCTCAATGGCATCGGCTAAAATTTGATCTTGTTCGGCCCTGGACTCCTTAAAGGCGATGTCTATGACTATTAATGAGGCACCGCCTTTACTGAGTTTATTAATAAGTTCAGCGTGTGCAGTTCTTGACCAGCGCACCACTTGTGCGGGGTAATTGAGCTGCTCGGAAACCTTATTGTTAAGCGCAACAATAACAATATCTTCCGGCTGGGAGAGAGGTCCTCGAGATTGAAAGAGCCAGTGCAGGCCGCTCACTTGCTCTAATTTCAGCTGCCAGGGTGACAAAGAGAACATACAGCCTAAAAAGGCGATGAAAAAAAATACCCAAAGGACTGGTTTATTCAAGCCTTTCATCCTTGCCGCGATTAAAGTTTAATGTACACTCGCCATGTAAACTATAGTTCGCATCATTCATTAAAAAATTGTCTGATTCGAGAATACTTTGGATCTGTGCCTTATTATACCCAAGCACATATAATTTAATGTACTAAAATGATAATGCCTATTATTCAATCACCTTAATCATTTAAACCAGCTGTTTTGCCATGTTAGAAAACATAAATTTATTTGCCAACCTGTCTGAAAAGCAATTGCAGGCACTCAAAAAAATCAGCAACACCCGCCGCTACCCTAAGGGCGCGATGTTGATCATGGAAGGTAATGATAACAACCAGTTATTTATTATTCGTTCCGGCAAGGTCAGTGTTTTTGTCAACGATGAGGAAGGCAA
>JBECKY010000006.1:0-7511 GCA_040235475.1 Pseudomonadales bacterium
AACTACGAACGGCCACATGATGCGTCTCAATGACATGACACCCATTGAATACTTAAATGCGGCTTAACTGTCTACGTTGAGGTTGTGTTAAGTGTGGGGGATTTACATAAGCACAGATGGAACAATACACATTGCCCAAATAGTTTTGTTGTGTACCTGGAAATAAACGATTGCTTTTACGATGTCTGTATTACCCAAATTAACTTGGAATTCCTTTTATGTCTCAATCTATGGTGGAATGCCACGCCGCCAACACGCGCAGCTTTGTAGTGGAGGCGAAACCGCAGTCGCTGTGCTTGGCCTTGTTAAATGCCTTATACGGATAGGAAATCACGAACAAGATCCCAGTTATCTCTGTAACCCTCAAGATCAACAATATCCTTGAGAAGCACCTTGCTCCAACTTGTGTTAGTGCGGCAAACAGACTGAACCACATCAACAGGAATTACGAAATGCTCTGGCGGCAAAACGTCTTTCCGTCCGTCTTTAGAGCCTCGATTCAATAAGACCACAACAACAAAATCACAATCGAAATTTTTGATTGGAAAGCCGCCGGCCCTAGTAGCCCATCTGCTTTTAACTTGGATCTTGGCGGAAGTATTATTTTCTGGATTCGTGGCCACAAGGTCGTAACCTGGCATATTCGTATACGTTTTGTAGGCAGCTATTTTGTGAATCAAAAACTGGCCGAGAACCAAGAACTCAGCTCCTTCTGATTCTAACCTTGTGTCTTGACGTGCCACTAAACTCTCCTGAGCATTTAACGCCTCGCATAACCGATAATGTGCAAAGCGCAGCATAGTAAATTGTTTGTGTTTATGCGTTTTTTAGGCTTTGACAATTAAATACCCCCCAGCGCCCAACATAAAACCCCCTGCTGTTTTTCTAGCCACGTTATCAAGATTGCTACCTGTTGCAAAGGTAACAATTTTAGCCGCTGAAAACGCATATAGAATTTTTACGCTACCGAGACTGACAATCATGACAGACATTATAATTAGAACATCTGTCGTTTGCAGCGTAGACAGATTAACAAATACCGGTAATAAGCTTGCGTAAAAAATAATTGCTTTAATGTCACCCAGAGTCAAAATAAAACCAGCAATAAAACTTGTGGCTAAATTTTGTTTTTTGACAGTTTTATCTACTGTTATTGTGGTCGTGCTTTTGGAAGTGATTAGTGTATAGCCCAACCAAAAAAGATATCCGGCTCCTAAATACTTAACAATCATAAATAAACTGCCCATTGTTTCAGCCACAACCGATAAACTAAAAATAGCAAGCAGGATAAATACCAAATCACCTAGTACAATACCGGCAGTTACCGCAACACCGTTAGCTACGCCTAATGTAGCTGAACGCGTAATAACTAAAGCAACACTTGCACTTGGCAAAGCTGCAAGTGCAATCATGATTCCCAATAATGTAATAATATCAATGATGCTCATTTTTTATTAGCCTAACGCTTGCGTAAAGCGCGTGAAGTTCAACGTCACATTTGACGCGACTGAAACTTGTTGATGACCCTCCCTTAGGCCCAAGCTTGGTCGCAGACTGTCTCAAGAAGAAGTATTGTTTAACGCAGCCTTTGCCGCGGCCTGAAAGAAGATCAGATTAAATTCTATAACAAATCTCCTCAATTTTATTGTGGTGCCGATCTACACACCAAAACAATTGACCTCTGTATCATCGATAACGAAGGTAGCATACTGATGCATAAGAGCATAGCAGCCAACCCAGGCCTTTTCTTAAAGCCATCGAGCCTTGCGCCTATTAACACGGGTGGGCATATAGATGTCATGTGTTTTAATTCATTTCTTCGGCTCGCATATTCCCACACTGCGGGCACTCACAGTGTGGGAATATGCGGAGGATCAGGTCAGGTCGAATCGATCGGCATTCATCACTTTCGTCCATGCCGCAACGAAGTCCCGCACGAACTTCTCCTTGTTGTCATCCTGCGCATAAACTTCGGCATAGGCACGCAGAATTGAGTTGGTGCCGCATACGAGATCCACGCGTGTTGCCGTCCACTTGACCTTGTCTGTCTTGCGGTCGTGGATCTCGTACAGGTTATTGCCGGCGGGCTTCCACGTATAGTTCATGTCCGTCAGGTTTATGAAGAAGTCATTGCTCAGGACGCCCTCGCGATCGGTGAACACACCGTGCTTCGAGCCGCCATGATTGGTGCCAAGCACACGCATGCCACCCACCAGCACGATCATCTCGTGAGCGGTCAGCCCCATCAGTTGCGTGCGGTCGAGCATCAGCTCTTCCGCGCTGACCACATAGTCTTTCTTCAGCCAGTTACGGTAGCCATCATGGACAGGCTCCAGCACATCAAAGGCCTCCGCATCGGTCATTTCGTCCGAGGCATCGCCGCGACCCGGCGAAAAAGGTACGGATATGTCAAAACCGGCAGCCTTGGCCGCTTGCTCAACACCGACGTTACCTGCGAGCACGATCACGTCCGCCACGCTGGCACCACTGTCGGCAGCAATCGGTTCAAGCACGGCCAGCACCTTCTTCAGGCGCCCGGGTTCGTTGCCTTCCCAGTCCTTCTGCGGAGCCAGGCGGAGACGGGCACCATTGGCGCCGCCGCGCATATCGGAACCACGGAAAGTCCGCGCACTGTCCCACGCCGTGGTGACCAAGTCGCTGATGCTCAAGCCGCTCTTGGCAATCGCCGCTTTCACTGCCTGTACATGGTAGCGGGTATTGCCAGCAGGCACCGGATCCTGCCAGATCAGGTCTTCTTTCGGCACATCGGGCCCGATGTAGCGCGTCTTCGGTCCCATATCACGATGCGTCAGTTTGAACCATGCGCGGGCGAAGACGTCGGAGAAGTACTCCGGATCTTTGTAGAACCGCTCGGAGATTTTCCGATACGCCGGGTCCACCTTCATGGCCATGTCGGCATCGGTCATTATCGGGTTGCAGCGAATCGATGCATCCTCAACGTCAACCGGCATGTCTTCTTGCTTGATATTGACCGGCTCCCACTGCCGGGCACCCGCAGGGCTCGATTTGATTTCCCAGTCGTAGTTGAGCAGCAGGTGAAAATAGCCGTTGTCCCATTTTGTCGGATGGGTGGTCCATGCGCCTTCAAGACCACTGGAAACGGTGTCGCGGCCGATGCCGCGCTTGCTCTTGACCATCCAGCCCAGACCCTGATCTTCAAGTTCCGCCGCCTCGGGATCGGGGCCAACATCCGCCACATTGCCATTGCCATGAGTTTTGCCAACGGTATGGCCACCGGCGGTCAGGGCTACGGTCTCTTCGTCGTTCATCGCCATGCGGGCAAAGGTCACGCGCACGGCTTGAGCTGTCTTCATCGGATCGGGTTTGCCATCGACGCCTTCCGGGTTGACATAGATCAGGCCCATCTGCACGGCAGCAAGCGGGTTCTCGAGCGAGGCCTCGTCGTTGGCGTCGGTATAACGCTCCTTGGCGAGCCACTCCTTTTCAGCACCCCAGTAAATGTCCTTTTCCGGATGCCAGATATCCTCGCGGCCGAAACCAAAGCCAAAGGTCTTCAGGCCCATGGACTCATAGGCGATGGTACCGGCATAGGCAATCAGGTCAGCCCAGCTGAGCTGGTTGCCGTATTTCTTCTTGATCGGCCAGAGCAGGCGACGCGCCTTGTCCAGATTGACGTTGTCCGGCCAGGAATTGATCGGTGCGAAACGCTGGTTACCGGTACCGGCACCGCCCCGGCCATCAGCAGTGCGATAGGTTCCAGCCGCGTGCCAGGACATGCGGATCATCAGACCACCATAGTGCCCCCAGTCCGCCGGCCACCAGGGCTGGCTGTCCGTCATCAGCGCAGTCAGGTCTTTCTTGAGCGCCGCAAAGTCGAGTTTTTTAACCTCTTCCCGATAGTTAAAGTTCTTGCCCATCGGATTGGTCTTGGTATCGTGTTGATGCAAAATGTCGAAACTCAGTGACCTGGGCCACCACGCCATGTTCGACATGCTGCTCTCCGTGGCACCGCCGTGCATCACCGGGCACTTTCCGTCTGCGTTTCCCTTGTTTTCAGTCATTTCAATATCCTCCTGTGGGTTGGCATGTGTGGGCATTTTTTTGTGGTCGACAATAAAAAACACACGACATTATTGCTATAGATTTGATTACAACTGCCATCTTTTTCCAGCCTGTAGAAATCAAAAACCTGATAAGTTGGTTGATCTGTCGGCTGCAGCGCCTGGTTGACTGCTGATGCTTTTATCACGCTCAAGAACCCAACACCTTTGATTGTTTGTAAAACCAATATGCTCGTAATATGAGTTGGCGGCAGGGGCAGCAACAAGGATCAACTTGCAGTTCGGGCCCAGTTGCTGCTGAGTTTTGACTTGCAGTTTCTTTCCTATGCCATTTCTTTGATATTTCATATGAACCGCCAGGTCAGAAAGGTAACAGGCATAATGAAAATCTGTCATCGAACGCGCAATACCTATCAGCTCTTCACCATGCCAAGCTGTAACCATCAGATTGCTGTTTTTAACCATACCTTCCATGCACTCACGATCATCAATGGGCCTGCGCTCGCCAAGAGTTGATGCACGCAGCAAATTAATGAATTGATCGGTGGATACCGGAGCGTTGATTTTATATTCAATGTGCATGACTTCCCTTTAGCCGCTAACACTTTGCATGGGTTCAGGCCTTACTTTTCATTACTTTATATTGTCAAACAATGGCTATATGTTCAAATTGTTTGCATGCGTGTCAAATGTAAGGCCTGCCTCCTGATTTTGACCCGCTCAAATTATTCGGATTAATGCTCTATAGATATTAGGTGTGTAGTGCAAACGCTGACCTTTTCGACAATCATTATTGCATTCAATGAAACGGAGAATTACAAACGCGAATCTGCCTTACTGGTTTTTCTTTGCTAGCTAATCGGAACCAAAAAAACCCGCCCATAATCCCTGGAAATAGTGTTTGGCATTGGTTCCCAGGGTTTGAGTTCGATAGCCGCCTTCCTGCACAACCACGGTGTGACATCTGAGTTTGCCAATTAACTCCCCTATTTTGAAAAAGTCATCGAAACTATGACTCCAGGTACCCGTTGGATCTGATTTGGCCGTATCCAGCCCCAAACATACCACAAGGTAGGCAGGGTTAAAATTTTTAATTCGTTTTAACGCGGCGGCCAGAGTCTGGCGATATTTTTCCGGAGTAAGATGTTCCGGTAAAGGGTAGTTAATATTAAAACCCTCGCCCTCGTTACTACCGATCTCATCTTTGAAACCGGTGAAGTGTGGATAGGCGAAATGGGGGTCACCATGGATGGACACCGTCAATACATCACTGCGTTCATAAAAAATATTCTGCGTGCCATTACCATGATGAAAATCGATATCGAGAATTGCAACCCTGCCATAGTCGCTCAGGTGATTGGCAGCGATAGCTGCAGAGTTAAAATAACAAAAACCACCAAAGGCACGACGTTCAGCATGATGGCCGGGCGGACGCACCAATGCATAGGCCATATGCGCACCATCGAGTACTGCATTAGCCGCAGTGACGGCACAATCCACCGCACCACGAGCCGCCAGGTATGCATTGCTATTTAAGGGCGTGAATGTATCAATACAGTAATATCCCACCTGCAGTTCAATATCCTTTGGTGGACGTGACATGTTGCGTACTGGAAAAATAATCGGGTATATCGACTTCCCCGGCGTTAACTGTTTACATGCTCGCTTAAGGTAATCCACATAACCAGGTGAGTGCACTTTTTTGATCATGGCCTCACTCACTCGCTTTGGCTCGATACGTTTAAACAAACGAGTCTTGCCCAGCGCTGTCAGGATTGTTGATAGCCGCACAGGTGCCTCAACATAGCCGCGATCTTTTACATGGTGAATACTATGGCCTTCATTCACCACCAGAACAATGCTCTCTTTGTTCTTATGAGTTAGTTCGCGGGCAACCGGTGTTTTAACATAGCGTGGTTCACGAACCTGCAGGTGAGAATTGGTAAAGGAAAATACCACTTCATCGATTTGCTCTTGAGAAATAATATCGCCGTATTTTCGCTGCAAAATAGCTCGGACGATTTTCTGCCCAGACTTGCTGCTGATTTTCTTATTCGCCCCCAGAGTGTCTAACATCAGATAATATAAATCCTGGTCGCCCGGCTTCACTGGTGAGGCATAAGCGTTATTGATAACAGGGTAGACGCCGTAGCTCTCGTAAAATTTCAACCGGGCAATGTTCTGCTTCAGGATGGCTGGATCTGAAATCAACTCGGGATCATCTACGGAACATTCGAAAAACAGGCCTTTGACTTTAAGTAACACACATTCCTCACGGACATATTCATACAATACACCGCCGATGCCTCTACCAGTACCTCCGGGTGCAGCTGAAATGAGGTCCAGGTAACCGATACCGATATCCGGCAAATGCAGCAACATGGCAAAACCTTTGACCTTACCCATACCGTTTTCAGCGACAAACAGAATTGCGCGATATTGATATTTGAGCGGATCATGCAGCTGTGCCGGGAGTTTGATAAATTCTTCTTTGCGAGCCGCTGGAAACTGCGACTCAAGAATCAGCAAAACCTGGCTCATCGCCTCACGGTTTGCGCTGGAGGTATTATCAAGGACTTTACGAATTCTGAACATTGTTGGTTACGCCTGCTCTCCGTTGTCATCGTGAATTAACGCATCACTCAGAGCCGGTATTATTAAGGTTTTATAAAAAAGACGCGTAGCGGCGGAGCGTCCCAGCGAACATGCGAGCGCATTGAATGCCTTGTTAGAGCCTATGCACATAAGAGCCAAAGAATACCCATGGTGCTGCCAATTGCAAAGACCGCTTGCGCAACAAGGCCGCTGTAGTGGCTCATGTTTTTGGTAAAAGGCTTTGGCGCCTGAACGTCCCCGGCCTGAGCAATGTTGAACTGGTTTAAAACAAAACCGCCTCTTCTTCTGCGGGCATCCTCCTGAAGTTCCCTATGCACCTTCAGGAGGTAACGAATTTCGATGCCACTAGCAACTACCCCTGCCAGGAATATGACCAAAGGGTAAATTGCGAAAGAATCGGCGTTTTCTGACGACAAGTAAACGAGGACTGCAGCTGCACCGCCGGCATTGATAAGAAAATTATGCTGCCTAAGCCACTTATCAGTGCCCACTACTGCCGCAAAAGACGTGTTGACTTGGTTCATTAAGATTGAACCAAGATCCTCGATTGTCTCTCGATCTAAATCTTCGAACTTTTCATCCATGATCTTCTCTTCGACTCTAACAGTTAACTATACAGTACATGATATTAAGGCCCTGGCCGGATTCTGCTTAGAGTCTCAATATATCCCCATGCAGAAAAACACAAAAACTTCAAATAATCAATTGGCTGCAGCAAAGAAAGCCGCACCTTCTGGCTGGCAAACTTTCCTGGCGGCTATGCCAGGTAGAAATATTCCCGACACTGTGCGTCCTTGGTATACGGCACTTGCAGGCATTTGTGGCTTTCTAGAAAAAAAACAATGAAAAATG
>JBECKY010000074.1:0-17295 GCA_040235475.1 Pseudomonadales bacterium
TGGCCTGATAGGTTGCCAGCGTATTCAGTTTGGCATTGTTTAACAGGCCACTCATCCAGGCATCGTAGCCCTGATAATGCTGCTGATTGAATTTAAATTGTTCATAGTCACTGCGCATGGCTTTGAATAATTCCGCTTTGCCCTGGCGTTTTTTCTCCTCACTCAAATCAGTTGCATACAGCGCCTCAAGCTGCGCTTTCCAGAATAAAACAAATTCCACAAAGTCGTCATAGCGCTGTTTTTGTTTCAGGTACAGGCTAAAGGCTTCAGGCTTGTTTTGATGCTTTAGCCAACGCTCCAGGGCAATCCGTTCTACGGCGGAAGCGAAACTCTCATTAAATTCGGTGTCGCCTTTTACATAAAGAATCCGGTGTGCCAGTTCATGAAAAATCAGTGCCGGCAATTGCATAGCATTGCGTTCTACAAAAGTATTCAGCACCGGATCATCCAGCCAACCCAGGGTTGAATACGCAGCAATGCCTCCTACATAAACATCCTTACCCTCAGCACGTAATAAATCGGCATAAGCCTCCGCCTGGCCTTGCTTGAAATAACCACGGTAACTGGCGCAACCGACAATGGGATAACACCATTGTTTAGGCTTAAAGGACAGCTCATCTGCAGCAAACACATTCCACACCACATAGGGCCTTTGCGTATCCACATAATGGCTGAAGTTCCCGCCTACAGGAAGCCCTAATTGCTGCTCAGCAAAAGCAAGGATATCCTGAATGAGGCTCAACTGCTTTTTTAATTGCTCCGGGCTATTATCATCCTTAATAACCTCACCCAGCGGACGCTGATTGCTTAGCAGTTCAACCTGCCCTTTGAAGGCCTGATTATAATAAGCAAGCGTCTCACAACCGGTGCAAAACATACAAACTAAAACGCACAGTAACCAGCGCCTTCTTAAAATCATCTTGTCACTACCATCCAACCGCCGCCTAAACACGAACTACAGCGAACTTTTAATAGCCTTTAAGAAATCAGCATCCTCTGGCGTCACCGTAGGTTCAAACCGCTGCAATACATCTCCAGCAGAAGAAATTAAAAATTTTCCAAAGTTCCATTTAATGTCACCTGGAAATTTTGCGTCATCACCGGCCAACCATTGATATAAAGGGTGGCGGTTTTCACCATTTACATCAATTTTACTGGTTAATGGAAAAGTCACGGCGTATTTACTTTCACAAAATGACTGTATCTCTTGCTCAGTCCCAGGCTCCTGTCCACCAAACTGATTACACGGCAAACCCACAACCTCCAAGCCCTGATCTTTATAATTATCATAAAGCGCCTGCAAGCCTTTATATTGCGGGGTCAGCCCACATTTACTGGCAACATTCACTAACAACACCGTTTTACCTTCAAATTGACTTAAGGGCATAGCCTGGCCGTCTATAGCTGTCATTTCAAAATCATACAAATTTTTCATGGTTATTCACTCCTACTATTTAATGACCATTATCTTTATAGTGTTCGTCATAGCAGCTGTTATAACTGCAATGGCCACACAACTCAATGCAGCGTTTAAAGCTTAATGCCCTGCACTGTTTAATCATTGCATAAAAGCATAAAATACAAACTTAGTCATTCTCAAATTATCCTGAGTACGTATCATATGCACTCTTTAGATCAACTTAAGCTTAGCAACACTTATTCAAATCTGCCTGAAGTATTTTATTCTCGGGTAACGCCTGCAGCATTTGCCCAGCCTAAGCTGGCCAGCATTAATCACCAAGCCGCAGCATTGCTTGATTTAAACCTTAACATGCATACTGATCAAGAAATTGCTGAGTATTTTTGTGGTGCAAAATACTTTCAAAACTCCAGCCCTGTAGCCTCCGTGTATGCAGGGCACCAGTTTGGGGTTTACGTCCATCAACTTGGTGATGGCCGGGCTTTGATACTGGGTGATATTAAAAATCAACAAGGCGAAATCTGGGAGATACAACTTAAAGGTTCCGGCATTACACCTTATTCACGCCATGCCGATGGCCGTGCGGTATTACGCTCGAGTATTCGCGAATACTTGTGCAGTGAAGCCATGTTCGGCCTGGGCATTCCCACCACCAGAGCACTGGCTCTGGTGGTGGGTGATGAAAAAGTGTATCGGGAAGAGATGGAAACAGCGGCCATGGTAACGCGCTTAGCGCCTACCCATATACGTTTCGGGACTTTTGAGTATTTTCATCACCGCATGGAAATTGAACAGGTTAAATCACTGGCAGACCACCTTTTAACAAATCATTTTCAAGCATTATTGGATACTGAAAAGCCTTATGCACAACTGTTTCAGGCAATTGTCAGTTCAACTGCCACGCTGATTGCGCAGTGGCAGACTGTTGGTTTTGCCCATGGAGTGATGAATACCGATAATATGTCGGTTCTGGGCCTGACCCTGGACTACGGCCCCTTTGCTTTTCTTGACAGCTACCAAAGTGGTTTTATTTGCAATCACTCAGACTATAACGGCCGCTATGCTTTTAATAAACAACCCGCTATAGGCTTATGGAATTTAAATGCATTGGCCCATGGGTTTTCTTCACTGGTCGAAAAAGATAATCTCATTTCAGCTTTAAAAAGCTACGAAGACACTTTCTTAAATACTTTTGAAACCCGAATGGCAGAAAAACTAGGCTTTAGTGTGCAAAATAATGGTGACTCAGCTTTGCTGCTGGAACTATTAACATTAATGGAACAAAACCAGGTGGATTACACCCTGTTTTTCAGGCAGCTGAGTTACTTTAAAAGGAAGGATAAGAATACTGAACTTAGGGATTTATTTATCAACCGTGATGCCTTCGACCATTGGGCGGATAAATATCAACAGCGGCTGGATATAGAGCAAAGTAAAGAGCCTCAGCGTCAGGAAAAAATGCTGCACAGCAACCCGAAGTTTGTCCTTAGGAATTACATTGCCGAAGAAATTATTTCCGCAGCCAAAGAAAATCAGAATTTCAAGCCTCTAAACGATTTTTTAGCCGTGCTGCACTCACCCTTTGAAGAGCACCCCGACTTCGAACACTATGCAGGTATTCCCCCAGAGTGGAGCAAGGAAATAGCCATCAGCTGCTCATCCTAAGCACCTATTCGATAGGTCACTACCCATACCAGTTGTTATTTAACACCAACTTTACACACGATCACCAAAAGCTTTAAACCGTAACAATGACCCTTAAGTTCGCAAAAAATGCCCTGATGAATTCAAAATTGTATAATTTAATCTGAAGAAGCCCACAGTTTACGGTGCTGTATCCTGATAGTATTAACCAAGAACACTATAGGATTTTCAAAAGGTTAATTTAAATGGACAGAGCTGGCGACATCAAAAACTATTTCAAAACAGATCGCATTTTTCAAGCCAATGGCGAGTGGTATTTTACTACCCGCGAAGGCGAAGACAGGGGGCCCTATACAAGCAAGGAGCAAGCGAATATAGAAATTGCACTCTATATCAGGCGTATCATTGAAAAAGAAAACATGGGGGGAAACGCTAACAAACAGGCTGACGAGGAAAGCTAGACTGCTAAATCAGCAAAACCAGTGCCCTAAATTTTTCAGTACATAGCAAGACCAAACCTCCTTGTCTTTTTATACCCTGCTTTCAATATTCCAATATGCATCAGGAAGCTTTCCACCCCGAGGCTAGATACGCTTGTTTCCAGCTCTCAATTTCAGTCATTGCACGTTTGATAAGCCTTTGCTGCCATTTAGGCAATTGCTCAAACACAGGCAAATCCAGGTACTTTGCCAGCATATTGGCAGCTTGTAAATTTTCAGGCATAACTTTATGGCCCGCACCATTAAACAAATGTACAAGGTAATGACCGTATTTTTCATACAACTCGTTATAATGATTATTTTCCAGAGGACAAGCAGTATTTTTATTGCCTTTGGATGCAGACTGCACTCGTGCTGATACTTTTTCAAACAAGACTTTGTTTCTAAACTGACTGCAATTATTTGCCTCATCCCAGGCAATATCCACGTACTCATTCCAATCAAAGTGCTGCTGTATAACCCATTGTTTATTTTCACAGGCAATATAAGACTGGGCCTTTTGACCAGGTTTAGCATCCGGATTAATTGCATTGGGATTTAACGGATCAGGCTCATTGCCCAATACCTTGATCCAGAATCGCATGCCATTAAAATTTGCAGCTAAATCCGCATGGGAATAAACACCGGTTGTTATTGAACCAAAAAAAACACTTTCACTTAATTCACCAAATTCTAAAGCCGCATTGATATCAAACTCTTCGGCCTCAATCGCACTGGAAAAATAACTCCAGCCTTCAGTGAAAAAATGACCGAACTTATCCGAACCCATATAAATGTCGTTGACACGAATCAGCACAGCCATTTTTCCTGTGCTGGCGATGGTTGGAGCCTCGTCAAAAATAAAATCCCGGTAAATAGACTCTTCAAATTTAGTTTTAACAGTATCCAGATCCGGACTTTCATTGACATAGGATTCCAACTGACCTACCAAAGGGCGGGCAAAGTACTGACGCATAATGCGATATAAATGATCCTTGCTGCAATAATCCACACCGTCTAACCGCGGCATACCCGTAACCGCACGCATGCGATGGTATTTGGCGGCAGCCATATGTTGGGAATGATGATTTGTGGCCGCAACCGCTTTTTTCAACCACCCATTCACCTGAGCATTTAATAAATCTCGTGAATCCTGTAACGGCCTACGCCCGGTAAAACTATCCACTTCTGATGCACCGGCTAAACCAAAACCTAAAAATCCGTAACCAACTAATAATACTAAAAAATATTTACAGAGCTCGTTCAAACCAATACCTCTTGCTTTAACAGCAAACAAAAATAAGCGCTATTATCAATGCAACCACCGGCAAACAACAAGGAATATCCCATTGCCAACCCTGCGGACCACAACTACTGGCTATTACTGATATTCCGTAAAAACACAAGCTGTTACTAGCTTAAAAGAAGCCTTCTGCTTACACGACCAGCAACAGCTAGCTGACAAAAATACTTGCAAAATGGTCTAATGTAACGCTCAATGTCAGTGGTCTTAATAATCCAGAAAAAACAAGGAGCAAAGGCGAATAATCATGGCTGACTATATCCAACTGAAACACAGTGAGCATGTCACTGAAATCATGCTTAACCGGCCTGAGAAAAAAAATGCCATTACCATGGAGATGTACAATACCATGACTGCCGCATTACAAGAAGCCAAAGAAGACAACGCCATTCGTGTTGTTTCCATCAGAGGCGTCCAAGACTGTTTTACATCGGGGAATGACATAACCGACTTTTTACAAAACCCTCCCAGCTCCAGTAATTCTCCGGTGCTTTCGTTTCTTAATGAAATCATTAATTTCCCCAAACCCATTGTTGCGGCCGTGGATGGTCTTGCGATTGGAATCGGCACCACAATGTTACTGCATTGCGATTTGGTTTACGCATCGGAAGCAGCCCGTTTTCGTTTGCCTTTTGTAAACCTGGGACTGACACCGGAAGCCGGGGCCAGCTTTATTTTACCGCAAATAACTGGGCATCAAAAAGCCGCCGAGCTGTTAATGCTGGGTGATTTTTTTGATGCGGAAAGTGCAAAGGAAATTGGTTTTGTGAATGAGGTGATTTCCAGAGAAAATTTATCAGAAAAGATTGACCAGGTTGTTAACAAGCTAATCCGCCAACCCAAAGAAGCTTTACAGTTAACCAAGTCGCTGATGAAAAAACCTTACCAGGCTGCCTTTAATGAGCATTTTCTTTATGAGGGTGGGATATTCGCCCAGCGTATTGTTTCTGCCGAAGCGATGGGCATCATGCAGTCTTTCATGAAAAAAATATAACGCCCAACAAATATAAGATACTAAAGGTGATGTAATGTTTAAAGATGACTTATTAGCTGGCAAACGTATTCTGATAACAGGGGGTGGCACAGGCCTGGGCAAAGCCATGACTGAACGCTATGTAGAACTTGGTGCTCACGTCATCATCTGCGGCAGAAGGAAAAATGTTTTGGATGACACTGCAGAGGAAATCACTCAAAAAATGCAGCGTACAAACAAGCCTGGCAGCATCAGCACTTATGCTATTGATATCCGAAACCCAGAAGCCATAGAAGACATGGTCAATACGATTTGGGCAGACGGCCCCTTGCACGGCCTGGTTAATAATGCGGCCGGAAATTTTATTTCACGTACCGAGGATTTAAGCCCTGGTGGTTTTAATGCCATTACTGACATTGTTATGCGCGGCGCTTTTTATTTGACCGACGCCATCGGCAAGCGCTGGTTAAATGAGGGCTTAAAAGGCAATATTATTAATATTCTGGTTAGCTGGATTTGGACCGGCGGCCCCTTTGTGGTGCCTTCGGCCATGGCAAAATCCGGCGTAGCGGCCATGACCAAAAGCCTGGCGGTGGAATGGGGCAACCGGGGTATTCGGGTAAACGCCATTGTGCCCGGCAATTTCCCCACCCAGGGTGCTTCGGCAAGGTTGCTGCCAGGGCAGGATCTAGACAGCATAAAAACCATGAGCATGGGCATTCCGATGGGCAGGGCTGGCGAGATGCCCGAACTGGCCAACCTGGCGGTATTTTTGATGGCTGACGGTGTTGACTACCTGACGGGTGAAATCATCGCCATTGACGGTGGACAATGGCTGGCTGGAGGCGGCACATTCGCCCAGCTTTCGAACATGAGCGATGAACAATGGACAATGATTCGACAGCAGATAAAATCTGCCAATGAAAAAGACAAGGCGGATCGCTCGGTTTAATAAGCCTCGCTGCCAATGTTTATAATGAACGACACCGAGCATGCATTTATGACACTGAACGCCAGAAAAATTGCATATAACTATTTGACTATGAAATTATTTTTATTTTTTTGACTTTTCACTGACAGCGGCGATACTATAAAAATTCAGACTGTTAAGGGCGCCTCGCCCTGGTCTTACCACACAGTTTTTCGTATAAGCAATTGCATTTCTTAACATCCCGTGTGGCAACCCTTATCCCAAAATTACAATTACTAAAAATTTACGCAGTTGAGGCTCCCTAAAACAGAAACAAAACCATCAAAAGGAAGCAATCTAATGAGCACTCCACAACCAATATCGATTAAACCCCAAAAACTGGGCGAAGTAACAGCAGATAACCCACTGCGCCCCTTTTTAGAAAAACAACGAGAAGCCTTTAAACAACGCGGTATTCCCAGCGTTGAGCAGCGTGTTGAAAACCTGGAAACTTTAGCCAAAGCCATTGGCGAATACTCAGACAAGCTGGTAGCGGCGGTACAAGATGATTTCGGTCATCGCTCACCCCATGAAACCATTGCCACTGAAGTGCTGGGCGCATTGGCTGAAATAAGATTCACCAAAGGCAAAATCAAAAAGTGGGCCAAAGCCAAAAAACCGTCAGGCATGGGTTTACCGGGCGCACGCATCATTTACCAGCCCAAAGGCGTAATCGGCATTATGGGCGCCTGGAACTA
The DNA here is from genome assembly GCA_040235475.1 of Pseudomonadales bacterium. Lineage (GTDB taxonomy): Bacteria > Pseudomonadota > Gammaproteobacteria > Pseudomonadales > UBA3067 > JBECKY01. The sequence continues at coordinate 7,488 of JBECKY010000074.1, forward strand.
CCCGGTAATGTTGGTCTTATCACCTTTAATTGGTGTGCTGGCCGCCGGAAATCGCTCGCTCATTAAGCCACCGGATGTTACCCCTCGAACATCTGAGGTGTTGGACGAAATGCTGAGCAAATACTTCGATGAAGATTACATCAAAGTCATTACTGGGGATGTGCAAACCTCCATTCAGTTTTCTCAATTGCCATTCGACCATTTGGTTTATACCGGCAACACTGAAATTGGTCGTCAAGTGATGATGGCTGCAGCGAAGAACCTCACACCAGTTACTTTGGAAATGGGTGGCAAGTCACCAACGATTATTGCCGACAACTTCCCAGTCGATAAAGCGGTTGCCCGTTTAATGATGGGCAAATCAATGAATTCAGGTCAAACCTGCATTGCACCGGATTACATTCTAATTAATAAAAATCGCGAACAGGCATTTGTTGAAGCTTTTAAAGCAGCGGCAGAAAAACGTTATCCCAGCGTTGCCAACAATCAAGACATCACCTGGATTGTTAACGAGCGTCACCACCAACGGGTACTTGCGCTGATCGATGACGCAAAACAAAAAGGCGCCACGGTTATCCAGGCAAACCCGAAAAACGAACAGATCCCTAAAGACAGTCGGGTTATTCCCATGACAGTGATCACGGGGGTTACTGATGATATGCGGATTATGCAGGAAGAAATTTTTGGCCCGGTACTACCGGTTAAAGGCGTTGATTCGATGGCCGAGGCTTTACAGTATGTAAAAGATCGCCCTCGGCCGCTGGCTTTGTACTATTTTGACTCTGATCGCAAACAGGGCGAAAAAGTCATCAATGAAACAATTTCTGGTGGCGCCTGCCTTAATGACACTGTGCTGCATGGGGCTAATATGAACATGCCCTTTGGTGGCACCGGCGACAGTGGCGTTGGGGCTTACCATGGCTTTGATGGCTTCTGCGAGTTTTCCCATAAAAAAGCCGTGCAACTGTCGGGTAACAAATTTTCACCCTCGCAGTTATTAGGAAGACCCTATCCAAAATTAGCTTATGGCATGCTGAAAAGGGTGGCCAAATTTTTAAGCTGAGCAAATTAACAAAGCACTGATTGGCTCTATTCAATAAACCAATCAGTGCTTTTTTGATAAACCGATGTACCAATATTCAAAGCCTACTGGCTTTGAATATTGCTTATTCCACAGTACAAATTTAAATGGCTTTTCGGGGCAAATCTTCGACACGACTTTCCTTCAGCTATGGAGGTACTTATTTTTTTATACATCGCTCGTGGTGTTAATCTCCTTGCTGTATTGAAATTTGAAATGTATTCAGTTATTGCCTGCCTGGTTATTTCTCGAATCAGATAAATAGGCATCCCCTTTCGATGCTTGAAATAAAATGCTTTTTTATCATGATGTTATAAAAACTCTTCAAGCAGAAAGGGTAAAGGTAAGGCCAAAATAACGGTGATTTATCGTCTATTTTCCAGCAACATGCAATTTAACCCAGCACCTTAACGCCCCCCCAAATACAAGCCCCAAGATTTAACTTCATCAAAAAACCCTATAAACTCCCCCGCCATGATACAACTACAGGCAATCAGCCTCCGTCGTGGTGGCCATCAACTCTTAAACAATAGCAATCTAACCATACACCCCGGCTGGCATATGGCTATTGTTGGCAATAATGGCTGCGGGAAATCGAGCTTATTTGCCCTGCTAACCCAGCAATTGAGCCAAGATGAAGGCGAATTTAATATTCCCAGCACTTGGGTCATTGCTCACATGGAACAGGAAGTTACGGCCTTATCCCGGCCCGCCATAGAATACGTTCTCGATGGCGATAAGGCCTTGCGCAAGATACAAACTGAACTGGCTGAAATAGAGTTGTCTCATCAGCAAGGCACAATGACCAAACATGCGTCTGAAAAGCTAGCGCATTTGCATCATGAGATGGAATTAGCCGAAGGCTATACTGCAAAAGCCCGCGCCGGAAAAATGTTATCTGGTCTGGGATTTGCCCCTGCGGATTTAATCCGCCCGGTAAGTGATTTTTCCGGTGGCTGGCGCATGCGTTTGAATTTAGCCCATACCCTGATGTGTCGCTCAGATTTACTTTTGCTGGATGAACCCACCAACCATTTGGATTTAGATGCACTGCTATGGCTGGAAAAATGGCTTAAAACCTACCCCGGCACCTTGGTTTTAATTTCTCATGACCGTGAATTTCTTGATGCTACAGTTGGGCATATAGTGCATATTGAAAATTCAACTCTAAACTATTATCGCGGCAACTATTCAGCTTTTGAAGTTCAGCGTACCGAGCAAATGGCACAACAGCAATCCGCCTACGAAAAACAACAGCGTGAAATAGCCCATATCCAATCATTCATTACCCGCTTTAAAGCCAAAGCCAGCAAAGCGCGCCAGGCGCAGAGCCGGGTAAAAGCCTTGGAAAAACTTGAAACTATTGCCGCTGCGCACATAGACTCGCCATTTAATTTTAGTTTTCGTAGCCCGGAAAAATTACCTAACCCCTTATTAAAGCTTAGCAAAGCAACTCTAGGCTATGACAGCAACCCCATACTCAGCAAGGTCAATCTTACCCTGGAGCCAGGTTCTCGCCTTGGTATTTTAGGCCCAAACGGTGCGGGAAAATCCACATTGATTAAATCTTTAGCGCAGAAAATAGCCTTACTACAGGGTGAATGCCAAAGCTCACCACACCTTAAATCAGGCTATTTTGCCCAACATCAATTGGAACACCTCGACATCAATGCCTCCGCCCTTCAGCACCTGGCCCGTATTGCCGAGAAGGAAACTGAAACCACTTTGCGAACCTTCCTGGGTTCATTCGGCTTTCATAATGACAAGGTAACAGAAACCATTACAAACTTTTCCGGTGGTGAAAAAGCCCGTCTGGCCCTGGCGCTTATTGTCTGGCAAAAACCGAACCTATTATTACTCGACGAACCCACCAACCACCTTGATATAGACATGCGTCATGCACTGGCAATGGCATTACAATCTTTCGAAGGTGCGGTTATTTTAGTATCACACGACCGCCATTTGATTCGCTGCGCCACCGAAGAGCTCTGCCTGGTCGCCGAAGGGAAAGTACAAACGTTTTCAGGCAGCCTCGATGACTATGAAAAATGGTTGATGGATTTTCGCAAGCAACAAGATCAACCCTCGACAGATAAACCACAATCAACTGATGCAGAAACAAGCAAAAATAATCGTAAGGAAGAAAGAAAAAACTCTGCCGAACAACGCAAACTATTACGACCAATAGCAATAAAGCTACAAAAATTGGAAACCAATATGGAGCAACTGAGCAGCCAACAAACCAAGCTCAATGCCCAATTAGCTGATAGCCGAATTTATGATAATGAAAATAAAGCCGAGCTTAGAAATTTATTACAAACCCAAACCGAGCTCAAACAGGCATTTGATGCCTGCGAACATGAATGGATGATTTTAAGCGAGGAGCTTGAATCCCTGGAGTCAAAAATTTGTGACTAACCTGGCATTCCCTGCCAAAACCTCTTTTAAACCTAGTATTTTTTGCTGCACAAATACTTTTAACATTCAACTAAAGCCTACATCATCTAAAAGGTGGTGGAGTTCTCCCTTCCACATTAGACTGATTCACTTCTTCAGCTAAAAGACTATCCAATTAAAATTTTTGAGTCTTCATTCTCATTACCTGAAAGACTTAAAAAATAGCCTTTAAAAACTTGTTATTAAAATACCTATAAAAACGGTTAATGGTAGTCGCCTGATTTGGCAAATGAAGCAGATCACACTTCAACAACATAGAAGGTCTTTTAACATGCCAAGATCACACTGAACATATTATTTAGTATCCAGCCATTACCATCATGATTAATAATAAATACACACCATAACCAGCCACATAAAACCATAGTAATGTAATTCACTTTTAAATCATGGTGAAGAAAATGCTTGTCAGACTAATTATTGCTTTATTTGCATTGGCTGTAACATCTAGCCTTAATGCCGAGGAGCTTGTTACCAAAGAACAGATTAAAGGCCTCGATGAACAAGTTCAGGAAATTAAAAAAGAAGTATTGGCCATATCCGCAGAGCTGAACCAGCTGGAAGAAAAACTCTTATATCCATCAAACACACAGCTGGCTATCTTTGTGTCTATGGAAAAAAACAGCAAAACCCCACCGATCGCACTTAAAATAATGCTCGATGAAGATGATATAAGCCATCATATTTACAGCTTTAAAGAGATCGAAGCGCTAAACATCGGTGGGGTACAGAGAATCTATACTGGGAATATCAGAACCGGCGAGCATAATCTTAAGATCAACGTTATCAACAAACAAAGTGGCGGAAACAACGCCCATACGGTTTCCCATCTATTTGAAAAGGGCATCAAACCTCAGATGGTTGAAATCAGGTTATCTGACTCTGGTGTAACGTTCAGAAACTGGTAAGTCCATGAGCATCGCTAAACATTGCCTGTCGATTGCACTAATAACCTTGTTTTGTGCTGGCTCGACATTGGCAGCGGACACATCACGGCAGGATGAACTTAAAGACCTTTACTTTGGTGAGGCACTTTTCCAGGCTTACCAGAAAGAATATTTTGCTGCCATCTCCAGACTCGATACTGAACTGGCTCAGTACTACGGTCTCGACGAACCCAACTTAAGCTCGCTGTATCACCATATTGGCGATGCCGAGTTCTCAGTGGGTGATTATGAGTTGTATTATCGCATGCATAATCGCGCCAGTCGGGCAATCAAGGCGGTTATTGAAGGCAATGTTGAGGATGTGGTTCGTAATGCAGCGGGCTACCGTTTAGCAAAAATTTACTACCAAAAAAATCAGCCCCTTAATGCCCTACACGCAATAGAAAAAGTCAAAGGCAAAATTCCTGAGCACCTGCGTTATGAAGAGGCGTTTCTACGAGCCCAAATATACATGGTCAATGGCAAGTTCACCGATGCCATTAACTTACTTGAACCCATTGAAAATGCTGAAGGTGTAAAAGGTTTTGCCGGATACAACCTGGCTATTGCCCTGCTGCAAAGTGGAAAAGAGGAGCAAGGCCTGGCGCAACTGAATAAAGTGGGCCAAATTTCTTCCAGCGACGAACAAGTCTTAGGCATAAAAGACAAAGCCAATCTAGTACTGGGTTTCAGGTTGCTGGAAGCAGGACAGGCTGAGCCAGCGAAACAATTTCTTGACCGCGTCAGGCTCACCGGCCCATTTTCAAACAAAGCACTGCTTGGCTCAGGGTGGGCAGCAGCCGCCATGGGCAAATTTGATCGCGCACTGGTACCCTGGCAAATGTTAGCCAAAAGAAATATCACCAATAAATCGGTTCAGGAAATCATGCTGGGCGTGCCCTATGCCTATGGAAAACTGGGCATTCATGGCAAGGCCGCAATTTTATACGGCCAGGCTCTGGAATCATACAGTAAGGAGCTTGAACGGGTTGACGCTTCTATAAAAAGTATCAGAGAAGGTAAATTTCTTGCAGCCGTTATTGGCGAAGAATTAAAAGCAGACAAAAACTGGTTAATCAAATTAAGGGAATTACCAAACACGCCAGAAACACATTATTTAATCGAAATGCTGGCTTCCCACGACTTCCAGGAATCCTTGAAAAATTACTTCGACATGGTTGAACTGCAAAAAAAAATGTCCACCTGGCTAAAACAAATCAGTGCATTCGAGGAAATAATTGCAATAAGAAGCGCATATTACCAACCACTTTTACCCGATATCGAAAAACAGTTCAGAATTCTTGACTCAAAAATGAAATTACGCATACAGCAAAGAGATCGTCTGGATAAGCGTTTAAAGAAAATGCTGATATCACCAAAACCTGAATTACTGGCTACAGCCGATGAAAGAATTTTACTGCACCAAATAATGAATTTAGAAAATGATTTCAACAATCGCGGCTTAAGCAATAACGACCCACTCATGGCTAGAATTTCAAGACTGAAGGGGCGCATAAACTGGAGTATTTATACCGAATATGATGTCAGGTTAACCGATGCCCACAAACATTTACACCAACTGGATGAACATGTAAATCAACTAGATAAATCCTATAAGTCTTTCGTCAGAACCCGACAGGCAGCGACTCAAAGCTATAAAGGTTATGATAACAACTTGCAACAATTAACCATCAAAATAAATCAAGCACAAACAAAAATTAATACTCTAATATCAAGGCAGGGCTACCTGCTTGAACAAATGGCCGTGAGTGAACTGGAACTGAGAAGGCAGCGCCTGGAAGAATATCAAGTCAAAGCAAGGTTTGCTCTTGCAGAAAGCTACGATCGCGCCACTAAAAAACAGGAAGAGAGAAAAGAAGAACAGCTCAAGATTAAGGATGATATGCAATGATATTTCAGCGCTTATTAATCATCTTTGTTTCACTTTTACTGCAATCGTGTGCAATTCTCGGTCAGAAAGGAACCATTGGTCAACTTGATAGCGTTGTAATTAACATCAAAGATGAAAAAATTGAAGGTGGCCTTGAAAAAGCCATGCAAAGTTATCAGAAATTTCTCGAAGAAACACCGGAATCTGCCCTTACCCCAGAAGCAATTCGGCGCTTGGCAGACCTTAAAATTACCAAAGAATATGGCGTAATTACTGATGTAAAAGATACCGATCGCGTACAAGAAAGTGGTTCAGCAATAAATAAGCATGAAGTGAACGCCATAATAAAAAAAGCCCCCACTCCCGTTACTGACGAACAAGCGTCTATTATCGCAGACCTCAGTGAATCGGAAAAACAGTTTGAAAAACGGGCCTCCACACAGCAAAAAATTGAATCAAAAGCCAACATACAACCATCCCTGCCCCCAGGTGAAGCAGCAGGCGATTTGGAAAATGCCGGTGCAGAAGAGGCCATTATTCTATATCAGAAGCTTCTGGCCAAATATCCCCTATACGAACGCAATGATCAGGTCTTATACCAGCTGTCCAGAGCCTATGAAGAACTCGGTAAAGTTGAAAAAGCCATGGAAGTCATGAACAAACTAGTAAGTGAACATTCTGACTCAAGGTACATGGATGAAGTTCAGTTCAGACGTGCAGAATACTTTTTTACCAGAAAAAAATACCTCGACGCAGAAGAAGCCTATCTTTCGGTGCTAAAACTCGGCATTGCTTCTGTTTATTACGAAAGTGCTTTGTATAAATTAGGCTGGACTTTCTATAAACAAGATATGTATGAAGAAGCAATTAATCAGTTTATGGCCATTTTCGATTACAAGGTATCTATTGGTTATGATTTTGAACAGACAGAAAGCGAAATTGAAAAGAAAAGAATTGATGATACCTTTCGTGTTATTAGCCTGAGCTTTTCCAACATGGGTGGGGCAGACTCAGTTATTAATTATTTTAACAAGTATGGTGCCAAGCCTTACGAAGACGGTATCTACAGTCATCTTGCCGAATATTATTTTGACAAACGACGATACAGTGATGCGGCATTAACCTATAATGCGTTTATTGAGCGCAACCCTTTCAATAAGGTTTCGCCGCATTTTAGCATGCGAACCATTGAAATATATATGAAAGGTGGTTTTCCAAGACTTGTTATTGATGCAAAAAAACAATTCGCTTCAACCTATGGCATACATGCAGAGTACTGGAATCATTTTAACAAAACAGAATTTCCCAAGGTTCTTGATCATCTAAAAACAAACCTGACGGATCTGGCTAATCATTATCATGCACTCTATCAAAATAAAAAATTTGCTGACCAAAAAAATGAAAATTTCGGTGAAGCTTCACATTGGTATCATGAATTTTTAAGCTCATTTCCTCAAGATGAACAGTCTGCCGCAATCAATTATCAGCTGGCTGAATTATTGTTGGAAAATAAGAATTTTAACCTTGCTGCAATTCAGTATGAGCGCACCGCCTACGAATACGCAGTTAACAAGCAATCACCTAAAGCCGCTTATGCCGCCGTTTACGCCTATCGAGAGCACTTTAATCTGGCGCCCCCTGCGCAAAAAAACTCTATCAAACGAGAAGTTATTCGAAGCTCTTTACGCCTTGTTGATACATTCCCAAAACATGAAAAAGTTACTGTAGTACTGGGCGCAGCGATTGATGATATTTATTCGATGAAGGACTATGAACTAGCCATAAGAACCGGACACAGATTAATCAAAGAGTTCCCTGATGCGGAACGCTCGATCAAACACGGAGCATGGTTAGTAATAGCCTACTCATCCTTTGAACTTGAAAAATACTCGGATGCAGAAATTGCATATATTGAAGTACTCAACATCACACCAGAACAAGATAAAGACCGCATTAAATTTATTGATAACCTCGCGGCATCAATTTACAAACAGGGAGAGCTCGCTAATATTAATGCTGAATATGAAACTGCAGTTAAACATTTTCTGCGCATCGCCACTCTCGCACCTTCCTCAAAAATAAGATCTACAGCAGAATATGACGCAGCTGCAATACTAGTTCAAACAAAGAATTTCGAGCAAGCTGAATCGGTACTTTTAGCCTTTAGGGAAACTTACCCACAACATCAGCTGCAGCATGATGTTACTAAAAAAATTGCCTATGTATATAAAGAATCTGAAAAATACTCGCAAGCCGCCCTGGAATTCGAACGCATTGAAACCGAATCAAAAGATGATGACATTAGGCGTGAAGCCTTGCTGACAGCCGCCCAGCTCTATGAAAAGACCAACGATACTGACAATGCCTTGAGAGTATATAAAAAGTATGTGGTTTATTTCCCGACACCCATTGAATTTGCTCTTGAAACACAATTTAAAATTGCCACGGTTTACAAAGATCGTAATCAAATCAAAGCTTACAGGGAAACCCTGCAACACATTATCAATACAGACGCCAATGCGGGCAGCGAACGTACAGACCGTACCCGTTACCTTGCGGCTCAGGCTGCACTGGTTATTATAGAACCAGAATTTGATAGGTTTATCGCACTCAAGATAACAAAACCTTTTAAGAGCAATCTCACAAAAAAACAAACCACCATGAAATCATTAGTTAAAAAATATAACGGCCTGGTTGATTACGGTGTGGCTGATGTTACTGCAGCTGCGACATATTATATTGCAGAAATTTACTTTAATTTTAATGTAGCACTGATGGAATCGGAAAGACCTGACGACCTTAATGCCCTAGAGCTTGAACAGTACAACCTGGTGCTTGAAGAACAAGCTTACCCATTTGAGGAAAAGGCCATATCGGTACACGAAAAAAACGTCGAACTGCTCACAATAAATGTATTCAGCTTATGGATTAACAAAAGCATTGAAAAACTTAGTGTTTTGCTCCCCGCACGCTATGCACGAGCTGAAGAAAATACAGCCTTTATCAGCGACATGAATATATATCGATATCAGTCACAAATTCAACAAAATACTTCAGACAATTCTTTGCAAATGCCACCAGAACAGCAGAAAAAATCTGTAGAGAATGCATTATTAGAGTAGTGATTAATTCTTTTTATTAACAAGTTAGATTTGCAAACATTGTGTTTACAGGCTCATAAAATAAAAGCAAAAACAAAAACAAAAACAAATTGATGCGAATCACACCGCTTCAAAATGTGCTCTTATAATATGTTATTGATAGCAAACAATCACCAGGGACTTTATTACATAGATCTTAAAGATTCAGGCTTACGTTTAAAATTAATTTAATAGTTATGGATACTAAATATAATGCCTCAAAAAATAATGTTGAAAACAAAACAACACTTTGTCTGTTTTTTTTCACCTGTGTATGTTTATTAATATCAGCTTGTGCTACAGCGCCTAAAGA
>JBECKY010000084.1:0-28479 GCA_040235475.1 Pseudomonadales bacterium
GCCGCTTCTATTTCCGTTTGCGCTTGCTTATTCATAGTTTTCCACCTTCAGGGCATCTTTGCTGTAAAGCATCTATAATGATTGCTTGTATTTTACTGGCATGATTACTAAAAACCCAATCAACATCGCGATTTATTTCCCGATGCAAACAGGCCTTCGAAGCAATAAATCCAGTACCGACTTTCTGCCCAGCACTTTTATGGAGATCCCCAAGCCCTTGGTTAATTAACAAAAAATGGCCAGCAATGCCAGCCCAATTGTTTTTTACAGCCAAATGACTGAGGCGTCTAACCTTAGTTTCAGCCACAGGCAACAAAGTCTGGGGGGGAGCAAAATCCACCTGGCTGAGTAAATCAGGTGTAAGAGAAAGCAAATGATACTGATCAACCGGCTTTAGGTCAGCAAGAATCGATTTTAGCGCGTCTGACCTGACTTTACTCAAACCGGTGTTGTCTTGTTTTAGCTCCAGCATAAGGTGTAATCGTCCACCATAACGATGTACCACCTCTTCAAGCGTTGGAATTAATGGAAATTTTTTTTGTAACTCGTGTAAATCCAGATCCCCAAGCCAGGTATTGGCGCAAAATAAACGCCGCAAATGAGGGTCGTGGCTAATAACCGGTCGCTGGTCTCTGGCCCAATGAATATCTCATTCAAGGCCCCACACACCCGCTTCAATAAGCGGATCAAAGGCTGCCAGGGTATTTTCAAAAACACAATGGTTGTTAAATTCACCCCGGTGGGACACAACCTTGGTTTCAGCCAATTTTTTTAGCCCTGGTTGACTTTGAGGAAGAGCCCCAAAAAATACATCAACGGCAGACATTAGCCCATTATTAAGCCAAGCTTTCATCATTTACGCTCAAAATCCAACAGCGCTTCTTTTTTGAGCACTCACTGTTATGAGCAAATGACATGCTTAACACATCAATTGCCAACAGGCTAACATAACCATGCACAAGACATGCTTATAAATGAATTAACGTTTACTATTAAACAGTTAGTTTAATAATTTTAGCAAGTACTGTTAATCACATTTAATTAATTTAATGAATATCAACATATTCATAGATTTTCTTGCTGCCTCAAATAGCCAAACAACAATGCCTATACGACAATGCCCAAACAAGGATATATAAAAGATATAAACGGGATTTATAACATGCTCACTATTAAAAGGCTCTTAACAAGCTGTGTATTTTTTAGCTTTATTTTACCCACTACTGCGACTTATGCAGAAGATGCACAAAGCCTTGCTAAAGCAATAACAATCTATAAATCCGGCTTTGAAGCCTGCGTTGAAGCCCACAGCATTCGCGGCAGCAATCTCAAGGCCGCCAAAGAGAAAATTTCTTTTTACACTCAAAAACTTGCCGAAGCCAAAGCCATTGACAGCCGCATCATGACCACGACAGAGCAAAATATCGATCGCAATATAGCACTGTGCAACACGGCTGAAGATGATATTTTAAGAGCAGAAGCATTCCCGATCATGCAGGATGCCCTTGAGCAATGTAATAAAGCCAGAACCCAACTGAACAGCGGAGACATTTCATCAGCTGATGCCAGTTTTAAGCAATACAATAGCCTTAAAAGCCAGGCTTTTGCCATTACCACATCATTAGAGAAGCAAGCTGACACAAAAGCCGGAATGCTGCGCTGCGAAAAAACCAGTGCCAAACTTGAACTTTTCAAAACCGAAATTGCCGCAGTCGTAGCCGAGGCTGAAGCTGAGAACAAAAAAGCCAGGCAAGCGCTACAGTCTTGCCAAAGCGGGCAAGCACTGCTTAAAGCAACAAATGTCAACGCACAGACTTTAACCAGCGCAAGAAGTCAATTAAAGCAGTCCCAAACCATCCTTAGCAGCGTTAATTTCAATCTACAAACCGCAGCAAGCAGCAGTCAACATGGCGTACAGCCTATTCACAAAACTGTGGAAACCTCCATTGCTTCTACTAAAGATTGCCAGGCTGCTTTACAGGCCAATATTGCTCAAAATGAGAAGTTTCTTGCTAACAAACTTGCAGCAAAAAATGCCGCCAACCTAGAAGCTGCTAAAAAAGCTCGGGCAGAAAAACTGGCAAAACAGCAAGCTGCCCAGGAACTGGCAACCAAACAAGAAGCTGCTCGTTTAAAACATGAGGCAGAACTAGCCGAAAAACAAAAACTCAATGCATTGGTCCTTGAGCAAGAAAATAAACGCAAACTAGCTCTTGAAAAAGCCGAAGCAATCAAAAAGCAGCAATCCCTAAAAAAAGCTCAAGCGGAAAACAATAAAGCCACCGTAGACAAAGGCAAACAAGACTGGAGAGAACTGGTTAATACGACTGATTTGAAATCCACCGGACTTGGCCAAGACGAGGAGAAAGCATCTCCAGCCAACGAAAAAGTTAACCACATAAAAGACTGGACTGATTTAATACCAAATAAATAGTCAATTCCATAGTGCCCAAGAGATTTCGCATACTGAAAACTAAGAAAACCCCGGCTAATGCCTTTGCCTTTCATACTACAGCATTCATGTTCCCACGCCACTGATGCCATGAAAGAGTTTCTCAGGGTTAACTAACATCAAGCTTATGGCTGCCAATCAATTTGCCTTTTGTAAGGTGGCAGTGCATCGAGCAATGCTTTACCATAACTTTTACTTACCACTCGGCTGTCCAGCAGGCTGATCTGCCCGTGGTCAGTTTCAGTACGAATTAAACGCCCACTTGCTTGAATCAGGCGTGTTGAGGCATCCGCAACGGTGATTTTCCAAAAAGGATTGCCCCCAGATTGCTTGACCCACTCTGCCAAAGCCGCTTCCACTGGGTCATCCGGCACTGCAAAGGGAATTTTCACAATAACCACATGCTCGAGATAACTACCCGGTAAATCCACGCCCTCAGAAAAACTCGACAGGCCAAATAAAATTGAGCCTTTCTTGTTGTCAATGGCTTCTTTATGGCGGCTTATCAGTTCGATTTTAGAGCAATCACCCTGTTTCAAAACCAGCCCTCTAAGGTCATCATTTAATAATTCATACACCTCCTCCATTTGTTTTCGAGACGTAAATAGCACCAATGAAGCGCCACTTAAATTCAGTTTCGTAGCAATAAAGGTCACTATTGCTTGAGTATGTGCCTCAATATCAGCCGGGTCTCTGGCTTCTTCGGGGATCATAAGCAAACCGGCATGTTGATAATCAAAAGAGCCTGGTATTTGTTTTAAGATACTGTGTTCCGAGACACCCGAATTCATTATGAACCTGTCGAAAGAGCCCAAAGCAGTTAAAGTCGCTGAAGTAATCACTGCACCAAAACACTTATTCCACAAATGTTGCCGCAACACCTCGGCAGCCAAAATCGGGCTGCAGCAAATTGCAATCTCTGGATTACCGCCTATTTCCACAGATTCAATCCAGCGAGCCATGGGTAATTGATCAGCGACATCCTGATTAGAAAAATAACTCCACAATTGAAAATTTGCCTCCAGGCGTGACTGTATCAAAGCCATCACCGGATGCCATATTTCTGCCAGGTGTCGGGTAACATGAATATCCTTGTCACTCAAGGCTTCTTTGAGAGTTTCAACCACGTACTCCATAGGCGGCATAAGCATCAACAAACTGGCACGGATATTAGCGGCCAGCAGTCTCAGGTCTTCAGGCACCAAACCCTGGCTAAAGCGCTTGTATTCCGCACGCGGAGGATGATAGTTACGCTTGGACCAAGCGCCTTTAGCGCCTTCATCAGCTGATAACTGATTGCCTAACTCGGCATTTTCAAGCCAATGCTCCAACTCACTAAAATGATTCAGTAGTTCAGGAAGATGCTCCTGAATAAGCTGCACCTTATTGGACATTTTTTCTGAAAGCTTTAACGCCGAAGCCATTTGCGCCAAGGGTTTTTCAAGCTGTTTGTACCAACGCACGGAGCTGTAAAACCTAAATTCTCCGGAAAAATGCTGGCGAGCCTTGTCTGGCAAGTGATGACCTTCATCAAAAATATATATAGTCTCCATCGGCGCAGACAATATAGCACCACCACCTAAGGCCAAATCAGATAGCACAAGGTCGTGGTTAGCGACAATGCAATCGGCATCATTTAAGGCATTTCGTGCGGTAAAAAAACTGCACTGATCTACGTAGGGACAACGCCTGCCGGAACATTCAAGGTGCGTAGCCGTAACTCGCTGCCATACTTGATCATCAATGGCCGCTTTCCACTGATCTTTATCGCCATCCCATTCACTTTCCTCGTAGGCCTTATCCATCTGCCGGTAGACTTCCACATCGACACTACTGGGCTTATAGCTCAGTTCATCTTCATAGAGAGCCAACACTTGTGCAGTGTCATCTTCTTGTTGCAGAATTTTTTTTAACTTCGCAGAACATAAATAGCGGCTGCGGCCTTTTGCTAACTTAACGCTGATATTCAGGCCGCTGTGTTTAATGGTATCGGGAATATCTTTATAGAGAATCTGCTCTTGCAAATTCACTGTGGCCGTTGAAATAACTACAGTTTTCCCCAAAGATGCCGCAATCGGTAAAACGGCCAGCAAGTAGGCAACGGTTTTTCCTGTGCCAGTACCCGCCTCAAGTACACAAACGGGCTCACCAGCGCTACGTTCATTTTCCAAGCCGTATTCAATACTGGCCAATGCATTGGCAATTTCTGCCATCATAATCCGCTGGCCATAACGAGCTTTCAGCTTCTTACCACTTAAAAAACTGCGGTAAGCTTCCTGGATCTCAGTCTTTAAGTCTTCAGTTAGCACAAATTTAGTATCAAAAGGGACAAGTTAGCACGAAAGCCTATGTTAAAGCATAAAGCTTACTGTTGTATAACTTGATTTGAGAATAAAACCGTTGAGGATGTTTTTTACCTGGGAAGCAAAGACCATTGATTAAATCGAGGATGAGTTAATCAATGGTTCCAAACACTCAATATTTAACGGATAGTTTCATGATGAACTTGTCGCGGGACACCCTTAAAGAATAGCGCGCATCCTTGAAAAAACCATCGGTGCTTTCTTTGACATCTTGCGCGGTACTTTTGATTTCTTGATCGCGAGAGGACTTACTATTGTCCAGGTGTTGCGCGTACCTGTGATCTGCATAATTACTGTAATATGCATCAGTAAACGCTGCCCTTCGGTCGCTACTTTTGGCTTTTTTCCAAACGTAGCGCATAACAGCTTTCCAGCTACGCGCCTTGAATTCTGCCATATGGGAGTCATATGAGTTGGCATCTTGGCACATAGTGCTATAGGTAGGCGTACTGTGCATCACATAGCGATCACAAAAAGCCATTTCAAAGCCTTCCCCAAGAAGCGGTGCGCTCAAGGCATACGCAGGCAATATCGAAAACCCCAAAACTGTCTGTAACATTTGCTTTTTCATAGCAGTCACCTCTAATAGATGGCGGATAAAGTTCTGTGTTTTTATCTGTCATCATTTTCTGCGACCTTCCTGTTGTCATACACTGTTTATCAATTGTTTTATTAAATACGCATTGCTTGTTATTTTTATGACAATGCAGCCTGTAATCTCTGCCTTAGGCAGGTGTAAATTTGGTTTATATTTGACCTGATTTAAAGGTAGAGGTTTTTGTCCGCGATAGCAAATGCATTTTGTAAACTAGCTTTATGCCTTTAAAATCAATAAATTAAGATATTTTTTAACTTTCCAGCAACAATTCAAAAGACTTTTTTAATTTAAAATAATAGCTAAGTTTTATTAAAAAAACTTAGCTTTAAACAGCTGTTTAACTTTTAGGTATTTTAAGGCCGATGAAAATATGCAATATAATTAGGTTCGGGCTGTTAACACCAAGCGACTTTGTCGATGAAGCCGTACATTGGCGATACTCCAGTGCCAGAGATTACGCGGGCTTGGCTGGGTTGTTGGAGGCTTGTATGGCATGGTAAGCAGGTATGCATTCCCACGCGGGTGCGTGGGAACGAGAAAAAATATTAAACAACCTGGTAAAAAATATTTGGTCTTTACTGGCAAATGAGTCGATAATGCCGGCAATTGATAAAGTTTTTCCTGCCCAGATATTAATGAGGCTTTAGGCTTGCTGGCATCCAAGCAGACCATTGGCAAAGTCGTGCTTAGCGCGGATTGGAATTGATATGAACATTATTAACAGTAATCATTTTAAATTAACTCTTTTTCCAGGCTTGCTGTTTTTTTGCTTATTGCAGCTGGTGTTTTCTGGCACTGTACTGGCTGGGGAATCGCTTTCACAGATTATTGAGGCATCGCACCGGTCTACTGAAAACATCTCCAGAAACAGCCACCGTCACCCAGTGGAAACCCTGAAATTTTTTGAGCTTGAACGTGACATGACCGTGGTCGAAATATGGCCCGGCGCTGGCGGCTGGTATACTGAAATTCTGGCCCCCTATTTAAGAGACAAAGGCACCTTGTATGCCGCACATTTTTCTGCGGACTCAGAGGTAAAGTTTTTTCGTGACAGTTTAGACAAGTTCAAACAGAAAACCGCCAAAGACCCAAATATCTACGACAAAATTATTCTCAGTGAACTTGATGCTCCTCGGAAAGTGACCCTGGCACCCCCAGGTTCTGCTGATAGGGTGCTGACTTTCAGAAATGTGCACAATTGGTTACGCCAGGACGAAAATGGTTATTATGTTTTTAAAGCCATGTACGAAGCTTTAAAACCAGGTGGAATTCTCGGTGTAGTAGAACACCGGGCACCGGCTGATTTCAGTCTCGAAGACATGCAAACCAGCGGTTACACTACTGAGGCCTTCACCATTGCTCTGGCTGAGCGGGCTGGCTTTAAACTACTGGCAAAATCCGAGATTAATGCCAACCCTAAGGATAATAAGCACCACCCCAAAGGGGTCTGGACATTGCCACCTTCGTTGCGCCTGGGTGACCAGGATAAAGAGAAGTATTTAGCCATTGGTGAGAGTGATAGAATGACTTTGAAGTTTATTAAACCGAAAAAATAAAAGCCAAATTAATATGTCTCTAACACTTCGTCTAACAACTTAATAAATTCCAAAGGTTGATCTAAAAACAGATGATGAGCTGCATTTGGCAAGCATTTAAATGGAACATCATCGCTGTATACTGTCTTCATGTATTCCAACAAAGGTGGTAAAAACAACATACTCTTTTCACCATAAATAATCGAGGTTTTCAACTTCAGCTTTTTAATTTCTTGCTGAAGATCATCCATCTGGGTTTTCTGCAAAAACTGCATATCAAATTTCCACGACCAACCACCCTCTACTTCACCCATTGAATGACGGGCAATATAATTAACAATGTAAGTATTTTCACAGGGTTGTGGCGGCACCAGCTTGAAGCGCGTCATTGCGGTTTCAACATCAGGATAAACTTTTTTGGATTTGAAAGGCGAACCTTTCATATCGTTATTAGCTTGAAAGTTTGGTGGAAAAATCGCAGAATCAATCACCACCAAACCACGCAGCCGTTCCGCATACTCTATGCCTGCCCGCAAGGCCGCCAAACCACCAAAACTGTGCGCAGCAATAATGGCATTATCACCAAAACCCGCATCATCAATTACCGCCATTAATTCTTTGGCAAACTGGTAGCTGGTGTACTGCTCACGGTGTTCGCTATTGCCCATACCGCTGATATCAATGGCTGCAACATCGAATTTTTGCAAGAAGGCTGGCGCAATAAAATCCCACCAATGGGAATGGGCTCCGCCACCATGGACAAACAATAAACCCGGTTTATCGCCTTCGTTATGCCAATGTTGATAGTGAATCCTGCAACCATCGACGTCAATGAAATGGTCTTTATACGGTGTATTGACGGCTTCAATAAACCAGGATGGGGCGTTATCGTCTTTATAATTCATATAGTTATCTACCAAACTTCTGATTGCGCTCAAGCACAAAATAATTGTACTGTACACCTGCAACTTAATGCTGATGGCGGGCTATTCTACATGATTCTGTATTTTTCTCTAAGCGCTAAATCCTAAAAAGTCTTGCCCAAGTCCCTTCTTGTTAATCCTCAAACAACTCAAGCTGCCAGCCCTGACCTTCAGGCAGCTTATCGCGAAAACCCACGCCTACCCCTAAAAGCCTAACCGGTTTACTGCCTCGAACAAAAGCCCGACGGAACAAATCATCAAATATACCCGGATTCACTTCATCAGTTGTTTGTTCAACAGAGGTGGCAGAAAAATCGAGAAATTTTACTTTTACGAAGGCTTTAACAATTACACAATTATCTTGCAAGTTATCCACTCTATTTTCCAGGCGTTGAAGTAAATCTGGCAGCTCACGTAAACAAGCCTGGAGATCTGGTAAATCAGCAGGAAAGGTTCGCTCAACACTGAGCGATTTTCGATGCCGACTTGATATCACTGGTCGCTCATCATGGCCTCTGCTTAATTCATGTAAGCGCTCACCAAAACGACCGAATTTTTCGCTTAACTCGAAAACCGAATAGCCTTGTAACTGGCCACAGGTGTGAATGCCCATATCGGCCAGTTTTCTGGCGGTGACTTTGCCCACACCAAATATTTTACTTGCGGGCAGGTCTTTAACAAACGCATCCACCGCGCCGGGAGGAATTACAAACTGGCCATCGGGTTTATTCCAATCACTGGCGATTTTAGCCAAAAATTTATTCGGGGCCACACCGGCTGAAACTGTAATGTTTAGATCCTGTTTTATCTGTTGCCGAATGGCTTGTGCTATTCGCGTAGCACTGCCCTGGTGACTTTCAACATTGCTGACATCAAGAAAGGCTTCATCTAAAGAAAGTGGTTCTATAAGCGGTGTATACTGTTCAAAAATTTTTCGGATTTCATTTGAAACAGCTTTGTACTTATCCATTCGGGGCGGAACGATAATTAATTCGGGACACAGCCTTCTTGCATAAGCGGACGCCATAGCAGAACGCACGCCGTATTCTCTGGCAATATAATTACAGGTGGCTATCACACCACGACGATCAACGGCACCACCCACGGCTACAGGTTTATCCCGCAACGCGGGGTCATCTCTGATTTCTATGGAAGCAAAAAAACTATCACAATCGCAATGAATAATTTTTCTGGGTTTCATCTCAAACCTTTAGCGCCTGATTCAGCGCACGCTGCTCGACAGATGGTACCACACCAGTAAAAAGCCACGAGTCCTGCCAGAATATTGCCTGCTGCCGCCCCCAGGTAAATACCTTTAACACCGCCAGCCCAGGCACCGAAAAACGACAAGGGTAAATAAAATATAAACAAACGAATTATATTTAACTGCAGTGCCTGCCGAGGTTGTTTCATCGCGTTGAACGTGGCAGTGCTGACAAAGGTAAGTGCCAAAAACCCATAACTGACTGGCAGGCAGCGTAAATAAAAACTTATCAGTTCAGCTACGGCTTTATTATCACTAAACAAATTTGCAATTGTGGGGGCCGCAAACCACAACACCACGGCCATGACTAACTGCCAAAGCATTATAAACTTAGAAGCCGTCATCATAGTGACAATCACTCTATTCTTGCGGCCAGCAGCATAGTTCTGCCCGATAATGGCGGGCATGGCCGCAGACATTGACATGGCAACAATAACCAATACCGGCTCAATTCGGGTGCCTACGCCAGTGGCCGCTACCGCCTCTTCGCCATAACGGGTAACCAGGGCAGTGAGAATACCCAGAGAAACGGGAGTCATCAGATTGCTCATTGTGGCCGGCACGGCAATAGTCATAAGCTGGTGCCACGAAGCTTTTAGCGCTTGCCAATGAGGCCGGGTTCTTAACAGCAAGCGCTCACGAAAACTTAGCAGCCAAATGGCCGCTACCATGCTGCAGATCCAGGCTATCACCGATGATAAAGCCGCACCCTGTAAGCCCAGTTCTGGAAAAGGACCCAGGCCAAAAATTAAAAATGGATCGAGCACGCCGTTCATAAGCGCTGCCACTGACATAATAATACTTGGGGTTTTGGTATTGCCAGCGCCTCTTATGGCAGCATTACCCACCATGGGTATGGTTAAAAATACAATGCCGCTGTACCAAACCTGCATATAGGATTGAATCAGCACCAGGCTATCGGTATTGGCGCCAATCAAGCTAAACACGGGGTTAATGCTAAGCTTACCCAGCATAGACAGGCAAAACACGATTAAAACCGCCAACATCAGGCTATGGGTCGCTATTTGCCGGGCAGACTCAGTATCACCACGCCCCAGGGCATTGGCCACTAAGGCCGCAGTAGCCGTTCCCAGGCCAAGATTGACGCTCATGAAACTGAAGCTGGCAGGAAAAGTGTAGGTTAATGCCGCGAGCTCCTCAGTACCCAGCATTGCTATATAATAGGCATCCACGACGTTAAATAAAATGATGGCAATTAAGCCAAAAATCATCGGCCCGGTTAAACGCGACAGCAGTGTCGGGATGGGGTCTTCAAGGAAGTTGGGGCGCTGTCGATTTTTACTAGCAGTAGCTGTCATAATGACTGGGTTAACCTGAATATTTTGCTTCAGCAGATAAATGGGCTATGCTAACCGCAACAACACGCCCCAACAAGCAGCAATGTTGATTAATCGGCGCTTCCCTGAACACCTTATGACATGGCTTAATCAAGTAAAAGGCTGTACATATGTTAGTTGTAATATCGCCAGCGAAAACCCTGGATTATGAAACCCCAGCAAAAACCTCAAACTTTACCATCCCCGATTTACTTGATGATTCTGCAGAGTTGATTGCGACCCTCAAAGAACTTTCTCCAGCGCAACTGGCAAAGTTAATGGGCATTAGTGACAAATTGGCCGGCTTAAATGCTGCCCGCTTTGGCAGCTGGTCATTACCCTTTGATCCAGATAATGCCAAACAGGCTTTGCTGGCCTTCAAGGGCGACGTTTATACCGGCCTGAATGCGGAAAGCTTTAAAGCCGCAGATTTTAAGTTTGCACAAAAACACCTGCGCATTCTCTCGGGCTTATACGGCCTGTTGCGTCCCCTTGATCTAATCCAAGCTTATCGCCTGGAGATGGGTACCAAACTGCAAAATAATCGAGGCAAGGATTTATACGCATTTTGGGCTAACAAAATAACTGAACAAATTAACAGCCAACTTAAAAAACAAAAAAATCCGATGTTGGTAAACCTGGCATCCAATGAATATTTTAAATCGATCAAGACCCATAATCTTATTGGCGAAGTTATCACTCCGGTGTTCAAGGAAGACAAAAATGGACAGTATAAAGTAATGGCCTTTTTTGCCAAAAAAGCCCGCGGAAGGATGTCAGCTTTTATCATCAAGAATAAAATCACTGAGCCGGAAGCTATTAAAAACTTTGATGACGATGGCTATACCTATAATAAAAAACTATCCAGTAGCAAGGAATGGGTATTTACGCGTACACATTGATATTCAGGATTCCCAAGCCTGATTACAATAAAACCTGTGTCAAGCAGACAGCCACTTTGCTTGAATTTTTATACGGTACAGGGTATAGTATATTTTAATATATCCTTATAACTGAAACTTCGGGTGAAACAATGACCTACTTGATTGGCAGCATCATCGGCTTGATTCTGGGCCTCACTGGCGCAGGCGGCTCTGTCTTTGCTGTGCCTCTGCTGGTCTTTGCCTTACATTTACCGGTTCAGGAAGCCATTGCCATTTCATTGGGTGCAGTGGCAATCAGCGCCCTGTTTGGCTTTCTGCTTAGACTCAAATCCAATGATATAGTCTGGCTGCCAGGCCTTGTGTTTGCTTTAGTAGGCTCCGCTATTGCGCCTTTAGGCAATCTGGCTAATCGTTATGTCCCCGCCGAGCTTATTCTAATAAGCTTTTCTGTGTTAGTGATTGTTGTTGCTTATCGCATGTGGCGTTCGGCCCAGCAAGAGCCCGCTTTGGCAACGGCCGTAAGGGCGAACACCTCTAAAGAGGAATCCCCGGCTCCGGCCTTGTGCCGGTATAACCAAAACAGACAATTCCAGTTAAGGCTGCCCTGCATCGCATCGATGTCTGCAGGTGCAGTAGCGACTGGCTTTCTGTCCGGTTTTTTTGGTGTGGGTGGCGGTTTTATTATTGTACCCACCCTGCTGTTTTTAACATCTATGCCGATAAAACAGGCCGTAGCCACTTCATTATTTATTATTACTCTGGTCAGTAGTGCGGGATTTATTGCCTTTATCAACACCTCATCAGACTGGAATGCCAACATCTTAATGGAGGTCGCCGGTGGAGGTTTAATTGGCATGCTTTTGGGTGTCCTGCTCAGCCGCTACCTGGCCGGAGCAACGCTACAAAAAACCTTTGCCATCAGCATGCTTGGCGTAGCGGTTATCACCATTGCAAAAACTGTTTAAACACAGTGGAGGAAAGATAATGATTTTCAGACAATTGTTCGATTACAAAACCTACACTTATACCTACTTGATAGCAGACGAACAGTCTCGTCAGGCACTGCTTATCGACCCGGTTAAAGATCAGGTGGCTAGCTATCTGCAATTGCTCAAAGAGCTTGAGCTAAAACTTGCATTTGCCATCGACACCCATGTTCATGCCGACCATATTACAGCCTTGGGCGAGCTGCGCGATACAAGCCACTGCAAAACTCTGGGTGGTAAAGAAGCACCTGTGGATTGCCTGTCCGAAACTTTTTCTGATGGAGGCACCATTAGCGTTGGCACCTTGCAATTAACCGCACGCCATACCCCCGGTCACACCAGTGACTCCTACAGCTTTTATTTGGAAGACGGCGGTAAAAAATACTTATTCACCGGCGACACGCTGCTTATTCGCGGCACTGGACGAACCGATTTCCAAAACGGTGACCCAAATGCTCTCTACAACAGCCTGTTCAACAAGCTTTTAAAATACCCGGACGATACCCTTGTTTATCCTGGGCACGATTACAAAGGCTGGAGTCAAAGCACCATTAAAGAAGAAAAACAATTTAATCCACGCTTATTGGTTAAGTCAAAAGAGGAGTTTGTCACCTTGATGAACAACCTAAAGCTTCCTGACCCAGCCTTTATGGATGTAGCGATTCCTGCCAATTTGCAGTGCGGAAAAAGTACAGAGAAGACAAAAAGCCCGAACGACCAAGCTCAAATAAACGCCGAGTCCACAAAATGAATGCATACGTAGCGGCCTCTATCGGAGGCATATTAATAGGTTTATCGGCCACTTTGATGCTGGGGCTGATAGGGCGGATAACGGGTATATCCGGCATTCTCAACGGTGCAATGGAAATGCCTAAAGAACGCAACTGGCGGGTGTTATTTCTAGCGGGACTACTGGCAGGCGCTTTCCTATTTCATGCTGTTTCCGGTGCCCCTATGCCTTTGCCCAGTGATGCACCCTGGGTACAAATGATTATCGCAGGTTTGCTGGTTGGCTTTGGTACCCGCATGGGCAACGGCTGCACCAGTGGCCACGGGATTTGCGGCATGGGCCTTACTTCAAAACGTTCGTTCACCGCTACACTTACATTTATGCTTACCGGTTTTGCAACGGTATTTATCAGTCATCACCTGATCGGCTGAAGGGTTCTGAAACGATGGAAACAACACAGATGAAAAACGCTATAGTAGCCATTTTAGCAGGCATTTTATTTGGTATAGGCTTAACCATGTCCGGTATGACCGATACCGCGAAAGTGATCGGCTTTCTTGACCTGTTTGGCGAATGGGACCCAAGCCTGGTCTTCGTGATGGGGTTTGGCGTTGCCACAACCCTCATCAGCTTTAAATTTATCTTACGCAGACCCCATCCGATTTTCGCCGAGCGTTTTTATCTACCCACAAAAACCAACATAGACTACCGGCTTGTCCTTGGATCGGCCTTATTTGGCATTGGTTGGGGTTTATACGGGTATTGCCCAGGCCCAGCCATAGCGTCACTCACTTATGGCGAACCGGAAAATTTTATCTTTGTCGCCGCCCTCATCATCGGTTCGGTGAGCCAAAGGTTACTGATGGATCGTCAGCCGTCATAAGCGGCGCCCTTTTTTTCACTCTCAGACCCCATTCCCGGCTCGACTCTACCGGCTCCAACCATAGAGAACCGTACCTCCTGCATCTTTGCAGTCGTATATTTGGCTGTTTTTTGTTAAAATCCGTCATCGTATTGTCAAAAGACCGCGATCCAATTAAACCACGGGAAAAAATAACTCCTTGAAAGCATATTTTAAAAAGCTGCTCAATAAAAACAAGCCAGCCAAAACGCCAGCCTCTGCACCTGAGAAAATACCGGCCGCTAAGTCTGCACAAAAACAAATCGCCAAAAGCCCTTCGGCAACACAACAGCAAGAAGCACCCACACAAGAATCACCCACAACAGCAAGCACAAACATTAACAGTGAATTTGAAAAATTCGGTTTACACCCGCATTTATTAGCCGCCATTAGCGACTTAGGTTATAGCCACTGCACCCCCATACAGGCCGAAACCCTGCCTTATACCCTTAAACGCCAGGATATGATTGGCAAAGCACAAACAGGTACCGGAAAAACCGCAGCGTTTCTGATCACCATTATTGACCATTTCCTTAAAAACCCGCTACAAGAAAGATACGCCAGCGAGCCCAGAGCCTTAATTATTGCACCCACTCGTGAGCTGGCCATTCAAATAGCTGAAGACGCCATCGGCCTGTGTAAGCACAGTGGGCTCAACGTAAGCCATGTGGTCGGCGGCATGGATCTGGAAAAACAAATCACTAGCCTCGGCAAACAAACTGTGGATATCCTGGTAGCCACCCCCGGCCGGCTACTGGATTTACAACAGCGTGGCAGCGTATTCCTCGATATGGTTGATATCCTGGTGCTTGACGAAGCTGACCGGATGCTGGACATGGGTTTTATTCCACAGGTAAGCCGAATTGTGCGTGCGACACCGTCATGCGACTATCGGCAAACACTGCTGTTTAGCGCGACATTTACCCCTGAAATTATTGAGCTTAGTAAACGCTGGACCCATCAACCGGTTAGCATTGAAATCGAACCGGAATCTGTTGCAACAGACTCCGTTAAACAAATAGTCTACATTGTCACCGCCGACGAAAAATACAAACTGCTCTACAACCTGCTCACACACGTCGATCTTTCAAGAACCATTATTTTCGCCAATCGACGTGATGAAACCCGAAAACTGGCTGAAATTCTTAAAAAACAAAACATCAGCTGCGCCATACTCTCTGGCGAAATTCCACAGCACAAACGCCTTAAAACCCTGGAAGATTTTCGTACCGGTAAACTACCCGTGCTGGTTGCCACCGATGTTGCAGGCCGAGGCTTGCATGTAGAAGGTATTTCTCATGTAATCAACTTCAGCTTACCCGAAGATTCAGAAGACTACGTACACAGAATTGGCCGTACCGGAAGGGCCGGTACCACCGGAACATCCATCAGTTTCGCCTGTGAAGACGACTCGTTTCGTATTCCCAACATCGAAGAATTACTGGGCCACAAGCTCAAATGCGAACTGCCTGCCCAGGAGCTATTATCGGGAATTATTTAAGACAGCACTGAATCAGCCATCAACAGTACTGCGAATGATTATTTTCCTAATTAGACTGGCTTTTTTTTACCCCTTCATATATAGTGCCCACCTGTATTGTAGTCACTGCAACACAGCACATTGCTAAAGTAGTTTTCGCACGCCTCCATAATTTACTATCACAGCAGGCCCTGCGGCTATCAAACAGTTAGGTCTTTCACCTAAGAGAAAACCCCGTTTTCTGCAGCTGGTGCAAAAACCTCAGACAAATAACGCAATTAAACTCAACTGAAGCCCTTGCTTTTCAGTTTACTGGGTTTTGTTTGCATTTTTTTAAGTGCGTATGTTTTAACAACGTAAATGCCTTCAACCTTGCGGGTTGAAAGCGTAGAAAGTCGAAAGCTTATGTGGGCCACTCCCACGGATGAGATCGACCCCCATTGAATGAGGAAAATGAGTTGACGTTCGCTGAATTATCTCTTGAAGAAAAAATAGTACTTGCTCTGGACAGTAACGGATTTCACGAACCCACGCCCATTCAACAGGCTTCTATTCCTGCCATTATCGCTCATAAAGATGTTTTAGCCTCGGCTAAAACCGGATCAGGGAAAACCGCCGCTTTTATTCTGCCCACTTTACACAATCTTATTACGCAACCAAGACAACAGGGTACTTGCCCAAGAGCACTGGTGCTTACCCCTACACGGGAATTAGCAAGCCAAATCAAAGATTGCATAACTCAATTTAGCAAAAATATTAAACTTAATTACGGTGTCATCGTAGGCGGCTCACCCTACCCACCGCAAATCAAGCTGCTTAGTCGACCCGTTGATATTTTAGTTGCTACACCCGGCAGATTACTCGATCATTTAGAAGCCGGGCGCTTGGATTTATCCAAGCTTGAGATTCTGATTCTGGATGAAGCAGATCGCATGCTCGACATGGGTTTTCTGGATGCCATTCAAAGTATTGCAAAACACACGCCGCCAAACCGGCAAACACTTTTATTCTCGGCCACACTGGAAAATAAAAGCGTGATTGCAACAGCCCACAAACTACTTTCCAATCCCGAGAGAATAGAAGTTGACAGCATTAAACAAGAACACTCTCAAATTCAGCAGTTCATTCATTTTTCCCGTAACATTAATCATAAAAAGTCCCTGTTGATCAGTCTGCTTAATCAAAATGAAACAGAGCTGGCAATTATCTTTACCGCAACAAAACGCTGTGCTGATGATTTAGCAAAAGAAATCCGATCCCTGGGCCATAGATGCGCAGCGCTTCACGGAGACATGAGCCAGGCTGCCCGGAACCGCACCATTGATCGATTTAAAAACCGCCAAATACACTTCTTGTTCGCAACGGATGTGGCCGCAAGGGGCATTGATATTAAAGACATCAGTCATGTGATTAATTTTGATTTACCCAAAAATCCGGAAGATTATGTGCATCGTATCGGACGTACTGGCAGGGCTGGCGCATCCGGGGTTGCCATTTCCCTGGTAGCGCATCAGGACAAAGGCGTATTAAAGCGCATCGAACGGCTGATCCGTAAAAACCTTGAGACCATAGAAATCAAAGAAATTCCAGCACCGAAACCCTTGTCCGTAGTCAACCAGTACGCTGATGCTAATATTGTGCAAAAACAGCAAAACGAAAGAAGCCAAAATAGCAGTGGGTATATGCGCTCTCACACTCGCAGAGGAAACAGTAAAGATTTTAAGGGCAACACCCTTTCCCCCTTGGAATCACCACAGACCAGTATCGAAACCAAAGCGGCAGCCCCCCATAGAAAACCTGCCAAAAGAGTCAAACCAGAAAATCAGTCTTCGCGTACTGCGTTCGCTTATGGCAATAAAAGCCCAACAGGAAAATCCAACAACATTAAACATCGCTCTATAATGACGGGCATTGGCCCAAAAACATTACGTGAACCTGAAGCACATTACGCTACTAATGGAAACTTTGGCAATGAATTCAATACCAAACCAAATAAAACAGTTGTAAAACATCAGGTACGCAATAAAAAAATCGCAACTACCCATAGGTTAAACATCGATAACGCCGCGAAAAACCAGCCAGACGAAATGCGCATTCAGGGTCGGATTTCATTAAAGAAATCACCAGCCAAACCACTAGCATCGACCTCTGAAGCTTAAGCAAGCTTTGAACATATCATCAACGGATTAATTTGATACAGAATTAATCCGTAAAAAAACCATAGACTTAAAAAACAATCACTGAGCGAATACTTTTGCCTTCATGCATCAATTCAAAAGCCCGATTAATATCCTCAAGAGGCAATGTACAGGTAACCATTTCATCAACCTTGATTTCGCCCTCCAGGTATTTTTCAACATAGCCAGGCAACTGGCTGCGGCCTTTTACACCGCCAAAAGCAGTGCCCCGCCATACCCGTCCGGTGACTAACTGAAAGGGCCGGGTTCTGATTTCCTGCCCACCACCGGCAACCCCGATGATCACCGACTCACCCCAGCCTTTATGGCAACACTCCAAAGCCGAACGCATAACGTCAACATTACCAATGCATTCAAAGGAGTAGTCAACACCGCCATCAGTTAAGTCAACAATCACATCCTGAATAGGCTGATCGTGTTCATTAGGGTTTACAAAATCCGTTGCCCCCAACAATTTGGCCATGGCGAATTTCTCAGTGTTGATATCTATCACAATTATTCTTTCAGCTTTTGCCAGCACCGCACCCTGGACAACACTAAGGCCAATACCACCCAAACCAAAAACTGCCACCGAGGCTCCTGCTTCCACTTTGGCCGTATTCAAAACCGCGCCAATACCCGTTGTTATGCCACAACCTAACAAACACACCTTGTCCAAAGGCGCTGCGGGATTGATTTTAGCAAGGGCTATTTCAGGTAGAACGGTATATTCTGAAAAAGTAGAGGTACCCATATAATGAAAAACAGTCTTGCCTTTATAGCTAAATCGGGAGCTGCCATCAGGCATCAGCCCTTGCCCCTGGGTTGCACGTATCGCCTGACACAAATTGGTTTTGCCGGATTTACAAAATTTACAGATACCACACTCAGGGGTGTACAAAGGTATAACATGATCACCAGGCTTAAGACTGCTCACACCGTTACCAACCTCCTGCACAATGGCACCACCTTCATGGCCCAATATACTGGGAAAGATGCCTTCAGGATCAGCTCCAGACAAGGTGTAGGCATCGGTATGACAAACACCACTGGCCACCACCTGAACCAGAACCTCTCCTGGTTTCGGGCCACTGACATCCACTTCATCAATTTCCAGTTTTTTACCGGCGTCAAAGGCAATGGCTGCTCTAGATTTCATGTTAATCTCCTTGTGGTTTAATGTGCTTACTGAATACATGAGGTCTTATAATAATAGGCGCTTACCTTCTTCTACAGGCTATTTTCCACCTGTAGAATTTGCGCAGAGAATGGGCTAACAACAGGGTAAGTAACAGCGGGTCAGATGCCAGCACGAGAAGTTAACAGCGCTATCATGCCTCGCAATTAGTCCTATAATTAAGCCTTCTCAGGTTAATATTATTTATCAAAGGGGGGCATAGGAGCCAACATAAGCGCAGGATCCACCAGCTGATCAAATTCGTCAGCGCTTAAGTATTTAAGCGTTAAAACCGCTTCTTTTAGACCCAGATTTTTTTCCCAGGCTAAATTGGCCGCAGCTGCTGCTTTGTCGTAACCAATCACGGGACTAAGCGCCGTTACCAGCATCAAGGAACGTTTGGTGTTTTCAGCCAACTGTTGCTGATTTACTTTAATGCCTTGAACACAATTTTTATTAAAACTGTTCATGGCATCGCTAAGCAAGGTGATTGATTGCAAAACATTATGGATGATCACCGGCTTAAACACATTCAGCTCAAGATGACCCTGGCTGCCAGCAAAACCCACTACAACATCATTACCCATGACCTGGGCCGCAACCATGGTGAGAGCTTCAACCTGAGTGGGGTTGACTTTACCGGGCATAATCGAGCTGCCCGGTTCATTGACAGGCAGGCTTAACTCACCCAAGCCGCACCGAGGCCCACTGCCCAGTAAACGCAGGTCATTGGCAATTTTAAACAAGGCCGTTGCAAGCCCACGCACACGGCTGTGTAAATCCACCAGGGGATCATGGGCTGCAAGTGCCATAAATTTGTTGTCTGCCGAGCTAAATGTCAGTCCAGCAAGGGTACTGATTTGCGCAGCTACTTTGTCTGCCCAATCGGGGTGGGTATTTAAACCTGTGCCCACCGCGCTGCCTCCCAGGGCTAAAGTTTGAATACCCTGCAGGGAAAATTCAATTTGTTTGCTGGCATAAGCTAACTGACTGGCGTAGCCACTGAACTCCTGCCCCAAAGTAATCGGCGCGGCATCCATCAGATGAGTCCGACCTATTTTTATCACATCAACAAAGGCCTGGGCCTTTTCATTGAGCGCCTGTTGCAAAGCATTTAGCGAGGGTAATAAACGCAGGTGCAGCTGTTTTGCCACACAAACATGCATAACACTGGGAAATACATCGTTGGAGGATTGCGACAGGTTAACATGATCATTTGGATGAACAGGCTGTTGACTGCCTCGGGGGTTACCCGCCAGTTCATTAGCACGGTTGGCAATCACTTCATTGAAGTTCATATTGGTTTGCGTACCGCTGCCGGTTTGCCATACGACTAATGGGAATTGGTCATTGTGCTTGCCGGCGATGATTTCATCGCAAACCTGGCAGATAAGAGAACTCAAAGACGCAGGTAGAAGGCCGAGCGAACTATTGGACAAGGCTGCGGCTTTTTTTACCAAGGCAAAGGCATGCAAAAATTCCACGGGAAACTTTTGCCCGCCAATTTCAAAATTTTGTAAGGCGCGCTGGGTTTGTGCCCCCCATAGTGCATCAGCGGGCACTTGCACAAGCCCAATACTGTCCTTTTCTTTTCGTGTTTTCATTATTAGTTTCGATGATTACCTAAGCGACAAGCAGCGCTTTATCAGAGGCCTTCCAGCACATAATTTAAAATTCCACCGCTGACAAAATAATGCAGCTCGTTTTCGGTATCAATCCGACAACGTAATTCGCAGCTTTCACGACTGCCATCCGCACGCTCAACAGTCAAGGTAATGCTTTTTCCAGGGCGCAAGTTATCAATCCCCGACAAATGAATCAATTCACTGCCATCGAGCTTCAGCGATTTTCTGCTGTTTTGATTTTGGAATTGCAAAGGCAACACACCCATGCCTACCAGGTTGGAGCGATGAATGCGTTCGAAACTTTCCGCAATAACTGCTTTAATACCCAACAGCCGTGTACCTTTTGCTGCCCAGTCCCGACTCGAACCCGTGCCATACTCTTTGCCTGCAATGACCACTAGGGGCATTGCATTTTGCTGGTATTGCATGGCGGCATCGTAAATCGATAATTGTTCTCCGCCAGGCATAACACGAGTATAGCCACCCTCAACACCCGCTACCATTTCGTTCTTGATACGCACATTGGCAAACGTTCCCCGCATCATTACTTGATGATTACCGCGGCGGGAACCATAGGAATTAAAATCTTTAACGGCAACACCTTGTTGCTGCAAGTACCTGCCCGCCGGACTGTCTACCGCAATCGATCCCGCCGGGGAGATATGATCTGTGGTTACCGAATCACCCAGCAAAGCCAAAATCCTTGCCCCTGATACGTCTGCCACCTCATGGCTGGCGCCAGTAAAAAACGGAGGATTCTGGATATAGGTTGACGCCGGGTTCCATTGATAAGTTTTATCCTTTGGCACTTGAATACTTTGCCAGGCTTGATCACCCGCAAAAACATCGGCATATTCTTTACGAAACATGGCTTGGTTGACCAATGCGGTTGCCTGTGCAATTTCTGCGTTGCTTGGCCATAAATCTTTCAAGTAAATCTTTTCACCTTCGGCATTTTCTGCAACCGGGTCTTGCGATAAATCCAGGCAAGTGGTTCCTGCCAGCGCAAACACAACAACCAGAGGTGGTGATGCCAACCAATTCGCTCTGACTTTAGGGTGAATCCGGCCTTCGAAGTTTCTATTACCGGACAGTACAGAACAAACTGTCAAGTCGCCGGTTTCTATCGCCGTTTCTATCGCGGGATTCAACGGCCCTGAATTACCAATACAAGTGGTACAGCCGTAGCCCACCAGATTAAAACCCAGTTGATCCAGGTATTGTTGCAAACCTGCTTTGGCCAGGTAATCAGTTACTACTTTTGATCCTGGAGCCAATGATGTTTTTACCCAGGGTTTACAGCTTAAACCCAAGGCCACAGCTTTTTTTGCCACCAGCCCTGCTGCCATCATCACCGCAGGGTTAGAGGTGTTGGTACAGGAGGTGATGGCCGCAATCACCACATCGCCATCGCTTAAACTGTCGCCTGTGTCGTTAATTGAAATTTCAGGACTCGGCCCCTGACGCCCCCGCAAAGCCAGCATATCATTTATGCTGGTACCCAAATTATTGAGCGCCACCCTATCCTGTGGACGTTTTGGCCCTGCCAAACTGGGCACTACTTCGTTTAAATCAAGGCTTAAAGTACTGCTATAAACGGGTTCAGGGCTATTGCTGTCACGCCACAAGCCCTGGGTTTTTGCATAGGCTTCGACCACGGCCACGGCATCATCTTCACGACCGGTAAGACTCAGGTAGTTCAGGGTCTCCTGGTCAATGGTAAAAAAACCACAGGTAGCGCCGTACTCCGGAGCCATGTTTGCAATGGTTGCTCTATCTGCCAGTGGCAGATAATCAAGCCCTTCCCCATAGAACTCAACAAACTTTCCAACAACCCCGAACTTACGCAGCTGTTCCACCACCGTTAACACCAAGTCTGTTGCCGTTACACCTTCATTTAATTGCCCGGTGAATTTAAAACCCACCACTTCGGGTATCAGCATGGTTATCGGCTGGCCGAGCATGGCTGCTTCGGCTTCGATACCACCTACACCCCAGCCGAGCACGCCCAGGGCATTGATCATAGTAGTGTGGCTGTCAGTGCCTACCAATGTATCGGGGTAGGCGTAAAGCTCGCCCTCGCTTTCTGCGGTCCATACCGACTTGGCCAAATACTCCAGGTTTACTTGATGGCAAATACCAGTGCCCGGCGGCACCACCCTGAAGTTATCGAAAGCCGTTTGTCCCCAGCGCAGAAACTCGTAGCGTTCAGCATTGCGGGTCATTTCAATGGCAACGTTATCACGATAGGCCGAAGCGTCTGCAAACTTATCCACCATGACCGAATGGTCGATGACCAGATCCACCTGGCTTAATGGATTGATCAGTGCCGGCTCTTTACCCTTGTTAGCCATGGCATCCCGCATGGCTGCAAGGTCGACAATGGCTGGAACACCGGTAAAATCCTGCATCAGCACCCGGGTTGGTCGAAAGGCAATTTCATATTCCAGGCCGCCCTCTATAGTCCAATTTGCCAGGGTTTTAATATCGGCAAGGGTATCGGCTTGACCGTCTTCATAGCGCAATAAATTTTCCAGCAAAATTTTTAGTGAATAAGGTAAGCGCTCCAGGGCATCAAAGCCATGTTCAGCCAAGGCTTTGAGACTGTAATAGCGGTACTCTTTTCCATTAACATTTAATGACTTGAGGGTTTGAAAACTGTCATTTCCGAATCGCATTTGATGATCTCCTGATTTAGTTACGCCTGAAGAAAAACCAGTTCACTGCCAGGGAAGGCATTCACTTTCATAAGCTGCCTGGTCAATTAATATTTCCATTTCACCAAGACTGGTGATATGACTCACTGGCAAGTCTGCACCTTCGCGCCACTGTTTAACGGCCTGACTTTTACCTTCGCCGGTAACCAAAAACAAAAGCTGCCTGGATTGCGCCAGCGCCAAAGCCGTAAGACTGACCCGCTCAGGCGGAGGTTTAGGTGCATTAAACACCGGGCTGACCCATTTGTAAGCTGGATGTTTATGGCCGGGGAAAAGGCTGGCTGTGTGGCCATCCTCACCCATGCCAAGCAAAACCAGATCAAAAGGCAGTACTTTTTTCAGTGTGCGGTCATAATCTTCTGCAGCTTGTATTGGGCCTTGCTCTGCGGGTATGGCAAACACTTGTTCTTCAGGTATTGCAATTTTGCTTATGAGTACCTGTTGCACCATAACACTGTTACGCTCCGGGTGATCGGCAGGCAGGCAACGTTCGTCACCAAAAAAAATCTGCCAATGTTGCCAATCACAGTTACTTTCAGCCAGCAGGCGGTAGGTTTTTTCTGGCGTGCTGCCACCCGCCATCACAATACGAAACACGCCACGTTGTTGAATCGCTTTTTCGGCGGCGGCTTTAATTTTCTCGCAAGCTTTTTTTGCCACCGCCTCGGAATCATTTAGAACCGTCCACTGCACTGTTATTTCCCATTTATTGGTTTTTATAAATTCTACTAGACCTCACCCAAGTCCGGACTGCTGCGCCAGCGATGGTTGGCTTTTTCAAATAGCCGCCGACTTTCTTTCGGTCCCCAACTTCCAGCAGGGTAGGTATAAATATAGTCTCGCTCGGTTGCCCAGGATTGCACAATGGGATCAACAACTCTCCACGCGGTTTCGACTTCATCGTAACGCAGAAATAAAGACCTGTCGCCACAAATAACATCCAGTAACAGATCTTCGTAAGCATCGGTGACTTCGCCACTTTCCGCGCTTAAGCTTGCATCCATACTGGTCTGGCTGGTTACCATTTCAAGACCTGGTTCTTTTACGGTAACTTCTATACGTAAGCACTCGCGGGGTTGTATCCCCAACAAAATCCAGTTTTGTTTCATCGGACCAACATGTGTATTGCGAAAAAATTGTTGCGGCGGATGACGAAAACAAATTGAAATTAATGATTGCCGTTCTTTCATGCGCTTGCCGGTACGCAGGTAAATTGGCACATCTCGCCAACGCCAGTTATCAATATATACTTTCAACGCCGCAAAGGTTTCGGTGGTACTCTTAGGAGGAACACCACCCTCGTCTAAATAAGCAGGAACTGGCTCTCCGTCAATAATTCCCGCAGAGTATTGGGCTCGGAAAGCGTGACTATGCACTGCTTCAGGAGCGATAGGCCGAATCGATTTAAGTACCTTTACCTTTTCATCACGCAGCGATTCAGCCTCCATTGACACCGGCGGCTCCATGGCAACCAAAGTCAGCAGTTGCAATAAATGACTTTGAATCATGTCACGCATCGCGCCGGTGTTATCATAAAATGCTGTACGACTACCCACACCGCGAGTTTCCGAATGGGTTATTTGAATATGATCAATGTAATTGCGATTCCACAAAGGTTCGAGCATAGTGTTGGCAAAACGAAATACCAGGACATTTTGCACGGTGCTTTTTCCAAGATAATGATCTATTCGATATATTTGTTCTTCTTTTAAATAACGGGAGATGCGACTTTGTAAGGCTTGAGCACTTTCCAAATCGAAGCCAAAAGGCTTTTCAATAACCACTCGCCGCCAGCCACGACTCTCCTTTAATAAACCAACATTACCTAAACCATCAGCAATTTTACCAAATTCAGTGGGCCCGACAGCCATGTAAAATATTAAATTTTTCGGCGGTCTATCTTCAGGATCAAGATAGTCTTTTAAATACCTCCAGGTATTGGGATCTTCAAGGTTCCATTTAAAATAACTGATACGGTCGGCAAATTTCTTAAAGGTGTCTTCGTTAATTGTGCCACGGGCTTTTTCTTCAACCCAGGTGCGTATTTCTGCCAAACACTGCTCGTTACTCCACTCCCGCCGCCCCACGGCTATAATGGAGGTACCTTCGGGCAATTTATTGGCCACTTCCAAATGGTATAGTGCAGGCATTAACTTCACCCGAGACAAATCTCCAGTTACACCAAAAATAACGTATGCACTTTTTTCACTCACTGACATTACCTAACCCTCGTAACTTGTAGATACGGTATCACCACTTTCACTGATCCAATCGGCATGAAAAAACTCTCCTCGATGACTGTCAACACGTTCATAGGTGTGGGCGCCAAAGTAATCCCGCTGAGCCTGCAATAAATTAGCCGGTAATTGCCCGCTTTTATACCCATCAAAAAAGGCTAAGCCCGCAGACATGGCAGGCAGCGGAATTGCCAGAGCTATGCCAGCAGTAACTGCGCGCCGCCAACCTGCTTCGGCTTTTTTAATAGCCCTGACAAAGAACTCATCGAATAATAGATTTTCAAGCTTAGGATTGGACTCGAATGCGCTTTTAATATCACTGAGAAAAACACTACGAATAATACAGCCGCCGCGCCAAGTAGCAGCAATGTTGCCATACTTCAAATCCCAGCCGTATTCTTCAGATGCTTTGCCCATCAGCATATACCCTTGTGTGTAGGATATAATTTTTGCCGCATAGAGTGCATCGTGGATATCTTCCAGAATGGTCTGCCTGTCAGCGTCTAATTTAGCCGGTTCATTGCCCTGCATTAACTCTAAATCAGAAAACACCCTTTCGGCGTTTATTCGCTGTTTCTTCAACGATGACAGAAACCGCGCAAACACTGCTTCGCCGATCAGGGTCAAAGGCATGCCCATTTCCAAGGCATTGATACTGGCCCATTTACCGGTGCCCTTTTGCCCTGCCACATCTAGAATGTTATCAAGCAGTGGTGTCCCATCTTTATCTTTATAGGCAAGAATATCTGCGGTAATGCCAATCAGATAAGAGTTCAATACGCCGGTATTCCACTGGGTAAAAACCTGCTGAATCTCATTCACCGACAAGCCCAGGCCTTTGCGCATCAGGTGGTAGGCTTCAGCAATTAATTGCATATCGCCATACTCAATGCCATTGTGCACCATTTTCACATAGTGTCCGGCACCTTCATTGCCGACCCACTGGCAACAGGGTTCGCCATCGAACTGGGCGGCTATGGACTGGAGTATGGGTTTAACTTCAGGCCAGGCGCTTTCATCGCCGCCAGGCATAATCGAAGGCCCATGGCGAGCACCCTCTTCTCCGCCGGAAACGCCACAGCCAATAAATCGGATGCCTCTGCGGCCCAGCTCTAAATAACGCCGATTGGTGTCGGTAAAATGCGAGTTACCGCCATCCAACAGTATATCGCCAGGTTCCAAATAAGGTGAAAGCTGCTCAATACTGGCATCCACTGGATTGCCGGCTTTGATTGCCATAAAGATTTTTCGCGGCCGCTTAAGGCTGGCGACAAAATCAACAATGGAAGTGGTGGCAATAATACCCGTACCCTTCGCAGCCCCCCGAATAAATTGCTGGGTACGATTGTCTGAACGATTATAAACCGCCACCTTAAAGCCTTTGTCGTTCATGTTCAGTGCCAGATTCTGCCCCATGACCGCAAGACCAATAAGGCCTATATCGGCACCTCTTTTATCTGACCCTTTAGCTTCCTTGGCAGCCTTACCAACCACCACATTACCTTTATTTGCCATAACCACTCCAGGGTTATATCAATCAACCATGTTCATGCCTCTTTCGGTAAGCATAGCAAAGTTATTGCGATGAAACATTGTTTCCGTTCAAGCTATGGAATCGCTGAGTAATTACCGGATAATAAGCGCCTATAAAAAATATTTTCAGGGAGTATAATATTATGGCTAAGATGGACATCCTGAAATTTTGACCTGAGAGCTATTTATGACTGCCATCCGAAGATTAGTACTTGATGTACTCAAACCACATCAGCCCAATGCCGTGGAATTTGCAACCAAGCTTGCCGAAGCAGCAAGCGATTACAAGGTAAAACTCACCGTCGCTACAGTGGATGAAAAAACAGAAACCGTTGAACTAACAATTACAGGCCAGGAAATTAATTTTGCAGGCATTACCTCGGTTATTGAACAAATGGGTGCCTCTGTACACAGTATTGACGAAGTAGAAGTGGATGGCTCAGGTACCCTCATATAAACGCCAGGCAAAACTACCCTTAAACCCCGTCAGCCTCAATTAGCTGACACACCTTATTGCTGAATATAGTTTTCATTTAAAGACCATGGCCTTTAATAAATCACAACATCCCTGGCTACATATTCACCGCTCCAAAAACATTGCTCGACGCTACCTGATTACCAATGGTTTTGACGGAGCATTAACCATGCTGGGTTTAATGATTGGTTTTTATACCAGCGAAGATGCGCCGCTGTCGGTGGCCATCAATGCCTGCACGGGGGCAGCCATCGCCCTGTTTATGAGCGGCACCAGCAGCGCCTATCTGAGTGAAACTGCTGAACGAAAAAAAGAATTGCGGGAACTCGAAAAAGCCCTGCTCACCGACCTGACGGAAAGTGACTATGGCAAGGCCAGCCATTACGTTCCCATATTTGTGGCACTGGTCAATGGGCTATCGCCCTTGTTGATTTCAATGGGGATTATTGCCCCCTTGTGGCTTGCCCAGCTTGGTATGGTATTTCCAATTTCCCCTTTTTTGATTGCCAGCCTCATTGCCCTGACAAGCATTTTTTTCCTCGGTTTATTTCTTAGCAGAGTCAGCAAAACATTCTGGTTGTGGGCAGGATTACGCACCTTGGCCATTGCCATCGCAACTGTGCTTATTATTTTATTTTTTGAAGGGAACTTGTTGTAGCGTTCCCAATTCTACTGTTAAGGATTATTTTGGAGGCGTTTATCTTGCAGAGAGTCTTCAACAATAAAGAGTGCCAATGAATACGGGTCGCCTTGAAGGTGAATCCAAGGGACTGGCTTTCATGGGTGTTAACGACGCGCATGGGTGTTAACGACGCGACTTTTGTCAGTGTTAACCACTAACTTCAAGCGGCTTTGCAGGTACTGGCTGATACTGCGTAATACCCGTTCTCCTGCCCTCTGACCTCTTCACTACAATCGTAACGTCATCAGCGTTGCTCGTTCCCACGCTCCCGCGTGGGAACGCATACGGAGTCTGAATAATGGGTAGAAGCCGCTACAAAATCACCGAACCACAATTGCCACATTTCACCACCATGACGGTATTGCACTGGATTCCGGTATTCACACGCCCGGAAACCGTCAAT
>JBECKY010000018.1:0-57284 GCA_040235475.1 Pseudomonadales bacterium
AGTCTGTTCGGAGGAGCATTACTGTTTCTTTTTTGGTATATGATAAGCGTATTAGAGCTGCTAGTTATTCAGGCTAGGTGTACAGGCATGAGCGGCATAGAGGCAATTCAAGTGGGTATATCAAATACAGTGCAGTCATCTTTGGTTGGCGCTATGATGTTATGGGTGTTTGGTTTGCTTGTTTTTTTGTTCTCCCTTTTATCAAAGTTTTTAGGTGAAAGAACCATAATGGCCATTAATAAATGTGGGCTTTCGCAATGCCATTGTTGTTGGGCGTAGTTTTATTAAGTATTTACGATTTATGCAAAGTTCTTTTTACTGTGGCTTTGTAGAAAGAAAAATGGAGGAGGTTCAGTGGGACCCCTGATGTGTGCATTAAGGGTCAGTGGGGACAGGTTGAACCTCCCCCAGTTTAACGGACACTCCCAAAGGTCTTCTTTAAATTTATAAGCCGAAGAAAGGCTGCAATAACCGTGGAATAATGCCTTTGAATTTTAACGGGGCGTCGGTAGCGATTAAGCAAATACACTCTTCATTTCCATTTACAATGGGCTGGTGTTCAATATCGGGGTCTGTATCAGCGACATCGCCGACCTTGAAGCAGCCAATTTCATCGTTATAGGCGCCTCTTAGCACCATGGTAAGCTCACTGCCCTGATGGCCGTGCAAGGGCATGCAGGTGCCGGAAGAGATTTTAAGTAGCCTGATACTCCCTTCGTCTTCACCAATATCTATTTTTACCTGTTTCATACCTGGCGCTAAGGGCTTCCAGTT
This sequence comes from Pseudomonadales bacterium, assembly GCA_040235475.1. Lineage (GTDB taxonomy): Bacteria > Pseudomonadota > Gammaproteobacteria > Pseudomonadales > UBA3067 > JBECKY01. Next base: position 775 of record JBECKY010000018.1, read on the forward strand.
TAAGCTGTCGAAGGAGTGTCCGATAAAGCGCTGTAACGGTAGCGGCACTTCTGATGTTGGGCTGACTTTAAGCGCTTTGCCAATAGCTTCCTTGTCAGCGTTGTCATCAGCCGTTGTTGAGTTGAGTCGAGCAATGAGGCGGTTTTTCGCGCTTTCGGGGAGGTTGATCGGCGTAATATTATCAAAAAGCTTTCCCCCAATAATATCTGCCTGGGTAACCCGCTGTTTGCATTGATTGCAAATAGGTAAGTGGCTGGAAACAACGATAGCCAAGCCCGTGGGTAGGCTCCCAGCAGAAAAACTTAACAGGGTTGCATCATCGGGGTGGTGAATGATAGTCATGGCATCTCTCCAAAACAGCTGCGGAGTTTTTGAAAGGCTAGGCGTAAATTCGATTTAACCGTACCAAGGGGCAGCTCCATATCCTTTGAAATTTGCGAATGGCTTTTACCTTCGTAAAAAGACTGATAAACAACCTGGGCTTGAATAAACGGCAGGTTTTTTAATGACTCTTTCATCTGTTGCTCAAGTCTTATGTCGTTTTCTTGAACACCGTTGTGTCCATTGCTGGCGTCATACTCATCCAGGTGATAGGACTCCAGTGACTCAGTATATTTGGATGAACGCCGGCGCAGGTGATCAATAAATAAGTTTCTGGCAATAGTAAAAATCCAGGTATTGGGAGAGGCGATGTTGGCATGGTAGGAGCTGGCCTTGTTCCAGACTGCAAGCAAGGCTTCCTGGGTTAATTCCTCAGCAAGGGCAGGTGCCGCACCCTGTTTAACTAAATAGCCATTAATTTTTGGTGCGTAGTGATCATAAAGGTGACTAAAAGCTTGTTTATCCTGGTGCGAGGCGATTAATAACAAGCATTGTGACCAACGCTGACTCCCCCCGTCAAAGAGCTTGTTTTCGCCCCCATCATCCCTTACCTTTAGAGACATTACCTCTCCCATAGAATAAAAATTATGTATTGGCTGTATACAAGTGCATTGCGCGGTAAACACATCAAAACTCCTCTCATCTTATCCGAATACGTAGAATATTAGCAATTGGATCACCGCTTAAAAAACGGTAGCAATAAGCCCGGTGATCCATTCTGGATTTAAATCCGTAGAAACAAAAAACAATCAGGATTTAGACATGGAAAAATCACTTAATATCGCCGTTGTTGGTAGTGGAGTCAGCGGCTTAAGCAGCGCATGGCTGTTATCCAAACAGCATAAAGTTACCGTATTTGAAAAAGATGACCGCTTTGGTGGCCACAGCAATACCGTGAACGTTGCCGACGTTCGGGGTTCTGTACCGGTGGATACGGGGTTTATCGTCTTTAACCCGGCGACCTACCCTAACCTGGTTGAGTTTTTTAAATTACTGGCAGTGCCCACTAAGCCGGCCGACATGTCCTTTGCCTTTTCAGTGGCAAATGGCAGCTTCGAATATGCCGGTAAAGGACTGGCCGGCATGTTTGCTCAAAAACGAAATCTGTTTCGGCCCAGGTTCTGGCGTATGCTGGCCGATATTCGACGGTTCTATCGTGAAGCAGAGCATTGGCAAGCGACTTTATCGCCAGACATTACCCTCGGTGAGTTGTTAAAACAAGGGCAATACAGCGCCGTCTTTCGTGATGAACATTTGCTGCCTATGGGGGCTGCGATATGGTCTACACCGATGGCAGAAATGCTTGAATACCCGGCAGTGACCTTTTTGCGCTTTTGTTCAAACCATGGTTTGTTGCAGTTAAAAAACCGCCCCCAATGGCAAACGGTTGATGGCGGAAGTCGAGTTTATGTCAATAAAGTTATCAACGAAATCAAAAAAAATGGCCACGCTTTTTTGAACTGTGGCGTCAAACAAATCCGTCGTTGTGCCGGCGGGAAGGTGGCCATTCTTGACTGGCATGGTAAAGAGCGGTTGTTCGACCATGTGGTTTTAGCCAGTCATCCTGATCAATCCTTGAAATTACTTGCTGATGCCAGTCAGGCAGAGCAACAAATATTGTCAGCCTTTACCTACGAACGAAATAAAGCCATTTTGCATAGTGATGTCAGCTTGATGCCATTACGAAAGAAAATCTGGTCTAGCTGGAACTATTTGTCTGATAAAAATGAAGCTTCGGAGCAAAAATTATCAGTTAGCTATTGGTTAAATCGTTTGCAAAGCCTGAATACGGAGCAGCCCATGATAGTGACTTTAAATCCCAAGTCAGATCCTGACAAAGATAAGATTCATGCCAGCTATTTGTACGACCATCCGGTATTTGATACCCGGGCCATTATGGCTCAGGAAAAGCTTTGGTCTATTCAAGGCGAAATGAATACCTGGTTTTGTGGCGCCTGGTTGGGTTATGGTTTTCATGAGGACGGTCTACAGTCCGGCTTGGTTATTGCTGAAGCTCTGGGCGACTTAAAAAGGCCTTGGCAGGTTGAAAATCCAAATGGCAGAATTGCCGCGCCGCCTAAGAATAGCAAATACCACAATAAGGTCGCCGCATGAAAAGATCCTGCTTATACCGCGGCGAGGTGCTGCATCATCGTTTGCAGCCAACACAGCATCGCTTTACGTACAAAGTCACCGCATGGTTGCTTGACCTGGAAGAGCTTCCGGATTTGCATAAAAGCCTCAGAGGTTTTAGTTGGAATCGGTTTAATCTGATTACATTCAATGAGTCTGATTATGGTGCTGGTTGCTGCTTAAAAGAATACGTTAATAACCTACTGGAAAAAGAGGGTTTTGAAAAACCTCATAGAGTTGCGCTGCTTTGTTACCCGCGCTATCTGGGTTACGTGTTCAATCCACTGTCTACGTACTTTTGTTATGACAAAAAAAACAACGTATTTGCTATTATTTATGAGGTGAGTAATACCTTTCGTGAGCGCCATAGCTACTTGCTTTCTGTCGAAAGGAAAGTTGACATTGACCAATGCGCAGGAAGAAATCAGGCAGCACCAGCGATTAACCAAAGTGTAGAAAAGGTCTTTTATGTGTCGCCCTTCAATCCGGGATCCGGCCACTATCAATTTCATATTGTCCCTCCTGATGAGCGTGTCTCCATTGTCATCAGGCAATCAGATGATCAAGGCAATTTAATGCACGCCAGCTTTAATGGAAAGCAAGTTGCGTTACACGCCTTTACCCCATTATATGAGTTTATTAAAGCCCCATTTATGACCCTTAAGGTGATTTTGGCAATCCATTGGCAAGCCGCTCGCTTATGGCTGAAAGGCCTGCGGCCTTATGCTCGTCCGAAAACAAATAAATTATTAGTAACCTCAAAAAAGAAGGAAGCCTCTGTATGAAATCCTCTGTATCAAGCACGGCTATGGCGCCCACTACCCGTGACACTACACTGATTGAGAACCTGGTGATTCGATTTTTTGCTTATAAATTTGAAAAAGCGGGCGTTAATGCAATACAAATTGAATATAAGGGTTCTGTTATCCGCGCGGGGGTTAAAAATACTGCATACCCAGTGCCACAGGTAAAAGTGATTCGTTTAAAAGCATTATTAAGCGGCTTGCACGGTGGCATGGTGGGCTTGTCCGAAGCCTATGTTGCAGGAGATTGGGACACCTCAGACCTTGACCTGGTTACTGATTGGGCGTTAAAAAACCGCAGCAGCATAAAAATGGCTTTAAAAGGCAATATGGTTTTTAAAGGGCTCAGCAAATTACATCACCGCTTAAATCAGAATACCAGGGCCGGGAGCAAAAAGAATATTGCCTTTCACTATGACTTAGGCAATGATTTCTACCGCCTCTGGCTTGATCGAACCATGAGTTATTCTTCGGCCCTGTTTAGTGATGAAAACGAATCCCTTGAGGCTGCTCAGCAGAATAAATACCGTAGAATTATTGAATTGTTGGATCCTCAAGCGAAACAGAAGGTTTTGGAAATAGGCTGCGGTTGGGGAGGCTTTGCGGAAACCTTACTCACTGAGCACGATGTTACGCTGGATGCCATTACCTTATCTGAGAAGCAACTGGCCTGGGCTAAAAACCGAATGGCTGAAATACCGAATGAAAAACTGAATTTTTCATTAACAGACTACCGTGACCTTAGTGATAAAGAACATGCTTACGATCGTATTGCATCAATCGAAATGCTGGAAGCCGTGGGCGAAGCTTACTGGCCAACCTATTTCTCAACGCTGAAAAAGTGCCTGAAACCAGGGGGTATTGCGGTAATTCAGGTGATTACCATTGATGATGAAATTTTTCCAGAATATAGGCGTACCCCGGATTTTATTCAGCGTTATATTTTTCCCGGCGGTATGTTGCCGTCACCGATGGTCATGCGAGAGCAAATTGGCAAAGCAGGTTTGAGCCTCAGTGAGGAGCAAAGTTTTGGTCTTGATTATGCTAAAACTCTGCAATATTGGGCGAAGAATTTTGAACAGGCCTGGCCAGAAATCGCCGCACAAGGATTTAATCAACGTTTTAAGCGATTGTGGCGTTACTACCTGGCTTATTGCCAAAGTGGTTTCAAAGCCGGAACCATCGATGTACGCTTCTATCGGATTATAAATGAGTGAGTGAGAATTTATCCCGGCGAGTTATCGTTGCCTACTCCCTTCCTGCGGTTGCCATGGCACTACCGACTTTACCGGTTTATATTTTATTGCCAACTTTTTATGCTGAGAACACGACGTTAGGGTTGACAGCTATCGGCGTGCTGCTAATGACGGCGCGTTTTTTTGATGTCTTTACTGATGTCGTCGCGGGGCAAATTTGTGATCGGCCAGTAGGGCCGCTAGGAAGGCGCAAGGGATGGATGTTGTTGGGCGGTATATTGCTGTCTCCGGCATTGATCGCCCTGTTCAACCCTTCCAGCGAAGCAGGTGCCGCCTGGTTATTTGGCTGGAGTATGTTGCTGTATTTGGGCTGGACGCTGGTGCAAATACCCTACACAGCATGGATAGTGGACCTGAGTCCTCACTACCTCGAACGTTTACACCTAAGCAGTTACCGTGAACTGTTTGGTTTGCTGGGTTTGGTTTTGTCAGCCGCGTTGCCAGCCGTGGGGGTGATGTTGGGCCAGGATGACAGCCAAAGGATGAGCAGTCTTGCTGTAATAACTTTAATCGTGGGCGTTGCCAGCTTCAGTGTTATGTGGCGTTATGTGCCTGAAGCAGAAAAGATAAGTAAAGCAGTAGAAAAAATACAATGGCGCACACTATTAAGCAATAAAATGTTTCTCAGGCTGCTTGCTGCTTGGGGGGTAAACGGTATTGCAAATGGCTTGCCTGCCGTGCTTTTCCCTTTGTTTATCACCGAAGTTTTGGGGGTGTCCGCTGATGAGCGGCCGCTGTTTTTGCTGGCTTATTTTCTGTCAGCAATACTAGCTATGCCTTTGGTAATGTGGTTGGGGCGTTATTTTAGCAAGCACCGTTTATGGTGTGTGTCGATGTTAAGCGCGGTCTTTGTTTTTGCCTGGGTGCCCTTGTTAGGTGCGGGCGATCAGGGATGGTTTGTAGTGGTTTGCCTGTTGACCGGCTTAGCGTTGGGGGCCGATCTGGCGTTGCCGCCGGCTATCCAGGCCGATGTGGTGGACTGGGACCGCTTCCGCTTTCGCCAAGAGCGCCCGGCTGTGTATTTTGCCGGAGCAAGTCTAACTGTAAAAATGGCGCTGGGCTTGGCTGTGGGCATCAGTACTGGATTACTGGGCTTGTTTGGCTGGGACGATACAGCAGGACAAACGCCAGGAAACCAAAGCGTACAGACGATTTTTGCGATGGCAATGATTTATGCCTGGCTTCCCTGCTTATTGAAAATTTTAGCCATCGTCATGGTCTGGAATTTCCCCTTGGGCAGGCTTCAACACAAAGGGATCCAGGCGCGTTTAAACAGCAGAACCGGGGCGCTGGGGAACCCCTGAAAATTTTTAATTTTCCTATCAGCAGGTGATCTGTTTTTGTATCCATTACGTAGCAATAGACATGGTATTTGGAAATCTTGTGACCGAATCAAAAGGATTTTTTACTAATAAAGCTTTGTTAATGAACAGGAGTGTATTTGATTGTGAACAAGCGTCATTTATCGCCTTATTTAAGCCTGTTTCTTATGACCGTTGTATTAAGCGGATGCTATGAAATGAAAATAACAGATTTTGATAGCAATAAAAATAAGTTCGTACTTGAAGAGTATTTTCTCGGTGAAACTAAAGCCTGGGGTATTTTTGAAGACAGGTTTGGCAATCTTCGCAGACAATTCAAAGTAAATATAGATGGTTACTTTGACGATGATTTATTTGTGTTAAATGAAGATTTTGATTATTTTGATGGTGAACAAAGTAATCGGGTCTGGAAAATAAAAATCGTCGATGCGGGTGTTTATGAAGGCACAGCTCAGGACATACTCGGTTCAGCGACAGGCGTAGCTAAGGGTAATGCTCTAAACTGGCAATATGTGATGAAGCTACCCATTGCGGGTCGACAGCTTAAAGTAAAATTTGATGATTGGATGTTTTTGCAATCCGACAATGTATTGATAAACCGGGCTGTCGTATCTAAATGGGGTTTAAACATAGGCACAGTGACCATTTTTTTTGAAAAAGTTAATCCACAGGCTAAGCAGGTAGTAAATTAAATGCATGTTCAAAAAACCCTGCTGGCATTATTTTTCATCATTCTATTATTGTCTCCTTACCATGCCGTAGTCGCTAAGGATTGGCAGGCTCTGTATGGAGATGAAATCCGATTTTTAATTTATTGTAATGATAAGGTCATTGGTGACTACACGACACGTTTTGAAAAATCAGAGGGGCGTACCGAGGTCCATGCCCAAATGAATCTGGGGATAAAGTTTTTATGGCTTATAAATTATACCTACGAATATAAGTCAACGGAACGTTGGCAAGGTAATACCATGGAGTCCTTAACTGTTAATATCAATGACAATGGTTCAACTACAACTCTGAATATAAAAAATATTGATGGCGTGTTGGTGGGCAGTGGCCCTAGTGGTGACATTGCAGCGGCTTTGCCCATACCCACTACCCATCATTACAATGCTGATGTAGTCAATTGGAATAAAGTTTTAAATACTATTTCAGGCAAAGAAAACCAGGTAGACATCAAACTGCTGGGCCAAGAAAGCGTTAAAACCAGTCAAGGTGAAACTCTGGCTTCTCGTTATCGTTATACTGGGCAGCTTAGAGACACGGATGTTTGGTACGATACAAAGGGCCGTTGGGTCAAACTAAAATTCAAGGGAAAAGACGGCGTGCCCTTGGAGTTTATCTGTGATAACTGCCGTCAAGACTGAAAAAAATTCTTGCGCCAATAGAATATATTTTATTTTACCCGTTACCGAGATAAACAATGCACAACAATTTAAAGCAAATCTCACCAAATAAAGATCAAGCCGTATGGATAACAGGTGCCAGCAAAGGCATTGGTCGTGCTTTGGCGCTTGAGTTTGCTCGTCAAGGATATATCGTTGCTGTCAGTGCTAGAAATGAAGAGGAGCTGAAAGCATTGTGCCAAGAAACCCAGCCGTTAGCGGGAAAGTGTCTAGCTTTTCCTCTGGACGTTACCGACCAGCAAGCCTGCAAAAGAGTGTTTAATCAGATAACGGTTGTAATGGGCTCCGTTGGTCAAGTGGTATTAAATGCCGGGACGCATATACCAACCCCCGCTGATGATTTTAGATCGCAAGATATAAAAAATTTGTTAGACTTAAATGTATTGGGTGTTTGTTACTGCCTTGAAGAAGTGTTGTCTTATATGCTGGATAAGCAACAAGGACAAATTGCAGTGGTTGCCTCTTTGGCGGGGTATCGTGGCTTGCCTGACTCAGCAGGTTATGGTGCTTCCAAGGCGGCGCTGATTAATTTATGTGAGGCATTAAGGCTTGATCTGGATGGTAGCGGTATTAAGCTGCAGGTAGTTAATCCTGGTTTTGTCAAAACCCCGTTGACGGATAAAAATAAATTTCCGATGCCATTTTTGGTTACCGCCGAAGCTGCGGCTAACTATATTATAAAAGGGATGAGCAAAAATAAATTTGAAATTCGTTTTCCATGGCTTTTTGCAAACCTGATGGGCCTGTTGCGAGTCTCGCCTTATCGTTGTTATTTTCCCTTGGTGGCTAAGGGTACGGCTAAAAAAGTTAATAAAAAATAACTTTTATCAATTCGAGAAGCTAATGATCAAGCAGGCGGAGCAAGTTTTAGAGCGTTACATACGTTTATTTAACCAGATTGAAAGTGAAATTTCCTCTGTTGAAGATATTGTCAGCGAAAAAGTGGAGTTTCTTGATCCCTTTCATCATACTTTTGGTATTGTGGCATACAAAGACATGCTGCTTAAAACAGCCAGGGCTTTGGAGAACCCGCGTTTTGATGTCAGCCATACAGCCTGGGATCAGCAATTGTGTTTTATTCGCTGGGACTTTTCTGCTAAAAATCGTTTTTTAGGGAAATTACAGTTTTCTGGGATGAGCGAATTGCATTTTGATGAGAATTATAAAATATTACGCCATATTGATCATTGGGATTCTGCCAGGTATTTTTACCGGCGTTTGCCGGTTATACGGTGGTTTTTCAGTTAGTATGGGCAATAAAATTTCTGCTAAACCTGGCTTATATTAAAATTATAAAAGGCCAAGAGAATGTCGCGCTTACACTTGTTTGAGTGGGAGGATGATCAGCTTTGGTTGAAGTGATCAAGTAAAAATGGACACTTCGCTGAGCAGCTAACCCGCATCACCCGACACAACATCGCCACCGCCTCCTCTTTGAAAGCTCCAGGATATTGCTTTCTTGCTTGTTTTTTGTTCATCATGGACACCTTGAAAGCGACGGAACCACCTTGAGCCTGAGTCTGGCTAATGCTCAGCTGATCAGCAACAAGCCCCACTTTTATCAACTAAACAACAAGCACATTGGTTTAAGACTGACACCGCCAAGCATTTATCTCTATAATGCCGTCATGGCATCAACACCCCTCGACATTCTCCAGCAAACCTTCGGTTACGATCAATTTCGCGATCCACAACGTGACGTTATTAATGAAATTGTCGCGGGTAACGATGCCCTGGTACTGATGCCCACCGGTGGTGGTAAATCCCTGTGCTACCAGATACCCGCACTGGTACGAGAGGGTGTTGGTATCGTTATTTCCCCGCTAATCGCGTTGATGCAAGACCAAGTGGATGCCCTGACACAGCTAGGTGTACGGGCCGCGTTTTTGAACTCCAGCTTGAACTGGCAGCAGGCCAGTGAAATTGAACAGGCGCTGCTTAACAATAAACTGGATTTACTCTATATCGCCCCTGAAAGGCTGACCCAGCCCGCCACCCTGGACTTGCTCCACCAGGTCACCCTGGCTTTGTTTGCCATTGATGAAGCCCACTGCGTTTCACAATGGGGTCATGATTTTAGAGCTGATTATTTACAACTTGATTTACTGCACCGCCATTTCCCTGACATCCCCCGGATTGCGCTAACGGCCACTGCCGATGAACGTACTCGTAATGATATTGCCCAGCGCCTTAACCTCAGCAATGCGCGGCACTTTATTTGCAGCTTCGACCGCCCTAATATTCAATACCGCATTACTCAAAAGCAGAATCCACGCCAACAATTGCTGCGTTTTCTGCGCCGGGAGCATGAAGGCGATGCCGGGATTGTTTATTGCCTGTCGCGTAACAAAGTGGACACCACCGCTGCGTGGCTGCAAGAACAAGGCTTTAATGCGCTACCCTATCATGCCGGACTATCCGGCGAAGAAAGGCAACGAAACCAGCAGCGATTCTTACGTGAAGACGGCATAATCATTGTTGCCACTATTGCCTTCGGCATGGGTATCGACAAACCCGACGTACGCTTTATTGCCCACCTTGATTTACCTAAAAGTCTGGAAGCTTACTATCAGGAAACCGGTCGCGCAGGCCGGGATGGCCAGGCCGCCACCGCATGGATGGCCTATGGCTTACAGGATGTTATCAAGTTGCGCCAAATGTTGGACAGCTCCCAGGGAAATGAAGAACACAAACGCTTTGAGCGCCACAAACTTGACGCCATGCTGGGCTTGTGTGAAATCACCAGTTGCCGACGTCACGCCCTGCTGCATTATTTTGGTGACGATTCTAACGAACACTGCGGGAACTGCGACGCCTGCCTGAATCCAGTTGAAACCTGGGACGGTACCCAGGCCGCGCAAAAAGCCCTTTCCTGCGTTTACCGAACCGGCCAACGCTTTGGCGTTAATCATTTAATCGATGTTTTACTCGGTACAGACTCTGATAAAATAAAACAGCACGGCCACAATAAAATATCTACCTTTAATATTGGTAACGAACTGGACGCTACTCAATGGCGCTCGGTGTTTCGACAATTAGTAGCGCGGGCTTATCTGAGTGTCGACATGGCCAACTATGGCGGCTTGAATTTAACTGAAAAATGTCGGCCACTGTTAAAAGGTGAAGCCAGCATTTTTTTACGCCGTGATGTAAAAGAAATCATTGAGAAACAGCCCCGTGAACAACGTCAGGTGGCCAAGGCTGATCAAGCCTTATGGGAAGCTCTGCGCAGCTGCCGCAAAACCATGGCCGATGAAAACGGCGTGCCGCCCTACGTTATTTTTCACGATGCCACGCTTATGGAAATGCTCCATTACCGTCCGCTCACTGAGGCACAACTGCTACAAATCAGCGGTGTTGGCACCAGCAAGCTGGAAAAATACGGCAGTGCGTTTTTAAAAGTTATCAGTAATTATGAACATGGCACGCCAAACAACAGCAATGCCGACCGGCAACAAAACCAAATAGAGCAGGATGAAATACAGGCCTTATGCCGTGCCGGTATGGCACCCGCAGCCATTGCCCAACAACGCAAGCTTCCAGAACACACTGTGTATAAACATTTAACCAGGTTAATTAAGAATGGTGAATTGGAGCTTGCAGAAGCCCTGCCTCTGAGCGAGGCCGAACGCGCCGATATTGAAGATGCCTTGTTAATACAAACCAACCTCAACGAAGAACCTTTTTCTTACCAAGGGGTTAAAAATTTTCTCAACGAACAGAAAGGACTCAGCCACTCCAGTGGAGTATTAAGTTGTGTACGCGCTGCTATTCTTAAAGAAATTTAATGCTATCCCTAGCACAAACTACAATTACTTTTATCGCAAGCAAGGGATAAAATATAACTGCCTAAACCTGTCGCCACAAAAAAATATGTTATTGTGTAACGAACAATTGATAACACTTTTTAACAGCCGACAGGGCAAACACCAACTTTTGTTCAGCAGAAAAGTGCAAGTGCTTCGAATATAAGCAAAACAGCGCACTTTATTAAGTATTTTTCAGCGCACGACCTGAAAGCAAGTCAAGCTCTACTGCTCAGGATTAAACGGTCAATAACACATGAATGAATCATTTAATTTAGCCATTGCTCTGGTGTTTTTGTTAGGTATATCAGCTCAGTGGCTGGCTTGGTTTTTCCGCGCACCGTCAATTCTATTTTTACTTCTTTTCGGCATTTTAGCCGGGCCTGTTTTTGGTATTATCAATCCAGACGTTCAATTTGGCTCTCTGCTCTTCCCAATTATTTCTTTAGGTGTTGCCATTGTGCTTTTTGAGGGCGCTTTGACTTTGAAGTTTAAAGACATTAAGGGACACGGACGACTGGTCACAAACTTGGTCAGCTGGGGAGCCCTGCTGAATTGGGGTTTAATCAGCCTTGGTGTTTGGCTGCTTTTGAAACAATCCCTGGAAATGTCGATTCTCTTTGGCGCCCTAGTCGTGGTGACTGGGCCGACTGTGGTCACACCATTGCTCAGGAGCGTTAAACCCATACCTTCCATCAGTAATATTTTGCGGTGGGAAGGCATCCTGATCGATCCAATTGGTGCTTTACTGACAGTGCTTGTTTACGAATACATTGTTTCCCAAGCAGCAGGAAGCTCGATCTTTCTTTTTGGCGAAATTATTATCGTGGGTGCCGGCATTGGGGCTGCGAGCGCACTCTTTATGTCTCTTATGTTAAGCCATCAGTGGATACCCGGATTCTTACGCAATGTATTCACCTTTACCGTGGTGGTCATTGTGTTTACGTGTAGCAACACCTTGGCTCACGAATCAGGTTTGTTAGCCGTAACGGTGATGGGCATATGGTTAGCAAACACTAAAAATCTTAAAATCGATGACATTCTTGATTTCAAAGAGAGCCTTTCTATTCTAGTAGTATCCTTGCTGTTTATTTTATTGGCGGCACGCTTGAACCTGGGCAATATTGTGGCTCTGGGTTGGATGAGCGCTGGAGCCGTCGCTATTGTTTTAGCCGCGCGCCCCTTTATGGTCTGGGCCGTTTCAATCGGCTCAGACCTTGGCTGGCGTGAAAAAACCCTTATCAGCTGGATCGCCCCCCGAGGCATCGTTGCTGCGGCTATTTCATCGCTGTTCGCGATTAAGCTCACCGAAATGGGCTTCCCAGAGGCCGAAACCGTTGCCTCACTTACTTTCCTGGTTATCATTGCAACGGTTTTACTACAAAGCCTGACTTCTCGCCCCTTGGCCAAACTTCTTAAAGTAGCCGAAGAAAAGCCTCGAGGCATACTCATCGTCGGGGCCAACAGTTTTTCAAGAGCACTGGGATTGGCTTTGTCTAACCTGGGTTACCGGATAACAATTGCTGATAACAACTGGAAAGACATCCAAACGGCTCGTATGGCAGGACTAGGGACTTATTACGGTCATCCCTTATCTACCCACGCAGATACTTATCTTGATATGGTGGGTGTCGGCAAAGTATTTGCTTTATCCTGGCGACCAGCTTTAAATGCTTTGGTCTGCGCAAATTTTTCGCGGGGCGTGGGCCAGAAAAACGTTTATGCCGTCAGGCACACAGAAGATAAAAACAGCACACCCGGCAGCGACATGACACCTCATTTTCGCAGCAAGCGACTTTTTTCTGAAACAGAAACCCTGGAAAAACTTTCCAGCCTGATTGGCCAGGGCGGCGAAATCAAAGCAACCCAGCTTTCCGAAGCTTTTGGCGCTAAGGAGTACTTTGACCAGTACGAAGGCAAGTCCATTGTTCTTTGCGCTATCGATCCAAACGAGGAGCTTCATGTTTTTGAGAAAGAGCACGAACCTCCCATTGCCGCAGGCTGGACTCTGCTGAGCCTGATACCGAAAAACACCTTGGAAAAAGCCCAAGCTGCCAAAGAAAAAGCCAGCGCACTGAAAACTGAAACAACGTAACAGCGGTATCACAAGCAGAGATCATTAATGGCCGATCAAGCAAGATCGAACATTGAAGACAAAACCTGTTTATTCTTTCGCGATCAATCCTGGAAAATGTCCGGCGGGGCAGGTTCTTGCATTAAACATGTTCAACACGACACCTAGAAAATCATCGCGCTGCTTTTCCGGTCTTAACCTGTCAGTGATGGTGGCCGCCGGCCCCATGTGCATGGCCATGGCTTTTTTCTTCAGCGGTGGCATCACGAACCTCTATCACATCAACCTCAAAGGTCAGGCTTTTACCAGCTAAAGGGTGGTTGCTGTCCACATCTGCGGAGAATTTTCCAACCTTCACCACCGTAACCTGGCGATCACCTTGATCCGTACCCAGCCAAACGGTCATGCCGGGCTGCAACTTCTTTTTCTTCGCGCCTTGCAAGTGCTTTATGGGAACCCGCTGAATCGCATTTTCACGCAGTGGGCCGTAGGCTTCCGAAGGCTCAATGGTAGCAGTGAAGCTATCCCCGGCAGCCTTACCTGCCATGGCTTTTTCCAAGCCCACAATAATATTGCCATGACCGTGCAAATAAGCCATAGGCTCACCATCTGCTGATGACTCAATCAATTCACCGGCTTCGTCTTTCAAACGGTAATGAAACTGTACAACGCTGTCTTTTGTAATACTCATAAAAAAACTCTAATCGACCCTGAATACATTTATTTTTAAATGCATCTGGAGCTCACTGATATATTGGACGGCATAGTATCATTATTTGAATGGTATTTTGCAATACTGCCCTTAAGCCTAAAACTCATTCTGCTAATGCCTGTAATATCAAATAAAACAAGTTTATTGCTCGTTTTACATCCTTAAATATTCTTCCACTGCATTGCTCCAAGCCTCAACCACCTTTTAAGGCTGCTAAAAATTAACTCAGCCCTGATATCAATAGGGCAGTTCGGCTAATAACGCTATCACTTTTTTAATCACCGCCTGTTTATCAGAGCAGCTGTGGTAGGTAGCATACAAAGAACGCTCAAACTGCGGGGCGTCGTCTACTACTTTTAACTGCACAGAGCCTCCCTGAAAACCAGGGCTGCTCTTACATTCAGGGGATACTGGCAGGAAAGCTGATGCCGGATTCTGCAAAATAAAATGTAATGCCACACTGCTCATATTCGTATGCAGTACAGTATTGACCATTGAGTTAAATTTTTTGGCATGAAACAGTTCAAAGGCGGTGCCCCAATCCACGTAGACATATGGGTGCTTGCGAATATTTTTGTGTGTTGCGTCCTGCAAGGAGGTGGTTAGCAGTAATTGGATACGCCCTATTTTACAGCTGAGCAGTTCATTGACAGAAACCGGTTCGTACAACAGCGCCATATCCAAGGTGCGATTCCTGAGCATTTCCACTAAATAGTTGTGCGGATGAGCCTCAGCACGTAAAGCCAATTCCGGCATGGTTTTATGAATCACCTGCCACTGCTCCTGCAAGGCATAGCTCCATAAACCATAGGTTGCTCCCAAGCTCAATTGACTCGATTGCTCGGGTCGAAGTGCCACTTCTTGCCTGGCGCGAGACCAGGCCAGCAGCATGGTCTCGCAATGGGGCAGCAAACGCTCCCCCTCGACTGTTAACTGTATATTATTGCGGTTACGGCTAAGAACTCGGGCGCCCAGCATCGACTCAAGCAGCCGTATTCTGGCACTCACCGCCGCTGGCGTCAGAAATAGATTTTCGGCAGCACGGCCAAAGTGCCGAGTCTTACTCACTTCCAAAAAAGTTTTAAGCAGTTCAATATCCATACGAGTGCAATCTCGGGCAAATAGAGCCCATCATATAAAAAAATTTTGTCCGTGAAACTAAAAATTTTTTGATGGACTGATAATTTCAATTAGTACAACCTATCGGGCGGACTTAAAATGAGAGATGGGATCAGTCTTAACAGGAGTAAGCTATCGCAAAACTTAAGACAAGCCAAAGAAAGCTCTGATTAATTCATCCTCACTTAACCCAAGCTTGGCTAACCTTTGATTATCAACCAAAAATTGGGTGTTGTTACACCTTGGAGTATTCATGAAAAAGATAAATTTCAAAACCTTCCCACTTTATATTGTTATTGCCTTCTTTTTAACCTTCAGCACGGCCTATGCTCAAGATGACGAAAGTGAGGACACAGGATATGAAGAAGAAGGTTATGCTCAGGAAGAAGTGATGCCCTTAAGCCGAGAAGAATGTCTTCAACTTGCTATTCAAGAGGAAGTCCCTGCCGAGGAGCAAGCAGCCTATATTGAAGCATGCATGAGTACCAACGAATAAACTCCTGATCTTATTAAACTGGCGGTTAAATAGGTCTTCCTGACCTATTTAACCGTCTAATCGTCGCCTCTTAAAATCGGGCGGAATTATGTGAAATCCTTGATTTTAATGGGCTTGCATCCCTGCATCATACTGTTAAGCCAACAATCATCACTGCCGGGTTAATAGCGAAGACCAAAACGGCGATGGCCAGTACGCAGGCCGTTGCTACCCCTTTGACTACAGCAACAAACCGCTGTATGCAAAAAGACCATATAAATGTCTATCCCACCAATTGTGTCTTGCTTGCCTGCTTGGCTTGATCAGAAAATTCCTTACCGCTATGCCCCCTTTACCACAGAGACATAAAGATAATTCTTGGTATCACTGGAGCAAGCAATAATATCGCTACCTAACAGCATACAATTTTCCAGTGAGACATTCACATCTGTGGGTATAGACTCACTAACGCTGATATGGAGTTTGTCCTTCTTTAAAAAACTGTACATGATTTCAAAACGACCGGAAAAATCAACCCCGTTGGACACCATATCATCAAACAAATAGCTAAATTTAGGGTAACTAAGAGTGGCCGCGCCCAAACCAATTTCAAGCATTTTTGTAATGTAACGCTGATAAGCTGTTAGTAGATAAGCATCTAAACTGCCGCCGCTATGTTGCTGAGGTATATAGGCCTGAATAGCTAATTGATTATTAACATCCAAAGCATCTTCGGCTAAATGGTGATTGCTTTTATTCCCCATGAGCTGATATTTTTCAGCCCCACATTCAATGCTTACACCCTTTAGCGAGCAAGCAAGCAAGGCATTGCCACCATGAGTACCCATGGTGCGAACAGCCTGCCCAAGCGCCACTGCCTGAGTGCTTTGTGTTACTGGCTGCGGCGGCGCAGTATCCAGAACCGGCTGAAGTGTGGCGACGCTTTTCTTCGGCATAGAGACATCAACGCCGAGATTAGCAGCGGGTCGTTTCAGAATCAGCGCCTGGGTTAAGGGCTCATTTTTTCTAAAATCATAAAATGCTGGCAGGCTTCCGCCGTGGCCCTTGGCTTTCACTTCACAATACAGCTGTTCATAATAATTTTCGGCCATTAAAAAGCAAAATTGCTCAGCCCAACTCAGGGTTGGCAGACTCCAGCACCATAAACCCAATAATAGCGCTAAATGATGCACCTGGTGCACATTGGCTTTCATGCCACTTCAGTTTTGCGGATTTTTTTTGACTGTTTCTGCATGATTTTAACCATCAGTTTTCGTGGTAATAATCGGCTCATTAAGGCGGCTATTTTTGAAGACCTGCCGGTTATGCAAATAAGCTCGCCCTTCATCACCGCCTTATAAGCGGCACGGGCAACAGTTTCAGCATCCAGCCATTGGCTCTTGGGCACTTTACTCACCATATCACGGGTACCCGTGACATCGTGAAATTCGCTATAGGTTAAGCCAGGACATAAGGCACACACGTTTACCCCTTTATCACCCGCTTCCGCTTGCAAGGTATGGGCAAGGCCAACAACAAAAGACTTGGCACCGGCATACAGCGACTGGCCCGGCGAGCAAGGCAATAAGCCATTGATCGATGACACATTAATAATGCGACCGTAATTGTGCTCAATCATGCCTGGCAAAAAAAGATGGCAAAGGTGTGCCACTGATGTAACCAATACCTGAATAAAGTCTTGCTGTTGTTGCCAACTTGTATTCACATAATAACCGGGCACTCCGTAACCGGCATTGTTAACCAGGCCATCAATATGAATACCTTGAGACTCAATCTTGTCATAAAGGTATTGGGGGGCTGCAGGATCAGCCATGTCGGCAGGAATGACTGTTATCTTGCAGCCATACTGCTGCTCAAGGGTTTGTGCCAAGGCTTGCAGTTGTGGCTCTCTGCGGGCAGTAATCACCAAGTTCCAGCCTTGCTGGGCAAACTGTTCAGCAAAGGCTTTGCCTATGCCGGCTGATGCGCCGGTAATCAATACGGTTTTTTTATCGTTAATATTTGCCATAGGTTTCAACATTTATAAGAGTTTAAGAAATGGTATTGGTTTAAGCGCTGTTGAAGCATAATAAAGTGCAAATCAAGGCATTGCCAATCAATTAATCTACCCTGGTAATTTGCAATTGGTACATGTGCTGATATAAACCTTCGTAGCTGAGCAATTCATTATGTGTACCCTGTTGTTTAATTTCCCCTTGGTGCAACACAATAATCTGATCGGCCTGGGTTACGGTTGAAAGTCGGTGAGCAATGGTAACCAGGGTGATCTCACCTTTTAAATTCAGCAAAGCCTGTTGCACCTGAGCCTCGGTTTCAGAGTCAACGTTGGCCGTAGCCTCATCAAGAATCAGAATTTTCGGTTCTCCGGCAATAGCCCGGGCCAGTGACAGTAATTGCCGTTGACCAAGGGATAAATTACTGCCCCTTTCTGCCAGCAACGTTTGATAAGCATCCGGGAGGGACGCAATATAATCATGCAGACCAACCTTTTTTGCTGCTTGCGCAATTTGATCTAAGCCAAGCGGACGTCCAATCGTAATATTTTCTGCAACAGTTCCTGAAAAAATAAAGCTGTCCTGCTGCACCAGGGCCAGGTGTTTTCTGAGCTCAGGTATGGGAATGCTATCCAGTCTTTGGCCATCAATATAAATAACACCTTGGGTAAGTGGATAGAAACGCATTAACAAACTTGCCAGGGTGCTTTTGCCGCTGCCGGTATGACCAACAATACCGACAAAGCTACCTGCAGGCAGGCTAATATCAATATTCCTTAGCACCTCGTTCTTACCGTCGTAACTGAAACTCACATCGCTGAATTGAATTTCACCTGCGCTGATCTTCACAGATTGCTTCTGTTCATTCTGTTCTACAGGTTCATCCAGCCATTGAAATACTCGCCCTGCCGATACAATGGCTTGTTGAAACAGACTTAAACGCTGGGTCATTTCAATTAAAGGTTCGGTAAAACGGCCAAGATAATTCACAAAGGCATAGAGTACACCAACCTCAATGCCGCTGAGCATTCCGCCTGACACACTGTTAGACGCAGTGCTTCCATCAAGATTGCTGCCGGCAAAGCTAATACCAAAATAATACAATAAAGCTGCAAGGGTCATGAAGTACAGAAAATCCACCATCGGGCGTAATAACAATGCATCCAATTGCATGGTTTTCATCCGCAGAGAAAAATGCTCCTCAGTAGTGTGATGAAATTTTCTTGCATAGTGTTGTTGTTGATTAAATAATTGCACCACCGGCATGCCCTGAATGGTTTCGTTTAACTCGGCATTGATATCGGCGAGCAGCTCCCTGGCTTTTCTAAAAGTGGCGGTGCTTAAACTGCGATACACGGCCATCACTAAAATAACCATGGGCAGGAACAGCCCGCAGACAAGCATCAGGCGCCAGTTTAATAAGCCCATGGCAATGAATATGCCCAATACACGAATAATGTTTTGCACATAAACACCCAGTACGCCCACAAACAGATCTTTCACTGCCTCCGTGTCATTGGTAATGCGCGAAATCAGGCTGCCCAGAGGCGTGTAATCAAAACGCTTCACTGGTAAGCGCAGCACATGGGCAAAAAGCTGCTGCCGCAAGGTCATCACTACCTGCTGGGCAATCTGATTTAAGTTAAGCGCCTGAAGATATCCGAATAACGCTGCCACACCATTAGCGATAACATAGAGCATTACCAGTAACACAATCGGTTGCCAACGCCAATCGCCAGGAATCAGGTAGTCATCAATAAATATTTTGATCAACAAGGGGCCCAAGACATCAGCAGCGGTAAACAAGACTAAAAACAACAGTCCTTGAATCAACCAGCGCCAGTGTGCCAGTGTGTAGCGCATAAGGCGGATAAACACCGGTGGTGTTGCAACAGGTTTGGCAAGAGAGTTTGTTACGGTTTTTTTCGCCGCTGTGGCCATAGAACCTGCCATTAACGTCCCTCCTCTACAACTTGTTCGAGCTGTTGATATTGGTACATTTTGGCATACCAGCCTGACTGCGCTATTAGCTGTTGATGGGTTCCGGTTTCAATGGGCGTGCCCGCTTGCAACACAATAATATTATCGGCCTGCTCCACGGCCGTTAAACGATGACAAACAATGATGGTGGTTTTACCCAGGCGCCGTTGACGTAGACAGGTCAATATTTTTTGCTCGGTGGCCACATCCACAGCCGACAAGGCGTCATCTAAAATCAACAGGGGTGTCTCAATTAATAACGCACGGGCTATGGCGAGCCGTTGCTTTTGTCCACCTGATAAAGTAACGCCGCGCTCACCGACTAAGGTCTGATACCCCTGAGGAAAGCTTTTAATATCGTCATGCACACAGGCTAAAGTGGCCGCTTGTTCTATTTGTGCGTGACTGGCCTCAGGGAAGCCCAGGGCAATGTTTTCCGCAATGGTGGCGGAAAACAGAAAAGCTTCCTGTGGCACCACCAGCCATTGTGCACGCAGTGCCTGCAACTGATAATACGCCAGGGGATGTTCTCCCAGATAAATCTCACCACTGTCTACCTGCTGTTGACGGGTTAGCAGATGAATAAAACTGCTTTTTCCAGAGCCGACTGGGCCTACAATTCCCAGGGTTTGCCCAGCCTTTAGTTCGCCAGAAAAATTCTTCAGGACTGGCTTGGGGCTTTGCGGGTACGAGAAGCTTTCAATCTCCCAACGCAAGGACAACTCACCTTGTGGTATTAAACTGCCATCATCAACAATTGCCGGTTCGGTATCAAGCAGTTCCTGAATACGCCCATATGCCACGGTGCCTCGCTCCAGAAGATTCAGCAACCAACCGTAGGCAAACATCGGCCAGATCAAATAACCTAAGTAAAGGGTGAACTTGGTAATATCACCAATAGTCAGTTGTTGCTGAACAACGAACCATGCCCCGAAGCCCACAGCCAATAAAAACGAAGCCCCCATGGTGACAAAAATCAGCGGTTCGTATTTAGCCTCAGCCATGGCTACCGCAAGGTTGGCATCGGCCGCTGCTTGTGCACCACCGTTAAATTCCTCCATTGACCGGGCTTCCAGGCCATAGGCTTTAACCAGGCGAACACCGCTAATGTTTTCCTGAACATGATCATTAAGATCACTGAAACGTGCCTGGGCTTCAATAAAGGCATCGTGCAGGCGCTGATTAATGCGCCAAAAACCATAGGCCATCAATGGCCAGTGTAGCAAGGCGACCAGCGTTAATCGCCAGTCAATAGCAAATACTAATACCGTCAACACCACAACGCCGGTGAGCACCCCATCCACCAGGGCTAGAATCGCCTCTCCCGCCGACATCTCCACGGCATTGACATCATTGGTAGCACGCGCCATTAAGTCGCCGGTTTTATAACGCTGGAAAAATGCCGGGGGTTGCAGCATTAAATGATCATAAATCCGACGCCGTAACAAGACGCCCAACTGAAAAGAAGCCGAATACAAGCTCAGCCGCCATAAATAGCGTAACCCATAAACCACCAGCGCGATGATTACAATCAAGCTGACATTATTGAGCAAAAAATCTCTGCTTAAACGCTTATCCATGGCGGCATCAACAATCTCGCCGGTTATCCACGGTGGTATCAGATTAAGCAGGGCCACCAGCACCAGCAACAGTGAGGCCATTAGATAGCGCCATTTTTTTAATTTGAAATACCAAAATAGATTTTTGAGCAGTTCCATAATCAGGGGAAGGAGCTTATCGCTGAAATAGAGCAGCCCTTTAATGATTCAAAGGGGGCAAAAGCGGTTTGAAAAATTTCGCGTGCTTTCTGGTGGTTAATATAGGTAAGGTTTAATCTACTGAATCCGACTCTGATCGGTACTGTTTAAGATATTTTCGGGTTGCGGCTTCAAATTTAGGGGTAAGGCCAACATCTTCGTAGACTGGATCACCAAACTCATCCTTTGTGATTATGGATTCTCCCTGCACGTAGGGCATCGCCTCTTCCAGATCCTTTAAGGCAACTGATAATAACTCAGCAATGATCTGTTCTGTGGTACGGCCGGGGTACATCTCAGCAAGCGCTTCAATACGCGCAGCATCGCTCAAGGGTAGAGGCAGCGTAAACTCTCGAACCGAATACTCTTTTACTGCGGTTTTTTGCCATTGATCAAGCAACATTCTACTTCGAGACACGTTATTTCCTGCCTTGTGGATAGCCCGGATTTTATTGTAAAACAGCCTCTACCCGTTCGCAAGATCACTGCAAAACTAAACCACCAGGCCCGCCACATAAGCCGATGACCAGGCCCATTGGAAATTAAAGCCTCCCAAGTGCCCGGTAACATCCACCACTTCGCCAATAAAATACAAGCCCGGCTGCTGTTTACACTCCATGGTCCTGGAGGAAAGCTGATCGGTATCGACACCACCCAAGGTAACCTCAGCCGTGCGGTAGCCTTCTGTGGCTGCGGGTTTTAATGTCCAGCTGTTTAATTGCCGGGCTATATTGGCCAGGGTTTTATTGGCAATTTCCACTACCGGGGTGTTGGCCAACTCGGGCCACCAAAGTGTCTCCAGTTCGTGCACGAGTTTTTTAGGTAAATATTGAATCAGGAAGGTGCGAAGCAGGCTGTTATTTTTGGTTCTGACCTGAGTTTGTTTAAAAGCTTCCAGCAATACTGCAGCATTTTCATTGGGCAACAGGTCAATAGTAATAACCTGCCCTTGCTGCCAATAGCTGGAGCTTTGTAATATGGCCGGACCACTCAGGCCGCGATGGGTAAAAAGCATGTTTTCAATAAAACCTTGGCCACCAGCTGTAACCCCAACCAGCACCGACACGCCAGACAGGCGACTGAACATGTCCTGAAATGTATCGGTAAAAGTAAAGGGCACCAGGCCTGCTCGCCTAGGTAACAGATTCAAACCAAACTGTTCTGCAATGCAATAACCGAACCCGGAACCACCCAATGTGGGAATGGACAAGCCGCCCGTGGCCACCACCAAAGAATCTGCGCTGAAGTTGCCTTGATTGCTAACGATATTAAAAGAACTGCTATTTTCACCCTTGACCGGATTAATTTGGCTAACCTCGCAATGGGTTTTTATCTCCACGCCTGCTTGTTCGCATTCCTTTAACAGCATGGCCAGAATTTGTTTTGCCGAGCCATCACAAAACAGTTGCCCTAAAGTCTTTTCGTGGTAAGCAATGCCATGTTTTTCTACCAGAGCAATGAAGTCCCATTGGGTATAGCGACTTAAGGCCGATTTAAAAAAATGCGGGTTAGCTGAAAGAAAATTTTCTGGAGTAATATTTAAATTGGTAAAATTACAACGCCCTCCTCCGGACATAAGAATTTTCTTGCCTGATTTATTGGCACGTTCCAACACCAATACCCGCCGGCCACGTTGGCCTGCGGTAATGGCACACATCAACCCTGCAGCACCACCACCGAGAATAAGCACATCATAAGTATCAAATATCAGATTCTACTCCTGGCAAAGCAGAGCATAGTGAGTGAAAAGCGCTGTGATAAATTACTCACAGATCTACAGACCATTTATTCCTCATGGTCAGTGGTATTAAAAACATAAGAGGAAACCACGCCATTGGCCCCAAAGCGTATTACCAGATCTTTGGTGCTGGCCTTGCCAATCAGGCGATAACGATAACGGCCATAGGTCCAAGTATTCTGTCCATTTTCCAAACCCACACGCCAAGGAGCACCAAAAGTCTGACGAATTTCTTTTTGGGTGGTTTTGCCAACGAGTATTTCGCTCACCTGGTCGTCTGGAAATTCAGACCCAACCGAAGCACAGCCCATAAATAATAACATCACCATTACCGCAGCCAATCGCGCCAGGATCAATAGTCTGGTCATAAGTGGTGTCACAACCTGTGTAGTATTCATCATCTTTAAACCTTCCCTTTTCTTTATTGGATAGCTGAAAATGCGCATTGTAGCCGAGCCGCAAGCACTAGAGAAGAACCCATAAAGACCAATCTCAGGAACTGGTTCACTTGCCACGGGTTGATTGTGCTTTATAACAGGACAGAGGGCTAGACGAGGAGGCAGACATCAACAATAAATAGACAGGTATTTACCGAAGCAGGCTACTGCAATTACAGCTAAAATTTACTTGTTTTTCTCTCACAGGAACACGCCATCAAACCCAAAATAACTTTCAACATATTGATATATAAAATTAAATTCTAATTTCAAAAAATTACCAATGCGCCTTGAGGCAGGCAGACCCGCTCACTGGCTTTAAGCGACAAAAACCATGTAAAACAACGAAATTCATGGTAGTAGCTGAACTTATGCGATAAATTCAGCTACTACCATGAGCAAGAATAATGTTGCACAATTAAGGAAACACTGGCATTGCAAACATTACGATAATAAGGAGACTAACGATGAGCATTGACTCCAGTACCGCCCGAAAACAAAAAACCACACTGAAACCTTCAGCCCATAAAATCACACCACGGGCTGTTACCTTTAATATAACCGATTCATCACCCCAATATTGGTTTGATAACAACCCCTTCAAGACACATTTTTTTAATGCTTTTTTTACCACCTTTCCAGCGGGTGAAAGTTTTTTTGTTCGCAGCGTGCAGGTATACCGCCATTTAATTAATGATGACAAGCTACAGCAGGAAATAAACAGCTTTTCCACTCAGGAAGGCAACCATTCCCATGCCCATGATCTGCATGCGGATGTACTTATTCGCCAGGGTTATAAGAGCATTGAACGGGACAATAAAATTCTGGATGCGGCCCTACATGCCCTGAACAGATTTTTGCCCCGGCTCTCTCTGGCCGTAACCATTGCCATTGA
The DNA here is from genome assembly GCA_040235475.1 of Pseudomonadales bacterium. GTDB lineage: Bacteria > Pseudomonadota > Gammaproteobacteria > Pseudomonadales > UBA3067 > JBECKY01. Next base: position 25,087 of record JBECKY010000018.1, read on the forward strand.
GCACTTCACGGCTATTTTGTCACACCAGGTGTACAAAACACCGGAGCTGTTTATTGAACCTGTTCATGAAGATTTCAAACCCATGTTTCTGTGGCATGCGGCAGAAGAAATTGAACACAAAGGCGTTGCCTATGACGTTTACCAGGCAGTAGATGGTAGTGTTACACTGAGAAATATAGCCATGGCCATCACCACCGCAGCCATCATTCTGCTGATATTTATTCGCATTTTCCCTTTACTACGTAAAGACGGCCTGGTCTGGAGCTGGAATACCTGGAAAGGCGGACTGTCTTTTATGTTCGGTCGTCAGGGATTATTTACCCTGGTACTGGATCATTATAAACAATTTTATCGCCGTGATTTTCACCCTTGGGATGTGCAGGATTACGATATGATCAGCAGCTTCCGTAAAGACTACGATGACGGTACTTTTGTAAAAAACATTCCTACTGTTCCTGCTATTTGATTGCTTATTTTCAGCCGAAAAGGAACCGCTATACCCATAGCGCTTGAGTGTGAGACGTACACAGGTTTGTGTTTCTGGCAAAAGGTGTGATAGTGCAGCATAGTCCACTATGCTATGTAAGGCAGTGCGTGCAGGCAAGGGTGCAAGATCAATGCCTACCCTTGTCACCTAAAATTCAATCGTTATGGGTATATTATGTTAAAAATTTTAGACAGCCAAACCGCCCTGTTTGTTACCTTCATACGCGCAATTGCCTATCAATCTCCGAAAAACAATATCCTGAAAGACCCCTATGCTGAAAAATTCCTGCCCTGGCTGATGCGCCGTCCGCTTAAAAGAAAACTATTTGTTAAATTAACAGAAAAGATTTTACGCCGAAACAAAATTGGCAATAACATTTTAATACGTGCCCGCTATGCAGAAAATCAGCTGGAGAATTGTATTAAGCAAGGCGTAAAGCAATACATTATCCTTGGTGCGGGCTGGGATTCTTTTGCTTTTCGCAAGCAGGATCTACTCAAAGATTTAAATGTTTTTGAATTGGACTTTCCTTCTACTCAAGAAAAAAAAAGAAAAAAACTTAAGCAATTAGGCCTAACATTACCTAAGAATGTTCACCTCACGCCCATTGACTTTGAAACCACATCTATCAGCGAAGCACTTTCAAAAAGCACATTCGACCCAAATCTGCCAACTTTTGTCACCTGGCAAGGTGTTACTTATTATCTAAGCATTGATGCCATAGAGCATGTGTTCGATGATTTGGGCAATTATTGTAAGGGCAGGCTGGATATTGTGCTGGACTATATTGATGATAGATATTTCGAAAATTGGAAAAAAAACCGCCACACGCGACGCCTGCACTATGCCGTATCTTTAGTTGGCGAGCCTTTTAAATCAGGTTTTAACCCTAAGACTTTTTCCAGCTGGTTAAACGAACGAGGTTATGATTTGAGCGAAGATTTAAACATAAAAACTCAAATTGAATATTTTGGCCAGGAAAACCTCGATGCTTTCCAACCATCCAGAGGAATACATCTTGCGCATATAAAAAAACAGGCTTCTCATCATCCCAACACCCTGGAAAAATCTATTTAATAACCACAATGCCGAATAGTGGTATGGCGGCTCTTCTCTAGCTGTGGCTGGGTATTTACCAAAGCCTGAATATGTTTCCAATTAAACACAGGCCCTTGAGTACAAACATATTCGTGTCCTACATAGCAGTGGCCGCACAAACCCACGCCACAGTGCATGCGCCGCTCATAGGAAAGCCAGATATTCTCGGCAGACAAACCCCTTGCAACAAAATTATGGGCAGCCGCTGCCATTAACACTTCCGGGCCGCAACAAATAACAACTTCCGGTTCCTTACCGCTTACACCAATAATTTTATCTATGTGGGTTAAGGGATTACCCACCCAGGTATTTTTCTGTTGTGTCGCTGATGTTTTTTCAAGTATTTCAAAAACCGGTAGCTCATGTTGCCAATTTTCCCGCTCACGTCGCAATACCTGTGTATCTACGTTTTTACTGCCATAAGCCAGGACCACCGAATTAACTGACTCATCACTGCATTGATGATTAAGCTGGTAACTAAGTCGATCAATTAATGCCGCCATGGGGGCCAAGCCACAGCCCCCGGCTATGCACAAGACATTTTTATTTTTTAGTGTTGCCAAAGGCCAGGGTTCGCCCAAGCCCCCCCGATAACCCAGAACATCACCGGTATTTTTTTTAAATAAGGCTGCCGTCAAATCACCGGTTTTTCTAACCAGGGCATTAAAAAAACCCTCGTCATCCGGTAAAGATACATAGGTGAATGGTGCTTCACCATGGCCGGGAACGGTAAGCATAAAAAACTGACCTGGCGCAATACGTTCAACACCACTATTCTCAGCCATAATTTCAAACCGATAGTGACGCGTATCTTTGCCATCATCATAACATTCAGCAATACGTACAGGTTCGGGAGTAAGAGATATCATGGTTCAAATACACTCTCTATGCGCTTTGCTGACTCATTCTTTGCATGACTGTCATTGGCAATGGTTGTCATGATTGACTTCGCTCCGATAACACCGGGGCAAACCTGATCACAGCGCCCACATCCCACGCAGCCATAACGGCCAAAATCTTTGACAAAATCTTCGGAAAACTTATGATACCAAAAGCGAGCAACCCTTTGCCCCGCAGCTTCTGCGGGGTTATTCCCACTGGCCTCTTTTTGAAAACCTTCGTACAAACAGGAATCCCAGAATCTTTCCCGGGTAAACTCACTCTGGGCTGCTGATTTTATTGCCTTGACTGTCACACTTGCCGTTCTCTCAGCCGCCATTCCACTGCCATTAATATCAGAGCCTACATCACGGGTAGCGTAACATGAGCAGGTTGGGCATACATTGCTACAGCCTGAACAGGTTAAGCATTGAATGCCTGCTGCCTGCCACACTTCAGGTTCAACCTTATTCTGATTTATTTTTGCAATGCCATCGGCAAAAACCCCTTGGTCACCAAAGGCAGCTATCGTTTCCGCCTCTATAGCTTGCCTTACCTGCTGCCAATTATCATCAGCTTTTTCAAGCGCCAGGCCATTTAAGGCTTCCAGCCCTTGCTCACTGCCGACCACCAAAAACCACTGATTTTTCTCTTTATCCGCTGCAGAAATTATTGCCGGCTCTACGGGTGGCACCAAAATCAAATCTGCTGTATTTTCTCTGACCGCAGGCCCGGCATCCACGGCGGAACAAAACCCGTTCGCACAGGGCTTGATACAATCCATCCCTACCAACAAGGTATCGCGGCGTCTTGCCTGGTAATAGGGGTCAGCTTTAAAAAATTTATCCTGATAGCCAATTGCCACTAAATCGCAAGCCCTAACTCCAAAAAATACTTTTTTTTCGCCAGCGGGTATGGTGGCAACAAATTTTTCGCCATCAAAATTAAACAATGATTCCCGTTCTGAAAACAATAAAGATTTTGTTGATGTTTGCGGAAGCAAAGGTTCTGTAATGACCTCCGGCTTTGTTTCCTCGTTAGCCTCTTCCCAATGAGCATTGTTATTTTCGTCGGCAACCACCTGATAAAGCTTATAGTCTGTAGCTAGAAAGTCCCGCAACTGCTCGGCCGATTGCAACTTAAACGCTTGCATAGCCCACCTCTGCTGCTTGCTTATCACTCTGAGACTTTATGTCTTCCAGCGAGCGTGGCTGAATGCCTTCAGGGAGCTTTTCTATCCGTACAGCACAGGCTTTTAATTCTGGCATTTTAGTCACTGGATCCTGCGCATCATTGGTCAATTGATTAGAAGGTGCTTCTTTAAAATGATAAGGCATGGTGACCAGCCCGGGAGGCATGTCGCTGGTCAGCAGGACACGGGTTTCAATATAACCTCGGCGCGAAGACACGCTCACTGGCGCATGATTTCTCAACGCCAGTTTTTCACCATCTTCTGGGTTCATAAATAAAATACCGTCGGGGGTTTCTCTCTCCAATAAAGGTGATTTTCGTGTCATGGAACCGCAGCCATAGTGAAAGTGCAGCCGGTTAGTGGTTAGGTAAAAAGGGTATTCCTGATCTGGTATTTCAGCGGTTTCTGCCTGATTTACAGGTATCAAACAGGCTTTCCTGTCCGGCATGGCTTCAAAGCCCTGTTGATGCAAAATCGGTGTGCCCAGTGGCGCGCTTTCATTACACGGCCACTGTAGCCCCTGATGCTTTTCAAGAAGTGCGTAAGTCATACCTGAATAACTGGGCGTAAGGCTGGCCATTTCGTTAAACAGGGTTTCTGTGTCCGGCCAGTCCAGGCAAGCACTGCCGAATTTTTTAGCTAGCCTGTTTAGTATTTGCCAATCTGCCAACGCTTCACCCGGTGGATCCACGGCTTTATGTACCCGTTGAACCCTGCGTTCGCAATTGGTGAATGTGCCCTCTTTTTCCGCAAAAGATGCCGCAGGTAAAACCACATCGGCCAACTTCGCCGTTTCCGACAGCGTAAGCTCAACAACCACTAATAAGTCCATCGCCTGCAACGCTGATGCCACGTGGTTTTGATCAGGGTCGGTGACAACCGGGTCTTCACCGATAATGATCATGCCTCTGAATTGTTCCGCCAGCGCCGCTTTCGTCATGCCCATGGATGTCAAGCCCGGTTTTTCAGCAACGCGTGTATGCCATGCCTTGGCAAATTTCTCCCTCACACTGGTTTCAGCCACAGCTTGATAACCAGGGTATACATTAGGCAAGGCACCCATATCACAGGCCCCTTGCACATTATTCTGCCCCCGAAGAGGATTGATGCCGGTTCCCGGACGACCAATTTGACCACATACCAAAACCAGATTTGAAACCGCCATGACATTGTTGGTACCGGAAACAAACTGGGTAATGCCCATGCCATAAGCTAACCAGGCAGCCTGCGCCTGAGCATAGATTTTTGCAGCTTCGCTTAGAAGTTCAACACTGACACCGGTTATTTGGCTGACTTTTTCTGCTGAGTAATCCGCGACATGTTTTTTAAGACTGTCTACATTGGTACAGTGTTGCTGAAGAAAGGTTTTGTTTTCCCAGCCCTGCTGGAAAATAATATGAATAAGTCCGTTCAACAGCGCGATGTTGGTGCCGACTTTTAACTGCAGGTGAATATCAGCCAATTTCGCCAGCCGGGTTTTTCGCGGGTCAACCACAATAAGTTTTTTCCCGTTTAATTTGGCCCGAATAATTCTTCCACCCATAATGGTGTGGTTTTCTGTAGGGTCACAACCAAAAACCATTATCACATCTGCAAGCTCAATGTCTTCGATACGGTTAGTCATTGCGCCCGAACCCAGGGTTTGTTTCAAACCCGCCACCGAGGGGCTATGACAAATACGGGCACAGTGGTCGACGTTATTGGTTTTTAATACGGCACGGGCAAATTTCTGCGCTGCGTAGTTGTCTTCATTGCTTGCCCGCGCGCTGCTGATAATACCAACGGATTCTGGCCCATTGTCTTCAAGAAACACTTTAAACTGATCCACAATCAAATCCAGGGCTTCATCCCAGCTGGCCGGGCGAAAACCATGCCGCTCCCTAATCAAGGGCTGGGTCAGTCGATTGCCTGAATCAATGCCAAATTCAGTATTCCAACCCTTGGTACACAACTGTCCGTTGCTGACCGGGTGGTGAGCAATCGGCTCAACACCGACCACATGGTTATCAGTCACTCGCAAACCTATTCCGCAGCCCACACCGCAGAAAGGACAAATGGAGTTAAATACCCTTGTCATTACCAATCACCTAAGCACTAACTTACCTGTTTACTACACAATAATTGCACGCGAAAACCTTACACTGCTTTTTTCATTATCCATGGCGGAAAAATTTGCTCTTTGATATACATCAATCTTGCCACATATAAGTTCAGGCAATTTCAGCATGCGGCTAGAAAATAGACGACCACAAGTCAAAAGAAGATGGTGGAGGCATTCAAGCAAACATGGGGCAACATAGACTGGCTTTGAAGTTTTAGTGAGTATTCACTCACTTTTATATTTTAAAACGCGTATTGGTAACCCAAAGTCAGCATCGACTTCATTTCCATTTGTACACCATTCACGTCTTGCTCAATGGGGGTTTCGTATTCAACAGCAAATCGATGACCTGCATGGGTAACGGTGTTGATACCAACACCAAAATCAATGCGCTCACCACCGTAGTTTTCAGGGTTAGCCGTTTGTACCGGGGCCATGATCAGGGGATCGCTGCCATCGATACGGTCTACATCGTGCAGGGTAAGCCGTAAAGAAGCGCTGATCCAATTGGCAAAACGATAGCTGCCCCAACCGGTCAGCATGCTGATATCGCCCAGGGTGTAATCTTCATCGTTTTCACTTAAACGGATAGTCGCTTTGTATTGCGCACCCCAGCCAAGCTGATCAAGAGAACCTGCATAGGTAATGCCTGGCTCAAGATCATAAGTACCGGAACCCAGTTGCATTGCATAAGGCACACGCAGAGTGGGTCGCGCTCCCATGGGCGTTAGCACCTGGTCTTCTTCGTCGATGCTGCCAGTTGGTAAACTAATGCCTAAATTTAGATGGACTTTATGACCCGCTTTTTCGCCGGATGTATCTAGCAGCCCCCACAATACCGATAGTTTTGTATCACCCATGCCAGAGGTATTGGTAGTAAATTCACCCAGGACATTTGCACCCGTCATGCCCATGAAAGTAAGGTGATCCATTTCCTTTTCGAGGTAATTGATCATCGCCATCAGGGTAAATTTATCGCTTGGAGCGTACATCAGCCCAAGCATGTGCATCTTGGTAGTCATCTCCACAGGAACAACCCTGGCAGTAGGCGGAGGCGCAAAAGGATTAGCCAGAGAAGTGACAATTTCCTGTGCTGAAATGGATTTATCACCTTGCAGATTGTCTTCCATTTTCATCGTCATATAGCGGTAAGAAACCATCCACTCGCCCTGCTTGTGAAGGTGCTCGCCCATTACTGCAATAGGGGCATGGCTGTCGGGTTTGGCCTTACCTGCTATTTGACCACCATCGGCCCATAGTGGTAGAGAAAGAAGCGAACATATGCCCATAATACTGCGAGATAGAATCTTGATCATAATGTCTTCATACCTTCCGGATTTTTAAATTTAAAACCATAAGATGCTAAAATATTTCTTATTACCTGAGCACAATCAGTTTTTTTGTACTATAAATGAATAAGTAACAAGTCGCGTGTGACAAATTGTCGCAGCGTATATAGACCGCGAAGACGCAAAGCAAAGGTTATTCTTGCCGCAGCGCCCGAAGCCAAGGCGATCTCAGGATTAATTGCGGGCCTTGGTATCAAGGCGCAGTTATTGTTGTGGGCGCAGTCTTTGAACCCATTGAAATCGGCACTATTGATCTGATCACCTGGGACAAAGGCGCTGAAGACTGGTCTTTCGACACCGCTGCTGACTCCGATGCACTTTTCATAAAAGTGTCATGTTATTTTACAAAATCAGCTGAAAAATTTCTCGGCGCTAAAAAAAAGCTTATTATTCAGCATGTTGAATTCTGGCGTATTTTATGCTTGGATTTAGTATGAAGCATTAAGGAGTTGCTTTTTAATGGTTTTAAAATCATTTTAAGTTAAAAATAAAGGGAGCGAATAAGCATGTTAACTACTAAAAACCTGGCATTGACATTAGCGCTGTTGATTGCCTCAAGCTTGGCAAATGCAACACTGGTAACTTGGACAGATACATTAGATTTCACACCTGATATTTATCTTTCTGCCGGTAACAGCTACTCATACACTCACGACATTACCGATGATGGCTTTGACCCAGGCATTGATTACGCCACTATTTTTGGTAACTCACTGACCCTGGGTGTGTATGATGACAACGATGCGTTTGAAAAAGAATGGGCGCATATTGAGTTGCCCGGCATTGATTCAATTATTGAAGTTGACTACTCCGATGAAACTCTTGGCTTGGGCTTTCATGCTTGGGCTTCGTTAAATAACGATGGCCTGTTAGATATTACCATTAAAGCACTTAAAGGCGATTTCTATCTTGGCTACTCTATTTTAGAAGTCACTGGCAAAGCCAATAAGTACGCCGCCAATGTACCTGAACCAGGCACGCTTGGCCTGCTTGGCCTTGCTTTACTTGGCTTTGCTGCTGCCCGAAGAATTAAATCTGGCGCTTAATTATATTTTTAGGTTTGTCTTCGTACCGGCCATTCTCGATGCTAAGGCAACAAGCAAAAAAAGCGCAAAACATCTCTAAGGTTTTGCGCTTTTTTTATTACTGCTTTTAATTGTTTATAAGGTGTTTGCTACCACTTCCTGTAGCTTGAAAAAAATCAGCAATTGGTATTTTTACAACTCATCCATCCAGGCTGCCTGAATAGCTTCCAAAATTTTCTCGCCGCAATGGGCGGGATCGTCATCAAATGACTCAAGGGCTAATACCCAATCACGCAAATCAGTAAAACGTACATACTGAGGATCCACTTCAGGATGCTGCTCAGCAAGCTCTATGGCTATGTCATTCACATCTACCCATTTTAGCGGCATGTCAATTCTCCTTTTAAGATGCTAATGCTGTTCAGAAACCTGGTTAATCGTATACTTTGGAATTTCAATCACCAAGTCTTCTTCCCCCACTTCCACCTGACAGCTTAAACGGGAATCAGGCTCCAACCCCCAGGCTTTATCCAGCAAATCATCCTCCAACTCGTCACTTTCCTCTAAAGAGTCAAAGCCTTCACGCACCAGAACATGGCATGTGGTGCAGGCGCAGGACATTTCACAGGCATGTTCAATTTCAATATCATGGGCCAAAGCCAGCTCAATCAGGTTGTCACCAGGCTTGGCTTCAATAACAGCACCTTCCGGGCAGAGCTCCGCATGAGGCAGAAAAATTATTTGTGGCATAACAGCATATCTCAAAAATCTTATGTGATCTGACCTTACTGGTCAATTTCATCAATCGCACGCCCCCGCAAAGCTTTTTGCAGGCTTGAATTCATCCGCAGAGCAGCGAAACTTTCGCTTGCCTGATTCAGATTTTTAACAGCAGCATTGATTGCATGTCGGTCAGTACCATTATGCAAGGTCTGTAATTGTGCAATCATATCCTGTAACTTTTGCCTTTCACTATCATCAAGCAATTGTTCGCCATCTTGAGTCAATGCCAGCCCAAGGGCTTCAATCATCCGCTCGGCCTCCACCTTTTCTTCCCGCAGAGCTCTTGCTTCAGCATCCTCACTGGAGGTACTGAACGAATCTTGTAGCATACGGGTAATGTCTTCAGCGTTTAGTCCGTAGGATGGTTTAACTTCGACCCGGGTCTCAACACCTGTTGATAGCTCCTGCGCACTTACATTGAGTAAACCATCGGCATCAACCTGGTAAGTAACCCGAATTTTTGCCGCACCGGCTACCATTGGCGGAATCCCCTTTAACTCAAACCGGGCAAGAGATCGACAATCTTCCACCAGCTCTCTTTCACCTTGCACCACGTGCACAGACATGGCGGTCTGACCATCTTTAAAAGTGGTAAACTCCTGGGCTCTCGTAACAGGAATGGTGGTATTGCGAGGAATAATTTTTTCAGCCAGGCCACCCATGGTTTCAATACCCAGGGACAGCGGGATCACATCAAGCAGAACGGTATTATTATCAGGTTTGTTGCCAACCAGCACATCGGCCTGGATAGCAGCGCCCAAGGCAACCACTTTATCGGGATCAATATCAACGAGGGGTTGCTGACCAAAAAATTCAGCAACCTTTTCACGCACACGTAACATTCGAGTGGAACCACCCACCATGACGATGTCTTCAATCTCAGTAGTGGCAAGCCCTGCATCGCGCAAGGTTTTTTTACAAGCTCGGATGGTGCGCTGAATCAAAGGGTCGACTAATTCATTAAACTGCTCACGGCTTAATGAACCTTGCCAGTTAATATCTCCAAGTTTAATAACAATGTCGACAAGCTCTTGTGATGCAAGTTGCTCTTTTATCGCTTTTGCCTGATTTAAAATAGACCGGTATTGCCTGGCGTCTGGTTTATGGATATCAGCCTGCTTAAACAGCCATTGCGCCAACACCCGATCAAAATCATCCCCGCCCAGGGCCGAATCACCACCGGTAGCCAGCACTTCAAAAACGCCGTGATTCAATTGCAGCAACGAAATATCAAAAGTACCACCACCCAAATCAAAGATGGCATGTACGCCTTCAGCTTTGCGATCCAAGCCATAAGCAACAGCCGCAGCCGTGGGTTCATTGAGCAAGCGTTTTACTTCCAGTCCAGCAAGTTTTGCCGCATCTTTGGTAGCCTGGCGCTGAGCATCATCAAAATAAGCAGGCACAGTAATCACTACACCATCCAAAGCGCCACCTAATGCAGACTCTGCCCTTTGTTTAAGCACTTTTAAAATTTCACTGGACACTACTACCGGACTGACACAGCCGGCACAGGTATCAAAATAAGGTATGCCTGAAGTCTTGCTCTGGAATCGGTAGGGACAGTCTTCAGGAATATCCTCCACACCCCGACCCATCAAGCGCTTCACCGAGCAAATGGTATTGAGGGGGTCTTCAGCACTGGCACTCAGTGCCTGGGCACCGACTATTGCACGGCCTTCCGCTAAATAACGCACAACCGATGGCAACATGCTGTCACCCTGGCCATCATTGATCACATACGGTTCGCCGCTACGAACAGAAGCCACTAAGGAGTTGGTTGTACCTAAATCAATGCCCACCGCTAATTGGCGCTGGTGGGGTGCCTTACTTTGCCCAGGCTCAGAAATTTGTAATAACGCCATTTATATTCTCAAAAAATTTTGCACTATTTGCACTAGTAGTTATCTCTGCTTTGCAAACACTTTTACTGTAAAGCTAATAATCAAGCAACTCTTCTTCAACCCGACCTGCTTCTAATTGCAATTTATTCATAAACTGCATTTTCCTGACACACATTTCTGCTTGTTCAAGCAAGGTTGATTGATCAGCCCGCTTCTTTGCCTGTGTCTGCAAACAGCCATTATAAATTTCATTAAACTCTGTAAAGAGTTTTTCCGACTGTTGATCAATACGGGCCATAAACTGATTTAAGCAGGCTTCAGGATCAGGAGCGGTTTTTACTGCCTCAAGGAGTTCACGCAATTCCATTTGCTCCATTAGAAATTCAGGCTCCATGGCAATATTCACCTCGAAATCAACGCTATGCCCCAGTAACTCCAGCAAATAAGCCGCCCGTCGAACCGGAGAAAGCAAAACATCCATGGCTTCATTAACATGGGACGACATCTGCATGGATAACAGTTTATCATTGGCAGTACTGTGGGCAAATCTATCCGGATGCAGATTACGCTGTAATTCCAGGTATGCTGATTTAAGCTCAGCAAGATCAATATCAAAGGAAACTGGAATAGAAAAGAGCTGAAAATAATTTTGTTTTAAGTCCACACTCACTTCCAGAAAAAGCTGTCAAAAACTGTTGCGCGGCTCTACCTGCTAAACTGTAAAACTTTCACCACAGCCACAAGTACCTTTTGTGTTTGGGTTATAAAATTCAAAGCCTTCGTTTAAGCCCTGTTTTACATAATCCATTTCTGTACCATCAAGGTAAACCAGGCTTTTAGGGTCAACAAAAATATTGACATCGCGGCAGGAGAAAACCGTATCTTCTTCATTTGGCGTATCAACAAATTCCAATACGTAAGCTAAACCAGAGCACCCGGTTGTGGTAACACCAACGCGAACACCCGAACCTTTACCCCGGTTTTCCATGAACTGTTTTACATGGTCAGCGGCTGCCTGGGTAAGAGATATTGTCACGACTTATTACTCCTGATGCTAATACTAAAAAACTCGATAGAACAGTTTGCTCTTGAAAACTTAAGGCTGCTTTCTACGATAATCTTCCACCGCTGCTTTAATCGCATCTTCGGCCAAAACCGAACAATGAATTTTTACCGGTGGCAAAGCCAGCTCTTCAGCAATTTCTGCATTTTTAATTTGCTGGGCCTCATCGAGGGTTTTACCTTTAACCCATTCTGTGACCAGTGAGCTCGACGCAATAGCGGAACCACAACCGTAGGTTTTAAATTTTGCATCCTGGATGATGCCGTCATCACCCACCTCAATTTGTAAACGCATTACATCACCACAGGCAGGGGCACCCACCATTCCAGTACCAACCTTGCTTGATTCTTTATCCATACCACCAACATTACGTGGATTTTCATAGTGATCCAAAACTTTATCGCTATATGCCATGATAGTTCACCTAATAAACTTAATGAGTTTTACTGCTCTAGTGCGCAGCCCACTGCACACTGTTCAAATCGATACCTTCTTTAAACATGTCCCATAGTGGAGATAACTCTCTTAATTTTTCCACCCCGTGCTGAATCTGTGCCAACACCCGGTCAACATCCGCTTCGGTGGTAAAACGCCCAACTGCAAAACGAATTGAGCTGTGAGCCATTTCATCATTTAATCCAAGCGCTCTAAGGACATAGGACGGTTCCAGACTGGCTGAAGTACAGGCAGAGCCGGAAGACACCGCCATGTCCTTAAAAGCCATAATCAGCGATTCGCCTTCCACATAGGCAAAACTCACATTCAGAATACCTGGTACGGAATTATTCAGATCGCCATTAACGTAAACTTCTTCCAAATTTTTAATACCGTTCCAGAGCCTTTCTTTCAGCGCCGCCAACCTTTTGCTTTCTTGTTGCATTTCTTCATTGGCAATTCTGAAGGCCTCGCCCATAGCCACAATCTGATGCGTTGCCAAAGTGCCAGAACGCATGCCTCTTTCGTGACCACCACCATGCATTTGTGCTTCAATGCGCACCCGGGGCTTACGTCGCACGAATAATGCCCCAATGCCTTTTGGTCCATAAATTTTATGCCCGGAAAAAGACATTAAATCAACTTTCAAAGTGTCGAGATCTATAGGGATTTTGCCTGCGCTTTGTGCGGCATCAACATGAAAAATAATTTTCTTCGCGCGGGTAATTTCGCCAATAGCAGCAATGTCATTGATGGAGCCAATTTCGTTGTTCACATGCATAATCGAAACCAGAACAGTGTCTTCCCGTATGGCGTCAGCAACAGACCGGGGATTAATAACACCGGTTTTGTCCGGGTCAAGATAAGTAACTTCGAAGCCCTCTCGCTCTAGTTGTCGGCAGGTATCCAGAACGGCTTTGTGTTCAATTTTAGAGGTGATAATGTGCTTGCCTTTTTTTTGGTAAAAATGGGCAGCACCCTTTATAGCCAGGTTATCGGATTCTGTTGCACCCGATGTCCAGACAATTTCCCGAGGATCACAATTTAATAAATCCGCCACCTGACGCCGTGCCGTTTCCACAGCTTCTTCGGCCAACCAACCGTAAGTATGTGAACGTGATGCAGGATTACCAAAATTACCTTCAAGATCCAGGCATTCGATCATTTTTTTCGCCACACGCGGGTCTACCGGCGTTGTAGCCGCATAATCGAGGTAAACAGGACGATTCATTTAATTCTCCAACACACTATCAAAATATTCTGTTCTTTATTCAACTTTAAGATTCAACCAGCTCAAAGAAACTTAAACAGCTTGAAACTCCACGGGTATGGTATTTTTCTGGGAAGCCGCCTGTTTCTCTTGCCGCGCCCCTAATAAGACATCAGCCCGCTCTTTTCGAGAAACCAGTTCGCCGAGGCTAATGCCGGATAAAAATTTACGTATTTGCAAACTCAAGTCTTCCCACAGCTCATGGGTAAGGCATTGCTTGCCGTCGTGACAATCACCTTTACCCTGACAGCGGGTTGTGTCAATGGACTCATCAATGGCATCGATAATTTCCATTACAAAAATAAAGTCTTCGGTACGGCTCAAGCGATATCCACCTCCAGGTCCTCGGGCACTTCTGACCAAGCCTTTTTTTCGCAGCTTGGAAAACAGCTGCTCAAGATACGAGACCGAAATATTTTGTCGTGCTGAAATATCCGCAAGACTGACGGGTGTATCCTTGGCATATAAAGCCAAATCCAGCATAGCGGTGACCGCATAGCGCCCTTTTGTAGTAAGTCTCATGCTCGGTGTCTCCTTGGTCGTTCAAGGCAGCACCTAAATTCAGCATCCCTGCCTTGCCTTGATTGCTTAAAACCAGCTAAGCAGTTTTAAATGCTTAGCTTAATTATAATGCTTACTCGCTTCGATACTCGCACCCTATAACAAGCAAATAACAGTGAAAAGTATCCAATGCCGATATACCTGATTAAAATACTAGGTTATTGCCAAATTGTCAAATGGAGAAGCCGTAACCTTAATACTGGAAAACATATAACAATTTGATTTATATAATTTTTTTATTTATTGCCGTCAACATCCCTCGCAGAATATTTATTTCCATATGATCCGGGCGGATGCGGTTGTAGAGGCGACGAAAGCGGGTCATTAACTGCCTCGGATTATCTCTGTCGTGAAAATCCAGAGCCACCAGGGTTTTTTCCAGGTGCTGGTAAAAATATTCCAGCTCCTGGGAAGTTGCCATACGCTCATCCCAGCGCACGGTAGCCAGCTGCATTTGTTCTGATTGCGCATGGCAAGTGGTGTTTGTTTCGTCTTCCCCACCAAGACCTTCCAGCCCCAGCAAGGCCATGCGAATTTCGTAAGCTACAATCTGAATGGCTGCGGCTACATTAAGTACGCCATAGTCTTCATTGGCCGGAATATTCACATGGTAATGGCAGCGCTGCAATTCATCATTGGTCAGCCCGCGATCTTCACGGCCAAATACCAGGGCCACCTGGCGTCGTGTGGATTCCACGGCAACTGTTGCACCACATTGCCGGGGATTCAGCAAAGGCCAGGGTATGCGGCGCAAGCGGGCACTGGCACCAATGATCAGGTCACAGTCATCAATGGCTTCGGCAAAGGTTTCTGTAACCACCGCATTTTCAAGCACATCGGTCGCCCCTGAAGAACGCCAGGTAGCCTGATCACTGGGAAAATCCTGAGGCGCCACCAGATAAAGTCGCTTTAAGCCCATGGTTTTAATCGCCCGAGCGGCCGCTCCAATATTACCTGGATGAGAGGTATTCACCATCACCACGCGAATATTGTCATACCCTGCATTAGCAAAATTTGTTTTTTTAGCAACATCGGAGGGTAAATCAGCCATATGGACACCTATAAAATGGATCCGGATTTTAACAGAGAAGGAAAGAAATTCCGACTGATCAGGAGGCTTTAAAAATCAGCATGCAAAAATCAGACTATTCACCTAAAACCGTTAAATTAGCAATCACTACAGGCCATTATTTGTTATTATTGCCCCCTCCTCCAGCCTCAATGACAGATTTTCTTTATATGCAAGCACAGCTCAATATAGCCAAGCGCGCCGCACGCCGTGCCGGTAAAATTATCGCACAAGCATCCGCCAATGTGGGCGCCTCTCCATTAGACCCGGACAGTTTAAAAAACCTGCATGTACAGGCAAAAGCAGCCAATGACTGGGTGACGGACATTGATAAAAAAGCCGAAAATATTATTCTGGATACTTTGCGAGAGGCCTACCCCAGCCATGGTTTCCTCGGTGAGGAGTCCGGCTTAGTCGAAGGCCGGAATGAAGGCAAGGACTATCTCTGGGTAGTCGACCCCCTCGATGGCACCACCAACTTTATTCGTGGCATTCCCCATTATGCGGTTTCAATTGCTTTAAAAGTCAAAGGCCAGCTTGAAGTTGCGGTAGTTTATGACCCCATCAAGAATGAAGAATTTACCGCCTTACGAGGAAAAGGCGCACGTCTGAACGATAAAAGAATCCGCGTATCACCTATTAAAAGCCTGAACGAAGCTTTACTCGGCACCGGCTTTCCTTTTCTCGAACGGCAACAAACCTATCGAAAAAACTACCTGGCAATGCTTGACGACCTGACGAAAAACACCGCGGGTATTCGCCGTGCGGGTTCTGCCTCCCTGGATCTGGCCTATGTGGCTGCGGGCAGACTGGATGGTTTTTGGGAATATGGCTTGATGGAATGGGACATTGCCGGTGGGGTCTTACTGATTACCGAAGCCGGCGGTTTGATTGGCACTTTTTCCGGTGGCCATGATTATTTAAAGTCAGGTAATGTGGTGTGTGGCAATGCGAAAATTTTTAAAGCTATTTTACAGGCGATTCGGCCTCACCTGGAGGGCACCCTTAAGGCTTAAGAGCGGCAAGCATGTAAAGACTGTTAACCCGGCAATCATGATTGTTGGCTTAACAGTATGATACAAGAATGCATCACTGTTGGTCGAAGACCCGTGCACCCCCTTAAAATCAAGGGATTTCGCATAATTGCGCCAGATTTTAAGAGGCGACGGTTAATAAATAATAAAGCTTATGGCATACCATCGACATTTTCTGGTTCAACTTCGATAAAGTCTTCTTTAGAAATTCCCATAGTCAGTAGCATATTGCTGGCAACATAAATCGAAGAGTAAGTACCGACAGTCACGCCAATCAATAAGGCAGCGGAAAAGCCTTTAATTAACTCACCACCAAAAACATACAAGGCTATTAAGACCAAGAGGGTGGTGATCGAGGTAATCAGCGTTCTACCCAAGGTCTGATTCAAAGACGCATTAATAATCTCAGCGGCGTGACCTTTGCGTAGTTTACGAAAGTTTTCCCGAATCCGGTCAGACACCACGATGGTATCGTTAAGCGAATAACCGATTACCGCCAGCACGGCTGCCAGCACGGTTAAATCAAATTGCAAACCCAATAATGAAAAAGCCCCCAAGACAATAATGACATCATGAAACAATGCCGCCACCGCGCCTATGGCAAATTTTAGCTGAAAGCGGAAACTGACATAAACAAGCATAAAGCCCAGAGACACCAGCATCGCCAAACCACTTTGATCGCGCAACTCATCGCCAACCTGAGGGCCAACAAACTCTATCCGCCTTAAGGCAACTGAGCCTGAAGCCTCCTGACTCAGGACTTGCAGTATCTGGCTGCCGACTTTATCTTTGTCTTTTTCCTGGGGTGGCAGCCTGACCAAGACCTCACTGGCTTCACCAAAGTGCTGCACCGTAGCGTCTTTATAGCCCGCCTGCTCCAGAGAGTTACGTATGGGTTTTAATTCAACGCCCTGTTGATAAGACACTTCTATCAAGGTGCCGCCGGTAAAATCCAGGCCCAGCGCCAGCCCCTGAGAAACCAATGATACTATTGAAGCCAGAATCAGTAATGCGGAAAACGCCATGGCAATTTTCCGTTTACCCATAAAATCCAGTTGTGTCATGTATCAGCCTTCAATAAATTAAAAATGTTTAAAAGAAAAACTTGGCGAAAAATGCTTCCCTAGATAGTAATTTTTTTCAGTGGCCGTCCACCGTACACGGCGTTAACCAAGGCACGAGTGCCCATAATGGCGGTAAACATGGAGGTTAAAATGCCAATCGAAAGCGTTACCGCGAAGCCTTTCACCGGCCCGGTTCCGGCGGCAAACAATACCAGCGCCACCAGCAAGGTGGTGATATTAGCATCCAGAATGGTGACAAATGCGCGCTCATAGCCCGCATTAATGGCTGCTTGCGGTGTCAGGCCATTTTTTAATTCTTCCTTGATCCGAGAAAAAATCAGCACGTTGGCATCCACTGCCATGCCCACGGTTAAGACAATACCGGCAATACCAGGTAAGGTTAAGGTAGCCCCAGGGATAAGTGACATGACGGCAATCAACACCACCACATTCATCACCAAAGCCAGGTTTGCAAACAAACCAAACACTTTGTACCACGCCAGCATAAACACTAATACCAAAGCAAAACCCAACATTACAGACATTATGCCGGCGTCGATATTTTCCTGGCCAAGACTGGGCCCGACGGTACGCTCTTCAACAAAATACATGGGTGCTGCCAGGGCTCCGGCTCTTAATAACAGCGCCAGCTCTTTTGATTCCTGCACATTGTCCAGGCCGGTAATGCGGAAATTATGCCCCAGGGCAGATTGAATAGTGGCGACATTAATTGCGTATTTTTCAACATAACGCTCACGGCTCACCGGGTCTTCTTTATGCTCAACAAAAATAACCGCCATTCTGCGGCCAACATTATCACGGGTGGCGCGATTCATCATTTTACCGCCCTTGCCATCCAGGGTAATGCTCACCATCGGCTGGCCGTTTTCATCGAAATTGGATTGCGCACCAACAACCCGATCACCGGTGACGATAACTTTTTTATACACCATTACCGGGGCACCACCGCCATAGCCTTTAAAAGCAAACAGCTCCGAACCAGATGGGACCAGACCGCTGGCAGCTGCGCGGGCATCGTGTTCATAATCCTCAAGCCTGAATTCCAGGCTGGCAGTGCGACCTATGATACGCTTGGCTTCAGCGGTATCCTGGACACCGGGCAGTTCCACCACGATGCGATTGGCACCCTGTTTTTGCACCAGAGGCTCTGCCACGCCCAACTCATTAACACGATTGCGTAACGCGGTGAGGTTTTGCATAACCGCGTAGTCCTGAATTTCTTTTAGTTTGGCAGGAGCTAATTGCAAATCGATGTAAAGATTTTCTCCGCTACCTGAACGCTGGAAAAGGAATTCCTGAAACTGGTTTTTTAGCCAAGCCATGCCTTTATCGCGCTCAGCTTCCTCGGAAAATTTAATCTGGATATTGCCTTGGTCTAAACTCCTGGCCGCACGATAACGAATACCCTCTGCTCTCAAGCCGTCTCTGATTTCTTCTACATAAGCCAAGCTTCTGGGCTCAAGGGCTTTATCCATGTCCACTTCAAGTAAAAAATGCACACCTCCGCGCAAATCCAATCCCAGGTTCATCGGGCTGGCACCTAATGCACGTAACCACTGCGGCGTAGTAGGTGCCAGGTTTAAGGCCACCACGTAATCAGAACTGAGTGCAGCGCGAATGCTGTCTTTGGCTTTGAGTTGCGTTTCGCTGTCGGAGAGGCGCGCCAAAGCAGAGCCGTTGCTGATTTCTAAAGCCAGGAAAGGAATACCTGACTGTTCCAGCGCACGCTTCATTTGAGTAAGCAGCTCGTCGTCAACGGTAGCAGAGGCGCTCGCCCCAGATACCTGTACCACCGGGTCAGAAGGGTACAAGTTGGGCAAGGCAAAAACGCAACTCAACAAGAGTACAAACAGAATGAGTAAATTTTTCCACAAAGGGTACTTATTGAGCATGCTGGCGCCTTGCACTCGGCTAAAAATTTAAAATTTGAATTAAATGGACTTCATTGTGCCTTTGGGCAGACTGGCAGCAATGGCGGCTTTTTGAAACTTCAGCTCCATATTGTCGGCCACCTGCAAAACCACAAAATTTTCATCAACTTTTACAATCTTGCCCACAATACCGCCATTGGTGAGCACTTCAGTGCCCTTCTCCAGACTGCTCAGCAGATTTTTATGGTCTTTGCTGCGCTTGTTTTGAGGACGCCACAACAAAAAGTAAAAAACCACGGCTAATAAAACCAGCGGTAAAAACTGTAAAAAAGCCGGTGGTTGCCCTGCCGCTTGTGGCGCTGCTTCTGCTAATGCTTCAGAAATAAAGAAGCTCATACTTTAACCTCAATTTAATGATTAAAAAAATGTGTTTGCACTTTTGCGCTTGTCTTCTTAATGGCATAAGACAAGAGCTGGTTGCTTTTTGAGCGATCTGGCCGTAGTTCGCAATCAGTCGCGACGAAGATCATTAATACCACTGTTCAGCGGACCTGGTCTGGCCACCTTGTTCATAGAACCCGGCCACGAAGTCGCACAATCTACCTTTTTCTATGGCTTCACGCAAACCTTGCATCAGTTTTTGATAATAGTGCAAATTATGCAGGGTATTTAATTGCGCCCCAAGCATTTCTTTACATTTATCAAGATGGTGCAAATAAGCCCTGGAAAAACCTGTGCAGGTATAACAATCGCACGCGGGATCTAATGGCCGAGGATCGGTTTTATGCGCTGCATTACGGATTCGAACCACCCCTTCACTGGTAAACAGGTGGCCATTTCTGGCGTTGCGGGTGGGCATCACACAGTCAAACATGTCGACACCCCGGCATACTGCCGCAACGATATCCTCCGGGGTACCCACCCCCATCAGGTATCGCGGCTTGTCTTTAGGCATGTGCGGCAACAGCCCATCCAGCACCTTGAGCATTTCATCTTTTGGCTCACCTACCGATAAACCGCCGATGGCGTAACCATCAAAACCGATGTCCATCAAACCCAGCAAGGACTGCTCTCTTAAATCCTGGTACATGCCCCCTTGCACAATGCCAAACAGCGCGGCTGGATTGTCTCCATGGGCCTCTTTGCTGCGCTTGGCCCAGCGTAACGACAGCTCCATTGAATCGCGAGCCTGTTCTTTATCCGCAGGATACGGAGTGCATTCATCAAATATCATCACAATATCCGCACCCAGGGCGCGCTGCACTGCCATGGATTTCTCAGGATCCAGAAACACTTTCGAACCATCCACCGGCGACTGAAACCTGACCCCTGCTTCGGAAATTTTGCGCATCTCGCCCAAACTGAAGACCTGAAAACCACCTGAGTCGGTCAATATGGGGCCACTCCAACCGATAAAGTCATGCAAATCCCCTTGCCTGGCAATAATTTCAGTGCCGGGGCGAAGCATCAGATGGAAGGTGTTACCCAGGATAATTTGCGCGCCGGTTTCGACAATATCCCGGGGCAACATGCCCTTCACCGTGCCATAGGTGCCAACGGGCATAAAGGCGGGTGTTTCCACCTCACCACGGGGGAAAGACAATCGCCCGCGTCGAGCACTGTGGGGCTTTGTTTTATCTTCTGCCAATAATTCAAAGTTCATAAAACTGCTAGTATTGCCCACTCGTTACTCTCTTTAAGGATGTTTATTGGCATTGCTCATCTGGTGATGAATAAACATGGCATCACCATAACTAAAAAAACGATAACATTGCTTTACCGCTTCCCCATAAGCATGAAGGATATTCTCTTTACCGGCAAAAGCTGAAACCAACATAATCAGCGTCGACTCCGGCAGATGGAAATTTGTTAACATGGCATCAACCACTTTGAATTCGTAGCCGGGGTAAATAAAAATATCCGTTTCCCCTTCATAGGCCGTTAGGTAACCCTCTGAATCCGGCTGCTTCGCTTTCGCCGCTGTTTCCAAGCACCTGACACTGGTTGTACCCACCGCAACAACCCGGCCACCTCGGGCTTTGGTTGCATTAACCTGCTCCACCACGGCCTGGGGCACCTGCAACCATTCACTGTGCATGGTGTGCTGCTCTACGCTTTCCACCCTGACGGACTGAAAGGTGCCAGCCCCCACATGCAGGGTAACAAAAGCCGTATTCACCCCTTTAGCTTTTAATTGCTGAAGAAAGTTCTGATCAAAATGCAAACCTGCCGTGGGTGCCGCCACTGCCCCGGCGCTCCTGGCATACACTGTCTGGTAACGTTCAGCATCCAGGGTTTCATCATCACGATCAATATACGGAGGCAGCGGCATATGACCGATTTTATCAAGCCACTGAAGCACCGGAATGTCGGAGGCAAACTGCAATTCAAACAAATCACCCTGACGAGCAATGACCTGAGCCTTAAGACACACGTCATCCTGCTCCAGTGTATTATTGTTAAACAATAACCACGTGCCGGGTTTCGGTGACTTACTGGCTTTCACATGCGCCAGCACCGCCTGCTCCCCCAGAATTCTTTCAACCAATGCCTCTATCTTGCCACCGGTTTGCTTTTGCCCAAAAATCCGTGCCGGAATAACGCGGGTATTGTTGAAGACCATCAGGTCGCCTGCATCCACCTTATCCAGCAAATCCTTAAATTGCAGATGTTCTAAGCTTTTATTCTGCCCAGCATCAACACATAAAAGCCGGCTGGCAGTGCGCTCTGAAGCAGGAAAACGGGCTATAAGCTCATTGGGCAGGTCGAAGTGAAAATCAGAAACCTTCATCAAAATGACCTAAAGACAGACTCGATGGCAGATAAAAGGGGTGATTATAAGGGATGTCCCAAAATAGGTCTATTGACGCCCAACAGTTCGCTGCTATAATCCCCAGCCTCTTCGACTGCAAAGGTTTGGGCCAACGGGATAAACCACTCGTTGAAGCAAACATTTTGCCGAGATGGCCGAATAGGCAGGCGCAGCAGAGGGGTCAAAACGCTCAAGCGCTTTTCTATCCCAAGCGAAATGAAGTATTTTGCAAGACTCCTATGAAGGGAAAAACAGGTAGTATAAAAATGGACTGCCGGTAGACAGTAAAGTGTATGTAGTGCCAGAGTGGTGAAATTGGTAGACACAGGGGATAAGCGAAAGCCAGTGTCTTAAAAAAACTGAGTCCCCCTTGCGAGTAATCGCGAGTGAGAAAAACTGGATGAATTGCTGGAAAATCTAAGTCTAGAAATAGATACGACAATCAGCAGCCAAGCCGTCTGAGACGGAAGGTTCAACGACTACCTGAGCTGTTGCAGAACAGCTTAATAACAGGAAGTAACTTGGATTAGAACCCAAGTGAAACAGCGTCCAGCCCCTACGTATATTAGGGTGATGATATAGTCTGGCTAGCATCGAAAGGTGGTAGGTTAATGTCAAAATCCCCCGCCCTTAAAAGCGTGCCGGTTCGAGTCCGGCCTCTGGTACCATTATACCTTTAGCCGAACCCGGCTAAATCTTATTACTCTTTGCCAATCAATGGCTAAGCATTACGCCCCTTGAGGGCAAGATATAGCATTCCTCGCCATATTCAGCCGTATTTCCCGTGATTTTACGACTCATTTACGAACGATCTACTAACGGCCACATGATGGTCGCAATGTCATGACACCCATTGAGTACTTAAATGCGGGGTATTTACATTACCCCTTATCATAACCGGCAAAATCCAGAAGCGGCCCGTAATCACCGCCATCTGCTGCCCGAAGTGCCTGAATGTACGCTTCACGCCTTTCATTCATTTCCTGCAAGTCATAACCCCCAGACCAGTCTATCGGGTCAAGACCGAATATCTCCTCCATCAGCAAATCAGCCATGATTCTGGCATATCTGCCATTACCATTTGGAAATGCGTGTATATAGACAAGCTTGTGGTGAAACCTTACTGCGATTTCAGCAGGATCGTAAGTGCCGTCATCGATCCAAAAGCGCACATCATCGAGTAAGAGGCGCAACTGGACGCTTATATGGAGCGGATCAATACCAATATTCTTTTCAGTACGCCGGAATGTTCCGGCCCAGTCCCAGACCTGGCCGAATAGGCGTTTATGAAAGGTGCGGACAAACTGGTCATCCAGGACATCACCGCCACGGCGGCGACCCGCCCAGATCAGCCCTTCTTCGATATTGGCCTGCTCAAGGTGGTCAAGCTCTCCCCTCGTATTCACATGGGGATATTTCAGCCCTTCCATTTCATCGGGATCGAGGGGGGTTGCGCCTTCGGGGTATTCCATCACTCCGGACATCAGTCGTTCCATAAGTCGGACGGCGACTCTTTGATAAACTGCTGTTTCAGTCGCTCAAGCTCGTATTCTACCTGCTCATTAGACAACCCTTGCGCTTCCAGGGCCATATTTTTGTTTGTCTTGTTCACAATCTTGGCCGCTTTCTTGCGGGCTTGCTGCTCAATGACATCTTCAATATTTCCTTCGGGAACGATGGCATAGACAAACCGGCACCCCATAGCTTCGGCAAGCTGCTGCATATTCTTGAGCGTCACACCGCCAGCAGGCTCGGCCTTTTCGGTATTGGAGATAGCCGCGCGGCTTATGCCCATCCGGCGGCCTAACTGTGCGCCGGACATACCAAGAGCCTTGCGGACTGTTCTGCTCCAGCCTTCCTTTGGTACGGTAATATCACGCACAGATTTAGCGGCTTCATTCACCCGCTTCTGGTATTGTGACTTTACGATCTGCCTGACACTCATTGTAAACCTTCAGATATACATCGAATAATTAAACGTATATCTAAACGTATACAATAAGCTGCATTATGTCAACTAACAGATTTACATTATGAAAAGAAGAGTAAACCTGAAGATTTACCAATTGTGTATAACCGCGTTCCAAAACCTTCGATAGCAAAGAGAACATCTACTCTCTGACTCGAAACACAGCCCTGAAGACCAAGGACATCGAGCTCAAACTGGGTTCTGGGTATTAAGCGGGACTCGACGGAAAACAGGTTACAAACGGTTTTGTAGAGGTCTGGATGGTTTTATTGCGACAAATCAAAGGGGCATTTTTTTGTGTTGTTTCCAGATAAGTGTTTTCCAGCTCCATGAGTAAATAGATCAGTGCCAGTATTTTTTGATTTCGAGGAAGTGGTAGCGGCTAACCAAACACCTTGCATGGCTTGACACTAAACACCGTCAAAACCAATCTGTAAGCATTAAACCAAAGCTGATACGGCTTGAGCGAAAATTATAGTCAATCAAGCTGTCTCCATAACCGTAAAAGTACTGAAGATAAGGTTTTACCGGTAGAAAACTAATACTGTGACTCCAGTCAATTTTAACCCCTCCTCGATTATTATCATCCAAACTACTAAGCAGCATAATCGAATAATTGTTTCTTCCTCGCTTCCAATATGCAGATAGTTCACCACGACCCACATATTCTTCTATATCACGGTTGTTATCCTTAGCTGAGGTATTAATTCGATTCCATACTCTTGTAACAATAGAAAAGTCTTCATTGACATCGAAATAGGCACCAACAATAATACGATTCCAACTTCTGGACAGCGGCTCTTCGCGACCATTTGATTGGTGGTTTAGACTAATAGTTATCAGTCGGTGGTTTATGCCTAAAAAACTAATATCGCTTTTCCAGCTATATATTAATTCTGGCTCGTAATTGGTTTCTCGAAAAACCGCTGATGCATCTTTATTGTAAGCTTGCCAATATGACATTTGCGTATAAGCAAACCAAAGATCATCTTTAGAGCTAAAAATATCAGGCCATACTTTTGCTTTAAAGCTGAGCTGAAACTTTATTTCAATGTTATCGGCTTGTTTATTTGGCAAAAGATCTGAAAAGGCTTCGTTATTTATCCGCTTAGCATAAGAAAGAGGTAAAACATAGGTGGGTTTATAAGGCATAATCACAAAAGCCCCTCTATCAGCCTGGGCAATC
The DNA here is from genome assembly GCA_040235475.1 of Pseudomonadales bacterium. Taxonomy (GTDB): domain Bacteria; phylum Pseudomonadota; class Gammaproteobacteria; order Pseudomonadales; family UBA3067; genus JBECKY01. Next base: position 50,200 of record JBECKY010000018.1, read on the forward strand.
AACTGCCAACTTTCCATAATAAATGAAGGCGGCGTTTTTGGCTTACTCAGTAGACTGGTATTACTGGTATTATTATCACTAAGTGTAGCGTCTCTTTTAGCCTCCTTAGAAGGTTGCTCAGCCCCAGCCATTTGCGCTTTATCCATAGCGCTGCTATCAGGCGTATTCTGTTGTTTAGTATCACTAGCAACTGTATCGAAGCAGACCAGTCGCTCACTCATTTTACTTAACAAAGTACAGCTTTTCATGCTCTCCGATGCATTAACAGAAGTAATTAAAGGCGGCTCATTACTATCAGCATTAGTAGCTTTATTATTATCTTTTGCAAATAGATTTTCAAAACATTCGAGCCTGTCAAGATCTGCTTGTATATCTGCACATTGATCAATATATTTTTTTTGATTATTGTTATTATCTTTAAGCGCTTCATCGCCCAGTGAGTTAACAGGCATTATGACAAATGGAATGAAGACTAATATTTTTTTAAGTAGAATCATATAATATTTTTAAAAATCGCCAAATGTTTACCATCACCCAAAAAACCAAATAACCTCATCAATACTTTCAACAACAACTATTTATTAATTTTATAGCGCCCCCTCACTATCAAGAACCCGATCCATACCTGTTTTCAAAGGGCTGCCCACCGCAGCAGCATAAGAAGTATGGCAACCCCATTTTTCACCAATCAAAGCCACAGTGTAATGGCATTTCCAGGTGTTAGCCCGCTTTAGTTTATCTTTATTATTAAAATTAAGCATTGCCTGTGCATGAGAAAAGCCTGGAGAGAGACTGCCTTTCAGTCGAATAGCCCAGATTCAGGTAAGCCTCTGCGGTGTATAAGCCACCGCACCCAGATCATGTTGCGGTGTCTATCTTTGGGAAAGGCATAGAGCTTGACCGTACCTTCACCGACAAAGGTGTGATTGCGCGAGATATGGGACATTAGCCGAGAAACGTTATCTCAATATTTACGTTATAATAGCAGTAACAATGAGGAATAGAATATGTCTGATACTAAAAAGCACTGGAATGAAATATTTTCCACCAAGCCAGATGAAAAACTTGGATGGTATGAAGACGATGTATCCCAGACATTGAAATTTATTCGTGAAATTCCGCTTGCACCGACATCAACGATATTTGTTTCAGGCGCAGGCACGTCAACGATTGTTGAAGAACTTGCAAAGCTGGGCTGTCACTTAATCCTCAATGATATTAGTGATCAGGCATTATTGAAGCTTCGGGAAAGAATCCAGGATGATCGCTATGAATATCTGTTACACAACATGGCAAACTCTTTGCCACGCACCTACGAAATTGATTTATGGATTGATCGGGCTGCACTGCATTTTTTACTGTCAGAAGAAGATATAGCAACTTACTTTAGAAATGTAAAAATCTCCGTTAAAAACGAAGGCTATGTGCTGCTGGCTGAATTTTCTAAAGGGGGTGCTACGATGTGTGCAGGGTTGGAGGTTCATCAATATTCCCTTGAAGAGATGCAGCAACGCCTTGGAGAAGAATATGTGCTTATCGCCAGTGAAGAGTATATTTTTGTTAACCCCTATGGTCAGGATAAGCCTTATATCTATGGCTTATTTCAGCGGAAGAAAGCATTGCCTGTGCATGAGAAAAGCCTGGAGAAAGACTGCCTTTCAGTCGAATAGCCCAGATTCAGGTAAGCCTCTGCGGTGTATAAGCCACCGCACCCAGGTCATGATGCGGTGTCTACCTTTGGGACTTGCGTCGAGCCGGCTCGTATCGGCCGCTTCGTCAGCCGATAACGGTTTTTCTTAATAGTCTTTTTTCCATTTTAATTCCGCACCTTCGATTCCGGTTTTGCCACCCGTAGAGCTTTCAAGGTTCAAATTAGGTGCCAGCTCTATTTCGACATTTCCTTTCCAAGGTTGTGACGGATTGGGTGTGCGTTCAAACTCCAAATAAACACGATCGTTCAAATATTTGCCGATGCCTACATTGACGCCGCTTTCACCTTTTCCATTGTCTACTGATTCAACAGAGAAGGTATCGACATTCAACATCTTACGCGTGCTGCCAATAGGGTCAAAGAAACTGTTTTCGCTACGCAGTTGTTGCACCGCCAATGCTAACTGCACCGCTTCAAATGGGGTGATTTTTTGAATGGATTTGCCAAAGATGATAAATGCCAAAATTTCATCCTCTGGCATAGCAGGCACAGCAGACAAGTGGAGTTTCAGCTGATCTATGCTACCTGATAGTTCTGCTTGAATCCGTTGGCCGCTTCTTTCATAAACCCCGGTAATTGCAAGACCAACAGTATCGTTGGCAAAATTTACCAGGCCGCTTTCCAGTTTGAATGGTTTGTTAAACAGCTCAAACACGCCGCGTAGCGTTTTAATATTACCGTCATAAAGGGGCTGTTTTAAATTCCCGTAGAGCGTGATTTTTCCCTGCAGCTCTGCCTCCAAGCCACGACCACGCAGGTAAGCCTGCTGACCAGCCGTCAAGGTTAGATTAAATTGCACGTCAGGCATGGCGAGCTTTTGTTCTTTACCGGATACATCGCCTGCTTGCAGCGACTCAACTTCCTCAATGTTAAGCGAGGGAATGCCACTGGAAAACTGGGAATCAAGCATGATTGTTAAGGGTGAAAGATTTAAATTGCCTGACGCCAGTACTGAATTAAAATCGCCTGCGAGTTTTATGGCCCCGGTTGCTTCGCTCTCGAAATCCGGGCGTCGTAACACATTTGCACTTTGTACTCTAAGGTCAAGATTTATCAGGCCAACGGACTGATTAAAAGGCAGATTTAAATTGCCTGATAAGGAGTAGCTACCCTTGTCGCCATCAGTGGCCTGGCAGACATCAAAATTCAGCATGGTTTGCCTGACGTTAAGCTGGCAGTTGATGCTTTCAACCAGTGTCCCGGTTAAAGGGTTTTCATAGCGACTGTCTCGTATCTGTAAAGCTCCGTTGATGATTGGCGATGCCAAGGTGCCGCTTATGTCAATATCTGTCATTAACTCACCTGTCAGCCGGTGCAAGTCAGGATCCAGCAAGAAGGAAATTATCTGTAGATTGAAATTGCCGGCTACGGAGGCATTTACAGGGAACCTGCCAGACCCGGAAGAGACCGCCTGTCCAGTATTTTGACTGCTTATATAATCAAGGTAGGGTTGTTTGGGAATACTGATGACCAGTTCACCCGGGGTCTCACTCTCTCGCTTGAATGTGGATGCAAAATTAAACGCTTGCTCGCTAGTAGAGATATCCAGTGCCCAAATAAAGCGGATATCTTGTTGTTCACTGCTCTCATTATAGCCGCGCAATACCGTTTCATACTTTAGGTTGCCGGTAAGTTCAGGGGAATTCAAATTACCCCGTGCGTGAAGAACGGCGCTGAAATTTCCAGGCTGTATGTGCAAACCCATATCGGATAAAAGCTGTGTCGGAAGTTTTTGCGCCTGGACACGAAGATCAAACTGCTCGGCTTGATAGTGACCAGTTGCCGAAAGAATCTCCTCGTCCAAGGTAAATAACTGCAGTTTTTCTATTTGGGTATCGTTGTTTTGAAAGCGGCCTTCCACCGCCAATAAAAATGGAACAGCATCATACAGCCCTTGCAATTGTGCCTTGCCTTGAATGCCGGGTTTACGGAGATTTCCCTTGAGCGTTAATTGGGTTTGCAGGTGTCCACTTAATGTCTCTGGTATGTTTATGCTTGCCAGCTTCAACATCGTCAGTGGCATCGCTTGCATATTAATAAGCATATTGGCAGCAAGCGTATCGGCTTGTAGATTACCCTTTGCTGAAATACTGCCACCCTCTGCCACTGTTAAGGTGGCGTTTTTAATTAATACGGTGCTTGCCTTTTTGGTTATTTGAGCATTTGCTGAAAAAGCCTGTGCTTCGTAATCTCCTTTCGCACTAAAAGTCAGATCACCATTCAACGACCCCACGGGTCCAGACAAACTGGCTTCGGCGGATATCAAGGTGGCATTCAGATTGTCTGGGCGGGTGATGTTGAAAGCATCCAGTGTTTTTATATTAAAGTTGTTAACGGAAACATTTAGCGCCGAGGTATCCGCTGCCAGGTCTAGCTTCCCTTTTGCCGTGATCTCCGATTGGTCTAATGTCGCTTGTAAGTTATCAATTTCTATCTGGCTTTTGCTAATGGCGCCGCGAAAGTCGACAGCAACCGGCAAATCCCGGTAAACCGTATTCAGGGTGAGATTACCCACAGCCCGAGGCCGCTCGATGGTGCCTGTTAAGGCAAGTTGAGCAGTCAGCTCGCCGCTGGTTACGGCGGGCTGCCAGGGTGTGATGATATCGAGCGGGAAATGGGTAAGGTTTAATTTAATATCCAACTGTTGATCAACCCATCGACCAGTAACTGAGTGCTGGGTATTGTCAATTACCAGGGCTAGATCATCCACGTAAACATCAATGCTTCCACTCACTGTTTCAGTCACTATGGCCATGTTGCCTTGTGCTGAGAGAGCCCTTTTCGCTAATGGGAAATTAAGCGATTGAATAGTAATTTTATAGCGATCAGTTTGTTTTTTAACGGCTAAAACAAAGTCTGCATCGATGGCCTGCTCCGCAGGCAGTTGCAACAAGCTGCTAAAAAAGCCATTCGCGGGTTCTTGCAGTGATCCTTCAAGGGTGAAATCAATCCAGTTCTTTGATTGCATCTGTACATTCAGCGTCGCTGGATTATCATTAAGCCCTTTTGCCTCGACACGAAGCTGCAAAGGTGAATTTATTAACCAGCTTGCTTCGGCACTCACGCTGTAGCTTAGACTGCTTTTATCATCCGCTGGTGGATAAAAGCCATATAGGTTTAAGCTGTCTATCTTTAGCTGTCGGAGCTGAATATTGAGGATAGCGATATCCGTGATACCACCCCCTTTAGCTGTTGTTTTTTCCTGAACTTGTTCTCGTTCAGCGCTCGCCGGTAAGTTATGGACAGAAACAGTCGTTGCTCGCAGTTGATCAACAACAACCCTTTGGTTAAGCAGTGCGCTAGGCTGCCAGTCAAGTTCGATCTGTTCGGCGATTAGCCACAGCTCAGCACCTCGATCTATACGAATTGTCTGCGCTCGCCATAGCTCCCAGGTGGGCATTTCAAGCCCAGTCAGCGCGATATGAATATCAGTGGACTGATTCACTTGATCAATCAGGGTGTGCGTTAGCCAGAGTCTACCCCGTTCTGCCCCCAGCGTGATAAGCCCTGCGATCAGTAGCAACATACTGATAATCAGCAGGGCGATTGCACACCGCCTGGCTGTTTTTATCACGCTCTGAGCATGAAGCTTCTGGAACACTCGCTGTAACATCAGAACGCCTGTCCAATGTTGATGTAAAATTTAAAGTCATCATCAATGCCATCGCGCTTATCCAGGGGAACGGCGATATCGAAACGAATCGGGGCAAAGCTGGTGTAATAGCGAACGCCCAGACCCGCGCCCCAGAGTAGATCTTTGCCAATTTCTGGTGCTGTATCTTCATAGGCAAAGCCACCGTCTAAAAAGACTACACCACCCCAGTGTTGCCCCCAACGTAGTCGCGCCTCCATTGACAGCTCCGTAAACGATAGGCCGCCATCAGGTTCGTTGTCGGTGAGAGGCCCTAATGATTGGAATGTATAACCGCGAACGGAACCACCTCCCCCTGTGTAAAAACGCACATTTGCAGGCACCTGGTCTCGGTCTATGCCGCTAATCGAACCTAGCGCACCGCGCATTGCCAGGGTAGGTTTCCAGTAAAGATCATCAAAGGAAACGTACGTACTCGCGGCTAATGTCGACTTTACAAAGTTGGTTCCAACGTCCTGGACATCCCAATAGGGGCGCACACGCCCGGCGACTACCCACCCGGTACGAGGGTCTAATGGGTTATTACGGCGGTCATATTCCAGGCTTATCGGCAAAGATAACAATGCGAAGTTGTTCTTTTGGCCGTCCTCTTCCACACGCGAGAAAGCTGATTCACTGCCCAAAAAACCCTTTAGGTTGCGCGTTAACTGGCGGGACAGCTCTGCCCCCAGTGTGCCAGTTTTTGATTCAAATGCATCGGTATTTTCACGCTCCAGGTCGGCAAACAAGGTCATGGACTGGTTGTTACGGCGAAAGTTCGGCAATGTCAGGCTAGAAGTGAGCGCTTGTGCATTTTCGGCAATACGACTATCGATGCTGAGTTTTTGTGCCTTGCCTCGCACGTTGCGATGTTCCCAGCCCGCCGAAACCCCAAAGCCTTCGTCGGACTGAAATCCAACACCGGCACTCAGGGTACGGTGATAGCGCTCAGCCACATTGAATACGATGGGGACAAGGCCGTTATCAGGCGGCGACACATTTGCACTGACACTGACAAGCAGATTGGTCTGAATCAGGGTTAAGCGCGCACTGTCAATACGATTGCGCCGAAAGCATTCGCCCTCGGTAATAGGCAGGCGCGCACGAAGATAGCTTTCATCGATTGTCCGCAGCCCGGTAAAACCAATCGTACCAAAACGTACCGAGGGGCTATCCGCCACAATAAAAGTAATTTGGGCTGATTGCGTTTGGTGTTCGACCAAAACACGGTAATCGGTGTCGATACGATAAAGACAATAATGCGCAGCAATATAGCTGGTCAGTGCTTTCTTATCCGCCAGGACCGCCTCGGCACGTAAGGCATCACCAGCCTGGATTTCGATGAGCCCTCGCGGCAACTCAATATTTTCAGGGAGTTGAAAACTAATGTTCTGCACCCGGTAGACCGGACCAGGCTCAACGCGGTATAGGATATGATCGTCTTGCAGCTTAAATTTTACCTGCGCGGCATAATAGCCTTCTGCGTGCAGGCGAGAAGTTAGCAATTGGCTTTCATAACGGGCATGCTTATCGCGCTGCGAAAACTGCTTTAGCTTGCGATTGGTTTGCCTTTGCCGAGTGATCTCTTTTTTTAATAGATTGTAGAGCGCCTTATCGCCAGAGAAATCAATCTTATATTCAATCTTGTTACTCAAAAATGGCACAGGAGGGGTTTCTAATGCATAACTGACCGAATGACACAGTGTGCCAATGAGCGTAAAGCATAAAAATCTTAAAAACATA
>JBECKY010000112.1:0-7431 GCA_040235475.1 Pseudomonadales bacterium
GTATCTGTTAGTGCGAAAATGAGCGTTATTTTGATCCTTCGCCTCAGTAACGCGCTTGTCTAATGGCTCAATAGTCGTAGTGTATTCCATAACTTACTCTTATCACTCTGCTAAAGGCAAGAAGCTTGCAGGTCTATTAATTACCACTTATTTAAAGCCAATCAATACTGTCTATATTTTACCCCATATGCCAGGGTGCCAGCAGCCTCTTAGAACGGGTTTACGATAAACGGTCAACCATAATAACAGCCTGTTATCTAGATTTTGTTAGGTAAAGGATATGTTTCATTGGTAACCTGTTAATATACTTTAAACTTCCTGACCCTCTGGAAGATTGGTTAAACTCGAAATGTCTTGTCGATTTAGTTAGGCTCTCCTATTAGAATCAAAGGGTCACACATATTGGTAGGATATTCTGAAACATGCTGCCCTGGAAAAACATCGATACAGTACTGCTGGATATGGACGGTACACTGCTGGATCTGCATTTTGACAATTTCTTTTGGCAAGAATATTTACCCGGGCATTTTGCCCAGGTAAATAACTTATCGTTACAACAAAGCCAGGATTTTTTGTTTGAGCGCTTTGCTCAAGTCCAAGGCACGCTAAATTGGTACTGCCTGGATTTTTGGTCTGATCAGCTTGCCCTGGACATTGCCGCCCTCAAGATTGAGGTGCAGCATTTAATAAAATACCGTCCAAATGCAGAATCTTTTCTGCAAAAACTTAACGCCCACGGCAAACAGGCAATTTTGGTTACCAATGCTCACCCTAAAAGCCTGGACATAAAGCTGAGCCAGACTAACCTTGGCATGCACCTTGACCAAACTTATTCTTCTCACCAATTTCGGCTGCCCAAAGAAGACCCGAAATTTTGGGGTGCTCTACAGCAGCTTGTGCCGTTTGACCACAACACAACGATTTTGTTTGATGACAGCCATGCTGTTCTGGAGTCAGCCAAAGCTTTTGGTATCGCGCATCTGCGCGCCATTGAGAAACCTGACAGCAAAGGGGCGTGCATTGCGCACCCTGAATTCACAGCGGTGATCGACTTTGAAGATATTGGGCTTTAACAGCGCGTTACAACACCTTATGAACACAATGGTTTTCCAACAACAGGCTCGCTGATCCATGACTGCGAACACCCCACCCCAAGCCAGGTCTGTACGTCTGGATAAATGGCTATGGGCTGCACGGTTCTTCAAAACCAGGAGCCTGGCTAAAACGGCCATTGAAAATGGTCGGGTTCGCATTGCAGGGCAAAAACTTAAAGCGGGAAAAGAAATCAAAACCGGCATGCAACTTATGGTCAAACAGGGCAAGGTTGAAAAAACCATTGACGTTCTTGCTCTTTCTGAGCACCGAGGTTCTGCCAGTCAGGCAGCCAAACTATATCAAGAAACCGATTCAAGCATTCAGAACAGGGAGCAATTAGAACTGGACAGAAAAGCAGCATTCAACGGCATGCCTCAAACTGAATCGAAACCGAATAAAAAACAAAGAAGACAAATTATGCAATTCTCCAGACAGTCTGATTAAAAAACAGGCTCAATATACGCTTTAATTTACATGCCGATAAATAACGTTACAAATATCTGATTAAACTGGCTTTCTGCTTTTGTTAGCATCCCACCTTACCTTTACTTTATTTATGGCTATACTCATTTATAAACAGCCCTTATATTTAGACCTCAAACCATGGTTGCCAAAGATATCAGTCAGAGATTTATACTGGAGCACTCCAATATCCGAGGCGAGCTAACCCGCCTGCAGGAGAGTTACAAGCAAGTCATTGAAAACGGAGATTATCATCCTGCTGTAAAAAATCTTCTTGGCGAGCTAATGGCAGCCTCGGTATTGTTAAGCTCAACCTTAAAGTTTGAAGGACAGCTGTCCATTCAGGCCCGAGGGGATGGCTATTTAAAAATGATCATGGCTGAATGTAGAAATGATAAACGCATCAGAGCCATAGCCCATGTTGACAAAAACCAGCAGCCCCCCAAAGTAAGCGAAACCAACCTTGGAAAGCTATTGGGCAAAGGCCAGTTGGCCATTACCATTCAGCCTGACAAGGGCAAACAATATCAAGGAGTTGTTCCTCTTGGGAATGACTCCATAGCAAGCAGCATAGAAAATTATTTTAAACGCTCAGAACAAATACCAACCCGGTTATTTTTATTCTGCCAGTTGGGTCGTGCCGGCGGCATGCTGCTGCAAATGCTGCCACAACAAAACAGCTTGGAAAATACTGCTCAAGGCCCAGAGCTGTGGGATCGAGCCTGCGCGCTTGGCAACACACTAAGCAGCGAAGAATTACTGACTATGCCCAGCGCACGCATGCTTCATCGCCTTTACAATGGTGACGAAGTGCGTTTACTTAATGAAACCCCGGTTTTATTTGAATGTCGCTGCAACCAGGAACGCACTCGAAGAGCACTTCTAGCCCTTCACTCAGATGAGCTGAAAGAAATCTTAAGCAGCAAAGAGTCCGTGTCCGTACAATGCCAATTTTGTGGCACTGATTATGAGTTTTCGAAACACGAGATAGAAAACTTGCTAAACCCGCGTGCCCAACAAGACGGCACAGGAAGCCTATTGCATTAACCAGAGTTAAAGCCAATAACCAGCTAAACCGCTGCCACCACAAACAATGATGCAGAAACCTGCAACTGTCATGTCGATACAATTCTCTTAGCCTTTTTTAGTTTTTTTTGGCATAATACCGCACCCTGTTACTCGTTGCCGACAACATTTTCTATACAACCTTATTTTCGGCTCATATTTTCAGTAAATACAATAAGTTAAGGGTGCTTCTATTAAGTTTTGCTAGCCAATACCAGACCCAGCAGCCAAGCGGTTTACAAAAACCGGGCAACAAGCCAATAGCGGTAGGGTTTGTATCGCAACCGTTGGGTTTTTGCGCTTTGCCAAGACCCGTTAAGCTTAATAAGTAATGGGACCTTGAATTAAGAACTTGCTCCAACCATCAATATTGGAACACTCATTATATCGGCCAAAAGCCGAAGGATTAGGGTTAAATGACTTCACAAAAAAGCCAAGCACCAATGATTCATCAGGATTTAAGCCCTGCTCAACTGATCGAGATGGCTCTTTGCCGCGGTGAAGGCTCACTGGCAGCCAGCGGCGCGCTGGTTGTAAGCACCGGCAAACGCACCGGACGTTCTCCGATGGATCGCTTTATTGTTGACGAACCCAGCACCAGTGGCGCTATTCATTGGGGCCCTATTAATCGCCCTTTCGATGCCGATAAATTCGATGCTCTTTGGACCAAAACCGAAAAATTTGTTGCAAAAGGCGAAAGCTTTTGCTCCCTGTTGCATGTAGGTGCCGATCCACTGCATTACATACCCGTTCAAGTCAACACCCAAACCGCCTGGCACAACCTGTTTGCCAAAAACCTGTTTATCAAGACGCCCAGCTTTAATCCCAAAGGTAAGGATGTTTGGCAAATCCTGCATGCGGCTAATTTCGAATGCGACCCAGAGACCGATGGCACCAACAGTGAAGGTGCTGTAATTATTAATTTTGCCGCACGCAAAGTCTTGCTGGCTGGCATGCGTTACGCTGGCGAAATGAAGAAGGCCATGTTCTCGGTTCAGAATTTTTTATTACCGGAGCAAGACGTGCTGCCGATGCATTGCGCTGCCAACGTTGGTCAAGACGGCGATGTAGCCTTGTTCTTTGGCCTTTCCGGAACCGGCAAAACCACCTTGTCGGCAGACCCTGAACGCTATTTAATAGGCGACGACGAGCATGGCTGGAGCAAAGGCTCTGTGTTCAATATTGAAGGCGGCTGCTATGCCAAGGGCATTAATTTAAGCCGACAAAACGAACCGGTAATCTGGAACGCTATTCGCTTTGGCACCGTCATAGAAAACGTTGTGGTTAATCCTGAAACCCGCATCCCCGATTATGCCGATGTTTCACTGACTCAAAACAGTCGTGCCGCTTACCCCCTTGAGCATGTTGACATGCGCCAGGAAGAAAATCGTGCGGGCGAACCAAAGCACATTATCTTTTTAACCTGCGACCTGACAGGTGTTTTGCCCCCGGTCTCCAAGCTGAATAATAATGCCGCCGCATATCACTTTCTCAGTGGCTACACCGCATTAGTAGGCAGCACTGAAATGGGTTCAGGCAGCGACATAAAATCCACCTTCAGCACCTGCTTCGGCGCCCCGTTCTTCCCTCGCCCGGCAGGCGAATACGCTGAACTACTGATCAAGCGAATTGAGGAATTTAAAAGCCATGTATTCCTGGTCAATACTGGCTGGACCGGCGGCCCTTACGGCATAGGCCATCGTTTTGATATTCCAACCACTCGAGCCGTTATTCGAGGCATATTAAGTGGCGCACTTGATGATGTACAAACCACCCATATCGATATCTTAAACCTGGATGTCCCCAAAGAAGTACCAGGCGTTAACCCTAATTTGTTAATTCCTAAAAACACCTGGGCTGAGCCTGCTGCTTATGATGAAAAGGCTTTGGATTTGGCCAGACAATTCATCAAAAATTTCGAAAAATACGATGTGGCTGCCTCTATTCGCGAAGCTGGCCCGAAAATTTGATCTAAGAACATCTCTGAATAAGCCATGGCTTTGCTTACCATCCTATTGCTAACACATTCCAAGGCTTAAAAGAAATCATGGCATCAGCACATGGTGCCATGATTTAATGGCTACTATGTCTGTCTGGCTAAATTATAAAAACCCACTGGTTCGAGACCTCGCCTGGGCCATCGGCAGCCCGGCACTGATTACATCCAACCCTCAACACTTACTGCAAAACCACCTTGCAGGCGATGCCCAAACACCAGCCGCTTCATGCAATTACTGGCCTGAGCCGTCATGGTTTGAAACACAATTACAAGCTTATTTACCGGCTTTAGACCAACTTGAGAGAAATCCTGAACCGCTGGCAGCTATTCTCAAAGCACTCAAAAGTCCCCGCCTGGGTATTTATTTTGAAGCCCTGCTCACTTATTGGTTAGCCACTAGCGAACGTTATTTATTACTGCAACGCAATTTACCGATTCGAGCAATAAACTCTGCTTCCGGTCATCAAACTACCATTGGAGAATTTGATTTTATTGTTTTAGATAAACTCACAAATAAAACCCTGCATTGGGAAGTGGCCATTAAATACTACTTGGGTTTGGGTAATATTGAATACCCCTGGCAATGGTTTGGGCCTAATAAAAAAGATCGTCTTGACCTTAAATTAAAGCATTTACTGCATAAGCAGACAAAGCTATCAAATCACCCGGCCAGTAAGAAAACACTGGATAATTTAGGCATCCAAATTGATGAAACCTGGGTCATTCTGAAAGGTTACCTCTTCTACCCTTTCAATAGCCCTACACAACGCCCAGCATTTTTATCTCAATCTCATCTACGTGGCGACTGGCAAAAAGCCAGCGAATTTGAACGCTGTGAAGAAGTACAACAATGGAAAAAGCTCGATAGAAAGCAATGGCTATGCGAACACGAAAACATTTTTTTAAACACAGCTGTAAACAATTGTTCATATACAAGCCCCACGCACTCCTCTGAGTACTACACAAATATTAACAATAAAACCACGAGCCAGCGACGATTTATTGTTCCAGATCTTTGGTTTTGATTAGCATTCGCTCAGCGTTGTTTACTTATGTGAAATTTGCATAATTTTTTTTGTCTGCTTCACATTTAGACTTGCAATTTTTTAAAAAATAAAGAAGATTGAAGCATGGAAAAGTTTGCAGCGGCTTCACCTGAAAACTTTTTCTGAGCAATAACCCGCGACGTTCATAGACTACCAGTTGCGGTGAATTAAACGACCGAGGGTTTGTATTAATTCTGTTTTTCGATGAAAAAGTGCTCTACATGAATTAACAGCAATAAAGCTTATACCGGGGAAAAATATGGCAGATCGGGAAAAAGGTAAGGTTAAGTGGTTCAGCAATTCAAAAGGCTACGGCTTTATTGAAAGAGAACAAGGAACGGATGTATTTGTGCATTTCAGCGCAATTCAAGGCAATGGGTATCGCAGCCTTTTTGAAGGCCAGGATGTGGAGTTTTCCCTAAAAGCAGGAGAAAAAGGCCTGCATGCCGATGAAGTCATTTCATGCGAAAGCACCGTGGACACTTCGCCTCCCGCCTAGCGGGCAGCCAAACAGCCCTAAGCAGGGAGTTTAGACACACTCGCACCTGAGCAAAGTCCTTTTGAGCCAGCCAAAGCTTTAACGCCGGCAGCGGATCAATTTTTCGTAGCAACCTTTGTGCAGCTTGATTATACTGCTCATCATGTATGTATTTGCTATCGGCACTGATATGGGCATGAATATTAGCCATCACCCATACCTATCCCAGCATTCAGATTTAAAAAATCACCCCGCAATCCGTTAAACAATGAGGCACAGCGTGGCTAGCACCTACGATAAAAGAATTCACGCACTGTCTGATCCAGATGCAGCATCGTCGTTGCAGAAAATGAAGCGGGGTATTGAAAAAGAAAGCCTGCGGGTTACACCTCAAGGGCGCTTATCACAAACCCGCCACCCGCTTAGTTTAGGCTCTACCCTTACCCACCCACTGATTACAACCGACTACGCCGAATCACTTCTGGAGTTTATCACCCTGCCTTTGGAAACCATTGATGGGACCCTCGAACAACTGCACAAGATTCATAGTTTTGTTTATCAAAACCTCGACGATGAAATACTTTGGGTTAACAGTATGCCATGCATCGTCGAAGGCAATGAAAGCATACCAATAGCCCAATACGGCACCTCCAATCTTGGCAAACTAAAAACACTGTACCGTGTGGGGCTTGATCATCGTTACGGTCGCCTTATGCAAACCATTGCTGGCATACATTACAATTTATCATTTCCAGATAAATTCTGGAAAACCTATATGCCCATAGCTAAAGCAATAAATAATTCAAGCAGTGAAACAAAGAAAAACCCCAACCAGCATCGACAAGACTTTATTTCCGATGCGTATTTCAATTTGATTAGAAATTTTCAAATCTACAGCCCGCTGCTAATTTATTTATTTGGCGCATCACCCGCTGTCTGCGCATCATTTTTGAAAAATCGCAAGCACGCGCTTGACGAATTACGGCCAGGCACAACCTTTTATAAACCCTTTGCTACGTCTTTACGCATGAGCGATCTCGGCTATCAAAATGATGCGCAATCAAATCTGCATATTTGCTATAACTCTGTTGAAGCTTATATAAACAGTATCAGCCATGCCATTCGCACACCCTATCCCAAATATGAAAAAATAGGTTTAAAAGAAAATGGGCATTACAAGCAACTCAGCACAAGTATCCTGCAAATTGAAAACGAATATTACGGCAGCATTCGCCCCAAACCCATTGCCCATGCAGGCGAACGACCCGCCATTTCATTAGCAAGAA
>JBECKY010000128.1:0-5130 GCA_040235475.1 Pseudomonadales bacterium
ATTGCCTATGGTGATGCTGACGTAATGGTTGTTGGGGGGGCTGAGATGGGCTCTACACCTTTGGGTCTGGCGGGTTTTTCCGCTTCCAGAGCTTTATCAACCCGCAACGATGATCCACAGGCCGCGAGTCGACCCTGGGATAAAGACCGTGACGGCTTTGTCTTGTCTGATGGTGCTGGTGTTCTGGTGATTGAGGAATACGAACATGCCAAGGCCCGAGGTGCTAATATTTATGCTGAGGTCAGTGGGTTTGGCATGAGTGGTGACGCCCACCATGTTACTGCGCCGCCAGAAGATGGGCGCGGTGCAGCTGCAGCCATGGCCAATGCTGTTCGCGATGCTGGTTTGAACGCAGATCAGGTTGATTATATTAATGCCCATGGAACCTCTACACCGGCAGGTGATGTAGCCGAAACGCTGGCAATTAAGACTGTTTTGGGTAGCGCGGCTGGCAAAGTAGCCATTAGCTCAACAAAATCCATGACCGGTCATCTATTGGGCGCAGCAGGTGCTATAGAAGCAGTTTTCAGTGTCTTGGCGATTAAAGACCAGCTTGCGCCACCGACCATTAATCTTGATAACCCTGGTGAAGGCTGCGATCTGGACTATGTCCCTAATACTGCCAGAAACATGAAAATCAACGTGGTGCTGAGCAATTCGTTTGGCTTTGGCGGAACCAATGCCAGTTTGTTGTTTAGCCGCCTTAATTAACCCTGAGCGCGAGCAGGTTTGAGCATGCAGCCCGTTCCAACCTGGATTAATGGCAGTGTCGACCATCAAATTTCTCCCTTAGACAGAGGTTTGTTATACGGCGATGGTGTGTTTGAAACTATTGCCATTCTAAACGGCGAGCCGCGTTTACTGCCCCTGCATTTCAAGCGCCTAAACAATGCCTGTGAACGGCTTTCAATTCCTCTGCAATTTTCTTTGCTTGAAAGTGAGACAGAACGATTTTTGAGTAGCTGTCTACAAGGGCAAAAAGCCAGTAAGGCTATACTGAAAATTATTCTAACCCGGGGCAGTGGTGGGCGAGGCTATGACCCTGCACATGCACAGCACCCGGTGCGGATCTTGCAGTGGCACCAATTTCCCGATTACCCTGAGGATTACGCTAAAGAAGGTGTCTCAGTAATTTTCTGTCAAACGCCCATGGCCAGAAACCCTTTGTTGGCGGGGATGAAGCATTTAAACAGGCTGGAGCAGGTATTGGCCCGATCAGAATGGCAGGATGCGAGCATTCAGGAAGGCCTGATGTTTGATACCGAAGGTCATCTGATTGAAGGCACCATGAGCAATATTTTTCTGGTCAGTAAGGAATGTTTGTTAACGCCGGATTTAAGCGATTGTGGGGTTGCCGGTGTGATGCGAGAGCAGCTTATGGCCGTGGCAAAACAACTCGGTATTAGCTGTTCATCTGCTAAAATATCAGCAGCAAAACTGGAAGCAGCGGATGAAGTTTTTCTCACTAACAGTGTTTTTGGTATTTGGCCGGTGAAGAAAATAAACCATAGAGTATGCTTGCCTGGCCCGGTGACTCAGTTGCTGCAAAGCAATTTGTTTGCAGTTTAAACTGCCACACGGATTTTACGAGAAATATCGTGGTCAACAGTAGTAACAGCAATAAAACAAATTTTCTAATACTGGCCCTGGTGTTTATTGCAACGGGGTGGATTTTGTATCAGCAGGTATATCGCAATTTACTCGAACCTGTGACCATTGTTGGTGAAAACTCTGAGGCCGGCCGGGTCATTGTGCAAATAAAACCCGGTACTTCATTCACGCACCTTGCCCGGCAATTAAGGCAGCAAGGGCTTATTCCCAATCAACTGGTTTTTGTGCTTTATGGACGGTTGCTCGGGCACAGCAATAAAATCCAAGCGGGTGAATACGCGATAACGGCCGGGACATCACCGGTACAACTACTCAATCAATTTGTTAGCGGTGCAGTTACCCAATATACTTTTTCAATTATAGAGGGCTGGAGCTTTCGGCAATTAATGCAAGCAGTATCCGACAATACTGTGCTGGAAAATACTTTAGCGGGTTTGGATGATGCTGCGATCATGGAACGTTTGGGGTATAAGGGGGAGCACCCTGAAGGCCGCTTTTTTGCCGATACCTATACCTTTTCAAAAGCTGATCGCGATATAGATATATTGCAGCGGGCCTATCAAAAGATGGCGCAAGTGCTGGCTGACGAATGGTCGACAAGAGATAAAGAGTTGCCCTATAAAAATGCTTATGAAGCATTGATCATGGCCTCTATTGTTGAAAAGGAAACCGGCTTGGCTGCTGAACGAAAAAAAATAGCCGGCGTATTTGTCAGGCGTTTGCAAAAAAACATGCGCTTGCAGACAGACCCTACGGTGATTTATGGCTTGGGAGACCAGTATCAGGGTAACTTAACCCGTAAACATCTGCTGCAAACTACGCCGTATAATACCTACCGGGTGGCAGGTTTACCCCCCACGCCCATTGCCATGCCGGGGCGGGAAGCCATCCATGCCGCTTTGCATCCGGCAGCTGGCAGCAGTTTGTATTTTGTTGCAAAAGGCGATGGCAGCCACTATTTCTCTGAGACACTGGCCGAACACACGTCAGCGGTTAAAAAATATCAATGGCAAAGGGTGGAAGACTACCGTTCGGCGCCAAAATAAGGGTTAAAAAATAAGTGTCATTAAAATAGCGGGGATATTCATTTTTGACAACTTCATCATTTTCATCATCCAATGTATCACCTGCAGGTAAGAAAGGTGTTTTTCTTACCCTTGAAGGCACCGAGGGTGTTGGTAAATCGACTAATGTAGAATTTATCAAAAGTTATCTTACGGCTAAAGGCGTGCCCCTGGTGCTGACCCGAGAGCCCGGAGGCACACCCCTGGCCGAAGAGATCAGGCAATTGTTGTTGGCCCCAAGGGATGAGGTCGTTGCTGAATCAGCTGAATTGCTGCTCATGTTTGCCGCCAGAGCACAGCACCTGGAACAGGTGATTCTGCCGGCCTTAGCGGCGGGGCAATGGGTTTTGTCAGATCGTTTTACCGATGCCACCTATGCTTATCAGGGGGGGGGGCGACAACTCAGTCATGATAAAATCAAACAGCTGGAAAACCTGGTTCAAGGAGCTCTGCGGCCAGATCAGGTATTGATTTTGGATTTACCCGTCGAAGAGGGTTTAAAAAGAGTCCGCCAACGCGCAGACCTTGATCGTTTTGAGCAAGAGGAAACCGCTTTTTTTGAACGGGTAAGGACTGCTTATCATGCCCGTGCCCAGGCAGACCCTGAGCGCTATACTATCATTAATGCCAGCCAGCCGCTGTCACAAGTGCAGTCAAGCATTCAGCAAGTGCTGGATAATCTGTTGAAGCAAGTTTTGAGCAAGCCATGAGTGATCCGGATACTTTTTTCTCCCAGCCCTACCCATGGCAAGCCAGGCAATGGCAACAGCTTATGGCGATGCTGGAGGGCGGTACTTTGGCCCATGCCTTATTATTGGCCGGTGGTGCAGGCACCGGCAAGCTGGATTTTGCCCATGCCCTGAGCAATCGACTTTTGTGTGATACCCCTGGCGGTGACCTTGCCTGTGGGCAGTGCAAAAGTTGCCAATTACAAAAAGCAGGCAGCCATCCGGATTTTAAGGTTTTATCCCCGGAAGACAATAGCAAGGTTGTAAAAGTTGACCAGATTCGGGCCCTGGTGGATTTTATTAACAAAAAAGCCCAGTATTCCGGCTACAAGGTGGTTATTGTTTCTCCGGCAGAAGCAATGAATATTTCAGCCTCCAACGCCCTGCTGAAAAGCCTTGAAGAGCCCGGCGCAAAAACCGTGTTGCTGTTGCTTAGCCATAGTCCCTCCCGCTTAATGGCCACCATTCGCAGTCGTTGTCAGAAGTTGACATTTCCCTTGCCGAAGGAAAATGAGGCTTTAAACTGGCTGTCTGAGCAAGGGGTATCGGCAGCACAGTCTCTGCTCTCAGTCGCTGGTGGGGCACCCTTGAAAGCCCGTGATCTTGACGGTTCTGACGTGCTTGAGCAACGCAAGGAAATGGCCGCTGCCTTGTTGAGTATAAGACAAGGTGTGCTGGATCCAGTCGTTGTCGCCAGTCAGTGGGAAAAGGGCCTCGCCAACGAAAGTCTGAAATGGTTGATAGCCTGGACATTGGACTGGGTTAGAGTAAAACTTGACCAGCCCATGGTCAATCAGGACCTCCAAGCTGTTTTGAGCGAAATTGCGACGAGTTTAAACACAGCCAGTATTTTCACTTTTTGTGATGCCTTGAAAGAAGCCCGTGAGCAGGTGCAAAGTAGTTCAAACCCAAATATAAACCTGATGTGGGACCATTTGCTGATTAAATGGGCGCAATTGCACTAGTCAGTATCAATCCATAAACAAGCCTTGCTGCTGATTCGGCTTGATGATGACTTATTTGGATTAAGGCCACACTTAACTGTGAACCAGAATGGATTCCTGGCACTCGCGATTTTACCTAGACAGGGCTAAATGCTAGGCTTTAGCAATAAAACTTATTATTTAATAGAGTAGTAAATCATGGCAATGCCTCGCGGCGGTCTGCTTAACCTGACCATTAAAGATAAAGCTGTTTTGTATTCCGCTTATATGCCTTTTGTCCTGGGCGGTGGTTTATTTATTGCGTCGAAGAAGAGCTATAAACTTGGCGAAGAAATTTTTCTGCTGCTGACATTAATGGATGAGCCTGAACCCATACCCGTGGCAGGAAAGATCGTGTGGATTACGCCTATGGGGGCCCAGGGCATCCGGCCAACCGGTGTTGGTATTCAGTTTAATGATGATAACAATAGTATCAAAAATAAAATCGAAACCTACCTGGCTGGTTCATTAAAATCAGATCGGCCCACTCATACCTTATAGTCTTATCATCGCCTTTCCGGGCAGGTAAAATTCGCTGGTTAATACGCTGTTTTGTTAAAAATTAATGCAGGAGCAAAAGCCACTGCTTTATATTGCTTTGCTTTTTCTGACTGGACATTAAAAATATCATGTTGATAGATTCCCATTGCCATCTTGACCGTCTTGATCTCAAAAGTTATGACGGTGATCTGAATAAAGCCATTCAAGCGGCTTTTGATGCCGGGGTATCGCATATGCTTTGTG
>JBECKY010000038.1:0-14555 GCA_040235475.1 Pseudomonadales bacterium
GATCTCGGCTGCAAGGAAGCAGCGACAACATCAGATGGCGATAAGCTGGTTGGGCGTTGGTACCGAGAACAAGAAAAAGCCCTGGCCACGGCCCAACGCGCCCGCAAGAAAAAGCGGGTGCAGGCGATACACGCCAAGATTGGCAATTGCCGCAAGGATGCGACACACAAGTTTAGCCGCCAGCTCGTTAATGAGAGTGCGGCAATTTTCGTTGGCAACGTATCAAGCTCCAAGCTAGTCAAAACCAAAATGGCGAAGTCTGTTTTGGATGCAGGCTGGAGCAGCTTCAAAACCATGCTGGAATACAAACGCGCTCACGCAGGCGTGGTTTTTGAAGAGGTCAATGAAAGCTATACCACCGTAACCTGTAGCGTGTGTAAAAGCCGCACAGGCCCCAAAGGCCTGGAAGGTTTGCGAATAAGAGAATGGTTGTGCATGGGGTGCGGTACACACCATGACCGCGATATCAACGCGGCCAACAACATTCTTGCGGCAGGGCTTTGCCGTCTAGCGGTAGGAATCCCCCACTAGAATCTCTGATTTAGCGGCGGGAGGAAGTCAAGATTCCAGTGCTGATTACATCAGCATTTGAAGGCTATTAACCAATAATTTGTAAATGGACGAGAAGGTCAGGTTC
Organism: Pseudomonadales bacterium; assembly: GCA_040235475.1. Taxonomy (GTDB): domain Bacteria; phylum Pseudomonadota; class Gammaproteobacteria; order Pseudomonadales; family UBA3067; genus JBECKY01. The sequence continues at coordinate 638 of JBECKY010000038.1, forward strand.
TATGGATGGAGCGGGATGGATGAGGTGGCAGATCCGGGAATGGAGATCGAAAGCATCAAAAACGCAAGCCGTTCTGCTGTTTGAGCAAGTCTTTGATTTAGCTTTTGTTAGCCTGTTTCCTAGATGACAGTTTTATGACTTTTCCACAAAAACTGTGGATAACTTTGTGTATAGCCCTTTATTATATCGCTGCAAGTATTGATTTTTCGAGGGAATTCACAAATTGCTTGAATAATAATCTTTAACATAAAGTATTTAAAAATCAATAAGTTGCCTTATTCTTTATGGCGAAAAGGTGGTTGTTAATACAGAAGTGTCAGTATTTTATACATATTTTTAGTGAGTGTGTATAAGTGCGACATTTGAATTTGTATTTAGATTAATTAGTTGGACACGTAAGCCTTTGAGTTAAAAACCATAAGGCTAGGTTCTGGTGAGAAAAAGCAGTCAACCATTTCGTAACGAGGGCTAAAATTTTTGCAGCGCTAAAGAGTCGATAGTGTTAGCATTAATTAGTGCTGTCAGTATAAATAAGTTTGATGAATAATAGCGGGGTTCCAAGCAGTGAGGACTCAAGTAAAAGTACAGCACTCTTCACTTTTATAAATAAGTTTTACACAGGCCGAATATTTAAGTTAAATGAAAGCAGTCTCGCTGCTTCTGATTAAATAGATCTGTTACAGCCATATTTTGGTTTGCTCTAATTGATTTACTCAGTAAGCACCCAAATGTTTTTTCCGACTAAAGGATATTTAGTGGAGCGTGGGTTCAGAATTTTCATTGGATGAAAAAAGTGGGCTATGAGCCTTTCGGAGAATAAATTGATTTCAGTATTGCTGGTTGATGATCACGACCTTGTCCGCATAGGCATTGGTCGGATGTTGGACGATGTCCAGGGTTTTAAGGTTGTGGGCGAAGCCTCAAGTGGCGAGGAAGCCATCAGTAAAGCTCGCGAGCTACAGCCTAACGTGGTTCTTATGGACATAAAAATGCCTGGCATTGGCGGTTTGGAAGCCACTCGCAAGCTCACTCGTGTCAACCCCGACATTAAAGTTATTGCCGTAACGGTCTGTGAGGAGGAGCCTTTTCCCTCGCGGCTCTTGCAAGCCGGGGCTGGTGGTTATATCACTAAAGGCGCACCTCTGGATGAAATGATTAAAGCCATTCGGGTTGTTCACTCGGGCCAACGGTATATCAGCCCTGAAATTGCCCAACGGTTGGCGCTTAAGCCGTTTAAAAATGAAGGCGCAGGTTCACCCTTTGATATTTTATCGGAGCGCGAATTGCAAATCATGATTATGGTGATTAACTGCCAAAAGGTTCAGGACATTTCAGATAAGCTTTGCCTGAGCCCAAAAACTGTTAATAGCTACCGCTACCGTATTTTTGAAAAGCTTGGCGTATCCAGCGATGTTGAACTTACTCTGCTGGCCGTAAGGCACGGTATGCTTGATGCCGAGTTTGTGGGCTGATTTTATCTGCGCCAGTGCTGTTTCAGGGTTAAATCTTTTGTCTCCCAGTACGCCCTTTAACCCGAATTGCTCATGACTCGCTTCTGGAAGCATTGAGACTTACTAAAAACACTACCTGTCTAACCTTACTGTGGATGCCAATAGCATAACCAGGATCCGGCACGGCAGCTGGTGCCGGTATTCCTCTTGAAGCCTAGAGCGGTCAAGAGGAATTCAACAGAAGAATGGCCAGCCATCTCCTTTGCCAAGCGTTTTGTACTACGTGTAGGACAAAGCACAGTTTATGTGGCACGTAATCCTTCTCTCGCATTTAACTTTGACATTTTGCAAGAAGCACAACAAATATATTGCATCAAGGCAAGGTGAAACTTATTTCCGGCGAGTTTTGGCTTGCTTCCAGTCGTCAATCTTCTTTAGCCGACCTAGCCTTGGCTCGAGGCTTTCCCTTAAATCAGTTTTCAGCAGATAACGATATTGTTATGAGCGCCGTTTGGTTTTTTAACGCCCCTGGTTTTTTTTGATTATTCTCTGGGTGCCAGTAATCTTAAAGACATGGTCGATCCTTTTGTTTTTGTCGACATACGTTATGGTGAAGCTAAATCCTTAAGTGAAGCCGAAGACGACGCCACTGCAGAGTTGGCTAATGTTGGGCTGGGTCTGCAATTTGAATATTCAATACAGCTTTATATGGTGTTCTTGGTGTAAGGCCTGCTTTTTTGAAAGAGGTGAGTAAATGTAGCGCCAACATAGAAATAGCTGCCCACTGGAGGGGATCTGGCAGTAAAAAATGTTTCAAGCCATGCAATTTTTGCTTATTTTAGCTAATATAGCGTCGGCGCATTGAGTAAGGGTGTTCGGTTCAGAAGCGTACTTTTAACAAATCAGCAGGTATAGCAATTAGTGAATGAGTTTTATATTGGGCAGCGTTGGATCAGTGATACAGAAACCAGTTTAGGTTTGGGCATTGTTGAGTCGGTTGATCACCGGCTGGTGACGATTTTTTTTCCTGCAGTTGAACAGGCCCGCAGCTATGCCAAGGCTGAAGCACCTTTGACTCGTATTCAGTTAAGGGTTGGAGAAACGCTTGAAACCGGGGATCGGCGAAAGTGGCTGATCAAACAGGTCAAAGAAAGTAATAAGCTGTTTTTTTACAGTGCTATTTTGCTGTCCAGAAGCTCAAGTGAAGTAGAAGGCTCCGGCGACATCGCTGGTGCAGAGTGGATCCCTGAAACCAAGCTGCATTTTCAAATCCACATACAAGAAGCCCATAAACGCCTGTTTGCCGGGCAACTGGATAATCACCGTTGGTTTCAGCTCAGGTACGAGGCCTGGAGCCATCGGCACCGACAGGAACGACAAAAAGTGAACGGTCTGGCGGGGGCCAGAACCAGCCTGTTGCCTCACCAGCTATATATTGCTGAGCAAGTGAACCAGCATGCCGTACCAAGAGCGCTACTGGCTGATGAAGTGGGCCTGGGGAAAACCATAGAGGCAGGCCTGATTATTCACCAGCGTCTTTTTACTGAGCAGGCACGGCGGGTGTTAATTATTACTCCACCAGCCCTGATGCACCAGTGGTTTGTGGAAATGCTGCGTCGTTTTAATTTGCATTTTCATATTTTTGACCAATCCAGAATTGAAAGCCTGAAAGTTGAATTCCCCGATGAAAACCCTTATTACAGCGAGCAATTAGTACTTTGCAACCTGGATTTTTTAATGACTCAGGATTGGCAAGATATAGTAAAAGGAGGCTGGGATTTAGTGGTGGTTGATGAAGCTCATCATTTGCTTTGGACGGAAGATTCACCCAGTGAAGAATATCAGTTGGTTGAAGCCATTAGCCGCGACAATGATGGTTTGATACTTTTAACCGCAACACCCGAGCAGCTGGGCAAGGAAAGTCATTACGCCCGCTTGCGCTTGCTTGATCCCGACCGCTTTTATAGTTTTAGCGCCTTTCTTGAAGATGAAAAACACTACCAGCCCATTGCCGAAGCGGCTTTGGCGTTGATTCAAACTGCCAGCCTGAGTGATGCCCAGGCCGCAGCGCTCAAGCCCTTTTTAACCCCTCACGAAATTGAGCAGCTTGACCAGTTGCAGGATGAAAGTGTGCGTGAACGTTTTCTTCAGGGTTTGCTCGATCGCCACGGTACCAGCCGTATCATGTACCGTAACACGCGGAAAAATGTTAAGGGTTTTTCAGGACGCAAACTGCATGTTTACCCCCTGGCTTTGCCTGAGTTGTATGCCAGTATTAAAGACCTTGATGTTGCCTTGCAGCTAAGGCCAGAAAGCTGTGTGGACATTGAAGATTGGTGCGCACAGGACGCTAGAGTATCCTGGTTGGTGAGTTTTATAAGCAAGCAGCGCGCAGAGAAAATCCTGGTGATTTGTGCAAACAAAGACACCGCCATCGACCTGGAATTATTTTTGCGCTACCGCAAAGGTGCGCGAACAGCCGTCTTTCATGAAGACATGGACATTATCAGTCGCGACCGGGCTGCGGCTTATTTTGCCGAAAGTGCAGAAGACGACGGCGCGCAGCTGCTGATCTGTTCTGAAATTGGCAGCGAAGGCCGAAACTTTCAATTCTCTCACAACCTTGTGTTGTTTGATTTACCCTTGAATCCTGATTTGCTTGAACAACGGATCGGGCGCCTGGATCGCATTGGCCAAAGCAGCACCATAAACATCCATGTGCCTTTTTTTGAAGGCACAGCCCAGGCAGTGCTGTTTCATTGGTACCATGAAGGCCTTAACGCTTTTGAACAAGTGGGCATGACCGGCGGACAGATTTATAAAGAGTTGCAAGCAGAGCTGTACGAAGCTATGGCAAAAGGTAATCAGGACGAAACCCTGGTAGCACACACCCGCGAACGCCACCAACAGTTGCTGCAAGAGCTGGAAAGTGGCCGCAACCAATTGCTTGAAATAAGTTCATTTAATGAAACTATTGCTGCTGATCTGGTAGGGCAAATTGCGCAACAAGATCAGCAGGCGCTTAAGGATTTCATGGAGCGGGTTTTTGATTTCTACGGTGTAGACAGTGAAGAGCATTCAAAAAACATTCTCATAATTCAGCCTGGCGACCATATGGTGACGGGCCGTTTCCCAGCTCTGCCCGAAGACGGTATTATGGCCACTTTTGACCGTGAAACTGCGCTATCCAGGGACGATATCCAGTTTCTAAGCTGGGAGCACCCCATGGTTACCGGCGTTATGGATATGCTGCTGTCCGAATATAAGGGCAACGCAGCAACGGCACTTATAAAACATAAAGCCGTAAAACCTGGCACTATTTTATTAGAGGCCGTTTTTATTCTTGAGAGTCAGGCCCCAGCCAAATTACAAGTGCAAAGATTTTTACCCACCACCTGTATCCGCTTTTTATTTGATCCTAACGGGCGGGATATTGGCACTACAATCGACCATAACAAATTGAATCTGCTCTGCGACAAACTGCCCAAGGCAGTGGCGCGAAAGGCCGTGAAACAATCTGAACAAGTGCTGGAAAGTTTAATAAAAACCGCAAACGAAACAGCCGTTCAGCAAGTGGATGAAACTATTAAGGCGGCGTTAAAAACCATGCAAGCAGAACAGCAGGCGGAGCTTGAGCGGCTGGAAGAATTGAAAGTTATCAACCCTGCCATTAAGCCGGAAGAACTGGAGTTCGTAAAACAACAAACCCGCGAACTGCAACAGTGTATTGAAAACAGCAAGGGCAGGTTGGATGCATTGCGAGTTATTTATGCCGGGTAGTCTGCTGGGAGCCTGAAAACCTGATCTGTTTTAGCGGCCATAATAAAATCATTTTTATGCAGGCCTTTTATTTTATGGCTCCACCAGCTTACTGTGACCTTGCCCCATTCAATAAGAATAGCGGGGTGGTGGCCCTCTGCTTCGGCTAGTTCGCCGACTTTATTGCCGAAGGCCATGGCGCTTAAGAAATCCCGGAAAGAAAAAACCCTTTCCAATTGCATGATGCTATCTTTGACTGCTACGTGCCAGTCTGGGATCTCGGCAAGCAGGATTTTTAATTCTGCAGCGCTTACTTTGGGGGCATCGGCTTTGCAGGCTTCGCAATGTTGAGAATTAAGTGCTGACATAAGTATTCTTCCTGACGTTAATTTGTTGCTACTTCAGCTTAATCCAAGCTGTTTTTAAATGATAGACTGTCGCTACGCAAAAGCCAGCCTGACTGAGAAAGCAAGGCTGGGGATTCAGAGCTGGTTGGTAAAAATATAATAATGCAGGAGTTTGTTTTAATGAGTATAAAAGGTAAAGCCTTTATCGCCGGGATATTCGAACATAGCCTGCGAAAAGCAGAAGATAAATCCTTAGCGCAGCTGCATGCTGAAGCGGCAAAAGGTGCGCTGGAAGATGCCGGGCTGGCGTTTTCCGATGTCGATGCCTATTTTTGCGCCGGTGATGCGCCAGGCCTTGGGGCCTTGTCCATGGCAGAATACATGGGGCTGAATCTGCAATACATGGACACTACAGAAGCCGGTGGTTCATCCTATGTGGCCCACATTGGCCATGCCGCCGCTGCCATCGCCGCAGGCAAATGCAACGTGGCATTGGTCACCCTGGCGGGCCGGCCCAGAGCAGAAAAAATGCAAACCGGCACCGGTACCCGCAACTGGGGCATGGATGCACCGGAAGCCGGCTTTGAATTAATTTGGCGGCCTACCGTGGTCAACATGTATGGTATGGCCGCCATGCGCCATATGCATGAATACGGAACTACCAGCGAGCAACTGGCCTGGATCAAAGTGGCTGCTTCGCACCATGCGCAATACAATGAACATGCCATGCTGCGCGAAGTGGTCACGGTTGACGATGTGCTTAATTCCCCGATGATCAGTGACCCTTTGCACCGACTCGATTGTTGTGTGATTTCCGATGGCGGTGGTGCCTTTGTGGTGGTGAGTCCCGAAATTGCCAAAACCCTGAAACGCCAAAGTGTAAAAGTACTGGGCCACGGCGAGGCGCCCAAGCATTTGGCCGCAGGACAGGTTGACCTGACTTATACCGGCGCAGCCTGGTCTGGGCCAAGAGCATTTACCGAGGCAGGGGTTAAGCATGAAGATATTAAATACGCCTCCATTTACGATTCCTTTACCATTACCGTACTGGAAACCCTGGAAGACTTGGGTTTTTGCGAGAAAGGTAAAGGTGGCGAATTCGTTCAGGACGGTAACCTGATTTCCGGTGTGGGGACATTGCCTTTTAATACCGACGGCGGTGGCTTGTGCAGCAACCACCCGGCTAACCGCGGCGGCATGACCAAAGTGTTGGAGGCGGTGCGGCAATTACGTGGAGAAGCCCACCCAAAAGTACAAGTGCCCGATTGCGATATTGCCCTGGCCCATGGCACGGGTGGCTCCATTGGAACCCGCATGGGCAGTGCAACAGTTATATTGGGGAGAGAAGACGCATGAGCGAACAAGAAAAAACAACCACAAAGATACCCGTGCCGGTTATCAACCCGGAAACAAAAGCTTTTTGGGATGCCACCGCTGAAGGAAAGTTGCTGATTAAAAAGTGCAATGACTGTGGGGAAGTGCATTATTACCCGCGCACCATTTGCCCTTATTGCATGAGCGCTAATACCCAGTGGCTGCAGTGCTCAGGTAAAGGCAAAGTCTACAGCTACAGTATTATGCGTAGAGCCAAAGTGCCTTATTGCATCGCCTATGTCACTTTGGCAGAAGGCGTTACCATGATGACCAATATCATTAAAACAAACCTGGATGATATCGCCATTGATATGGACGTTGAGCTTAGTTTCCTCGACACCGGTGAAGGTTGTGCCTTGCCCTGTTTTACCAGGGCCTAGGGTACTGATGATCAAGTGATGAACTTGGATTTTTCGCTCAGAATATCCAGTTTCTTCGTTGCCTAAAGCGCCCACTGTTGGTGAGAATTTTCTTCATGGATCGCTAGAGTCTGCCCCTTTCCTGATTGGAAAATAATGAGAGGGGTATGAAGCTGAGCAAGAAGCCCTTATAAGCGTTCGACAAAAAGCTGCTTTAAAACTATTTTCATCTGATCTGAAGTAGGCCGGGTTTTGTAATCACTGTTGGCATAGTACCAACGTAAAATACCCTTCTGGTCGACAATAAAAATTGCCGGGTGAGGCAAGTTTTTATTATTTTTAATTCCTAGCGTATCAATCAAGCTTCTGTCTTCATCACTTAAAAAGATATAGTTCTGGCCAAAGCGGCGAGCGGTATTTTGAGTTGTGGCTACGGTATCGGGGCTGATAGCAAGCAATTGCACGCCGAATTCTTCAAGAGCAGGCAGCAGGTTTTGCAGATCATTAAGCTGGCTGATACAAAAAGGGCACCAGTCACCTCTATAAAACAGTAACATCACCGGCGCTTTACCGCGAAACTGCTTCAAGCTTACGGATTTGCCTTCACCATCCGGCAAAGAAAAGTCAGGCATGGGCTGGCCCGTTTTCACGGTGATGCCGACAAAATTGCTGAAGCTGTCGTTTTTAGCAAGGCTGTGTTCATCGACAGGTTTAATCTTACAAGCGGAGATGAAAAGCACGAAAAAGATTGCCAGGCCAATAGTAAAATAGCCAACTCTAGATTTCTTAAAAGCCATGTCTAAGCCCTGTCTGTTTATGTTATTTTCCCGTTTAAAGTACCCAAAAAGTACTTGATCGCAAAGGGAGCGGTTTTTTGAAGCCTTTATAGGACAGAATAATAAGAATAAGATTCAAGGTGATTCCTTAAATAAGGCATTTCCAGTATACTCAGCCCAGATATTGACCCGCCAGGTAGCATCGCCTCTTTATACCGCTGCGAGTCTCCTTATTTTCAGCCCTTTATTATATTTCTGAACCAATAAACTAGGTACATTTTAATGACTGACGTTAACGATCAGCCGGATTTTCTGTCTCTGGGTCTTTCTGCACCGGTTTTAAAAGCCTTGAAAGACGTAGGCTATGAAAGCCCATCACCCATTCAAGCGGCGTGTATTCCATATTTGCTTGCCGGTCATGATCTTTTAGGGCAGGCGCAAACCGGTACCGGTAAAACAGCCGCTTTTGCCTTACCTGTACTGTCTAACATCGACTTGTCCGTAAAAGACCCTCAGGTTCTGGTTTTGGCACCAACCCGGGAGCTGGCCATTCAGGTGGCGGAAGCCTTTCAAACTTACGCCCGTTACATAAAAAATTTTCATGTCTTACCTATATACGGTGGCCAAGGCTATGACACACAACTACGCCAATTAAGAAGGGGCGTGCATGTAGTGGTGGGGACACCAGGCCGGGTTATGGATCATATGCGTAAAGGCACACTGAAGCTTGATTCTCTCACCACCTTGGTGCTGGACGAGGCCGACGAAATGCTGCGCATGGGCTTTATTGATGACGTGGAATGGGTGTTACAACACAGCCCATCTGATCGGCAAATTGCCCTGTTTTCTGCCACCATGCCGGCGGTGATTAAAAAGGTTGCTAACAAGCACCTGAATCAGCCTAAAGAAGTTAAAATAGCTTCTAAAACCGCTACCGCGTCTACCGTACGTCAGCGATACTGGGAAGTAAGCGGGCTGCACAAGCTCGATGCCTTAACCCGTATTCTGGAAATGGAAAGCTTCGACGCCATGCTGATTTTTGTGCGCACCAAAGCTGCTACAGAAGAACTCGCCTCGAAACTCTCTGCCCGTGGTTATGCCAGTGAAGCCTTGAATGGTGACATTGCCCAAAACACCCGTGAGCGAATTGTTGAGCGCCTTAAAAAAGGCCAGCTGGATATTCTGATAGCCACCGATGTGGTTGCGCGGGGTTTGGATGTCGAGCGGATCAGTCATGTGGTTAACTATGATATTCCCTACGACACCGAATCCTATGTGCACCGAATCGGCCGAACCGGGCGGGCAGGGCGCAGTGGCGAAGCGATTTTATTCGTAGCTCACCGAGAGCAACGCATGTTGCGTGCTATAGAGCAGGCAACCCGACAACCCATAGAGCATATGAAGCTGCCTTCAACCTCGGATATTAATCAGCAGCGCATCGTGCGTTTTAAGCAGCGCATCAGCGATACCCTGGCCTCAGACGACTTGGCACTTTTTCTACAGTTGGTTGCAGAGTATCAGCAAGAACACGATGCCGATCCCATTCAAATTGCGGCGGCTTTAGCCCGACTTGCCCAAGGTGATCAGCCGTTATTTTTGTCGGAAAAAGACCATAAGCAAAAACCTGAAAAGCGCGAGCATAAATCACGCGCTGACAAGCCCGCCAGGCGCAGAGGTAAGCCTTCAGCAGCTGCAAACCCATTAAAAAATTTCCCCGATGTCAAAATGCAGCGTTACCGCATTGCCGTGGGCCATAATCACGAGGCCAAGCCCGGCAATATAGTGGGTGCTATTGCCAACGAAGTCGGCATGGACAGTGAATACATTGGCAGTATAGAAATATTTGATGATTTCAGTACCGTTGACCTGCCTGCAGACTTGACGGCTGAAGCGTTTAAAACCATTGCCAAGGCCAGGGTGTGTGGCCAGAGGTTGGATATTAAAAAGGCTGACGAGGATAACGTTTCTTCTTCAGAGCGGCCATCCAGGTCTACAAAGCCCAAAAACCCCAAAAAGCCTTCATCGAACAAAAGTAAATCCAGCAAGCCTAAATCCGCTAAGCCGGGGTCGAAAAAAAACCGAACCAGCGCAAAAAAAGATGCAAAGCCAAAGTCAGAAAAACCAAGGAAAAATGCTGATTAAGTCGCGCCCATCATTAAGCCAGGGGCTACAGTGCCACGCTTGTCAATATGCCATAAAGCACTTAATGGAAATTTAGTGCTTTATGGCAAATTGTTGTGCCGTTAACATCTGCTTCCTCATCAATATCAGCACACAACATCAGCACACAACGCCATCATAAAAATGAAAAATCGCTACTGGCCATGGTGTTATCCTTGTTTTTTGTTTTGTCTATCCCGGCGTATATCCGGAAGGAGAGCAGCAGCAAGCGGCGTCAGTGACCGAAGAAGCATCAGTGCCTGCCGAGCAAAATGGGTGTTCGGGATTCGCTGGATCGTCAGCAAGGTGAAATAACTTTGAATGTCCCCGACAGTTTTACCTGAATCCAAAAGATACAAAAAGTGCCGGTGAAGGTATGGGGTAACCCTTCGGGAGGGAGGTGCCGAATATATGTTGGCATGCTATTGTCTATGGAGTCTACACCCTTTGATCAAGACATATGGGGAGTTAGCATCGAATATCAAGAAAACGGCTAGGTATCAGATGATGAGGCCGATGAAATAAATTATGATAAAATGCTCCGGGCACCATGAAGAAAGAACCCGAGAGGCAAGCAGGGAAAGGGGGGCGGTTTAGCAAAAATATTTAAACGCAAAAAAAAGTTTGATTTCATTAGAAATAAAGGAAAGAAAATGTTAGATAAAATTGAAGCTGGATTAGAAGCAACAATATTTAAAAGCCGCTGGCTGTTAGCGCCATTTTACCTGGGTTTGGTTTTCAGTATTATTTTATTATTCATTAAATTTGCCCAGGAATTTTGGCACATGTCCACTCATGTATTAGACGCCTCAGAAAGTGAGGTTGTTGTTGGAATATTGGCGTTGGTTGATATGTCCCTGGTGGGCAGTTTATTGTTAATGATTATTTTTAGTGGTTATGAAATTTTTATTTCAAAAATTGATGTGGCTGGCCATGAAGACAGGCCAGACTGGATGGGAAAGGTGGATTTTTCTGGTCTAAAACTAAAAGTCATTGGCGCGATTGTAGCCATTTCTGCTATTGATTTATTAAAAACCTTTATGAATATTCCTGGTGAATTAAGCGATCAAGATACAAATGTTTTATTGTGGAAAGTGGTTATTCACTTGACTTTTGTTTTGTCGGGAGTGTTTTTTGCACTTATGGATAAGATAGCTGGAGATACCACTAAGCATTAATTTTTTAAAATCGGTAAGGCCGTTTAACGAATCAATAAAAGCGAAGGTTGATGAACATGGATAATGCTTCGCTTTGCCTGATTAGTCCAGACAGCGTTCCAGGCGATCTTGCTTATGCCTGTGCCAGTTACAAAGGGCGGGTATGTCTGGCCATGTTGTGACTATAGCTGGCACCACTTATGGTGGTATCTTGGCTATACAAATATCGGCTTGGTGAATTCGATCAAGTTGTTGAGGGCCAGATTTTTTGCTTCGTGGTTGCAGTGCTTTCGAGTCTATCTGTGCAAAGAAAATAAACTTGCTTTCAATTCTTGTTCCTTGGTTCAGCAAGTGATATTTTAGGGCATTGACTGATGTGCTGTGAATAGGGACTCTGGCAGAGGTGGCTTTTTTCTAAATGGAAGCAATTCCGGTGAATACCCCTAACAGTTTGATAACAATAACATAATTACTTTCTTTAATCGCTAGGTTAAAGACACAGACAGGAGGAATTTACAATGAGTGTTACTGCTGCACAAATGCAACGCCCTACGGCCACTTGGGGAATGTACCTTCCATATATAGTGCCCATGCTGATTTCTACGGCGTCCACCATACTGATTTTTACAAACTCTTCGCTGGTGGGCTGGGCGTTTATCGTATTTTTAGTATTGCTGCAGGTCATGGAGCCTGTTCTGGGTGAGGAACATGAAACCTATGAATGGAAAAACTCGCGTATATTTGTGCGAATGATGCACTTTTACGCGTTGGGAACAATTGCCACATTTATTGGCTTTCTCTGGGTGATGGCCCATGCTCACAATGGTGGGGATCTATTTGGCATTGCCGCAGGGCTTCAAGCTGTCACTGGTTTTGATATGTTAGCTGCCCATGCGGATGACGGCATTTTTCGCTACATTGTTGCCACAATCCTTTTTAGTGTAACAGCCAGCCTGGGAACAGTGGCCATAGGCCATGAGCTTTGTCATCGTTTACATGAGCCGCTCTCGGTATTCTTATCCCGTTTGATGGGTACGCTTAACCTGTTTAGTTATTACGCTGTTGAGCACCCTTATGGCCATCATTTAACTGCGGCAACACCCCGTGATTCCAGTACCGCATTACGCGGCGAGGGTATTGTTGAATTCGTTAAACGAACCCTTCGGCAGGATTATGAAATTGTCTGGGAAATTGAACAAAAACGCCTGAAAAATCTCGGCTTGCCAGTATGGTCTCGGCACAACCGTCTGCTGATGGGCTATCTCGCAGAAGCGGGAATAGTGATTACCGTTGCAGCACTAACGGGCTTTATCGGTTTATTTTTCTTTGCCTTGGGGGTTATCCAGTCCCATTGGGGTTACAAGGCCGGTGTTTATATTCAACACTACGGTTTGGTACGTGACCCAGATCAGCCGATTGAAATTCGTCACTCCTGGGGATGTACCAATAAGGTCACTAACTGGTTGACTGACGGCATTGGCCGTCATGCGGATCATCACGATGTGCCAGAGCGGGAGTTCTGGAATCTCTTGCCTCACCTTGAAGGGCCTCAGTTACCTGGCGGCTATGTGAAGATGATGAGTGCCGCACGCAATAAGAAAAAGTGGGATGCATTGATAACGCCACTGCTTATTGAATGGGACGAAAAGCACGCTTCGCCCGCTGAAAAATTGTTGGCTATGCAAGCTAATGAGAAAAGCGGCAATCCTCAGTTAATGGAGCATGCCAAGAAGCAACGCATGGAGTTGGAAGCAGCGGGCTTGTTAACAGCGGCTGTTTAAACTTTTGTTTTTTTCGTCCATTAAGGTCAACCATTAGGTTGGCCTTTTGCGTTGCAGGCCTCTAGCGTCTTTTATTGCTTTCCGGTAAGCCAGTCAGGACAGGTTTTTATGCTTATGCGTGTTCATCCAAGGCTGCAGATTTTATAATCAATAGTAACAAGCGCTTTATTAAGAATTAAGAGCAATGCCGGTTTCCTCGGTTGAGGCTGGGTGCCGGGAAGTTAAACTGTAAACTGATTGTTTATTAGGCGAGTACTTCTCTTGCCCAGTGGTAATAATGGCCTGGTGCAAAAACTCTTATTGCAAAAACTCCCCATATCTGTAGAGTTAGAACCCCTGTGCTCGCTTCACTTGCATTTGGTAGAGTGCTGAATAGCCAAAATCTCCACCCTCAGCAGTTCCTTCAATTTAGCGGTTTAGAATTGATTCCACAATCCGTGGCATAGGGAAGCACATCGGCTTAAGTTTAAAAATTCTTACCTAATACCGGAGACTCTATGCAACAAAACAAATTGTACGTTGGTAATTTTCCATACACCGTTGATGAAGCACAGCTACGCGAGATATTTTCCGCTTATGGCGAAATTGAAGATCTGGCTTTGATTATGGATCGAGACACGGGCCGGCCCAAGGGTTTCGCATTTATCACCTTTGCTGCGCAACAGTCAGCAGAGAAAGCTCTGGAGCAAAACGGTAAGGATGTTGGTGGTCGTGCGCTGAAAGTGAATATGGCCACTGAAAAGCCCAGCAATAG
>JBECKY010000047.1:0-4025 GCA_040235475.1 Pseudomonadales bacterium
CGCAGATAATAAGCTGTTTCAACTTCTTCAATGGGAAGGATTCGATCATTGGATAACGCATCGGGATGAAATGCAAGATGGGGCACCCGATTATCTGGGTCCGAGGTTAACGCTCGGGCAACATCAATGATATCGGCGACAACCGAAGAAGCGGTTGGGTCACCACCCGCACCGGCACCATAGTATAAAGTTGGACCGACTTTGTCGGCTTGAACCAATACCGCATTCATCACCCCATCCACATTAGCCAGCAGCCTGGTTTCAGGTATCAGCGTGGGGTGCACCCTTAACTCCACACCCTCTCGCGTTTTTCGGGTGATGCCCAGATGTTTGACTCGATAACCAAATTGTTCTGCATAAGCGACATCTTCAGCGGTGATATGTGTAATGCCTTCGGTATAGGTTTTGTCAAACTGCAAGGGTACGCCAAAAGCAATGGAGGCAAGGATGGTGAGCTTATGGGCTGCATCGATACCCTCAACATCGAAGCTTGGATCAGACTCCGCATAACCCAGCGCCTGAGCTTCTGCTAATACATCAGCAAAGGCTCGACCTTTTTTGCTTATTTCTGTCAAAATAAAGTTGCCGGTACCGTTAATAATACCAGCAACCCATTCAATGTGATTAGCTGATAAACCTTCACGGATGGATTTGATAATCGGGATCCCACCGGCAACAGCCGCTTCAAAAGCCACAGTGACACCCTTTTTCTGGGCGGCAGCAAAAATCTCATTGCCGTGTTCAGCGATTAGCGCCTTATTTGCCGTAACAACGTGCTTCCCTTTTTCAATGGCCTGCAGCACAATGTCGCGGGCGGTGGTGGTGCCGCCGATTAATTCAACCACTATATCGATACTTGTATTATTTAGTACTTCAAAAATATCACGAGAAACAATGACCTTAGACATATCGCAACCGGGGTTATCTCGACGCGCGCCAACCTGAACCACTGCAATTGAACGACCTACACGACGGGCAATTTCGCTGGCATTATCCAGCAGCAGGTTAAACACACTGCCACCCACGGTGCCAAGGCCAATAATACCCACGCGCACAGGGTTATCGATCGACGCAGATTGTTCTTGCTGATTAATTGCTGACATAATTTATCCTATACCTGGCTTTTAGCCAAAAACCGCTTAATACCTCTTACCGCCTGACGGGTTCGGTGCTCATTTTCTATTAACGCGAAGCGCACACAGTCGTCACCATATTCACCAAAGCCTATGCCGGGAGAAACCGCTACCTTTGCCTCTTCAAGCAATAATTTACTGAATTCCAGCGAACCCATAGCAAGAAACTGATCGGGTATTTTCGCCCAAACAAACATCGATGCTTTTGGTGGTTCTACGCGCCAGCCAGCTTCGTTCAGGCCTGCACACAAAACATCGCGACGCTTTTTATACATCTCACAGATTGCCTGAACACAACTCTGCTCACCTTCAAGTGCTGCAATTGCAGCGACCTGCACTGGCGTAAAAGTACCGTAGTCAAGGTAGGATTTAATTTTAGCTAAAGCCGCCACCAACACCGGATTACCACAGCAAAAACCTACTCGCCAGCCCGGCATATTATAACTCTTTGACAGGGTAAAAAACTCTACCGCCAGATCTTTTGCACCGGGCACTTGAAGAATAGAGGGCGCTTTATAACCATCAAAGACAATATCGGCGTAGGCCAGGTCATGAATAACCCAGATGTTATGCTCACGGGCAATATCGACCACCTTCTCGAAAAACTCCAGCTCAACACATTGCGCCGTAGGATTAGACGGGAAATTCAACACCAGCATTTTCGGCTTTGGCCAACTTTCCTTGATCGACCGTTCTAATTCTGCAAAGAAGTCGACACCGGGCGTCATCGGCACATGACGAATATCTGCGCCAGCAATTACAAAACCATAGGGATGTATAGGGTAGGTGGGATTAGGCACCAAAACGGTATCACCAGCACTCACGGTTGCCAGGGCCAAGTGTGCCAACCCTTCTTTTGAGCCGATGGTAACAATGGCCTCTGACTCCGGGTCAAGGCTTACCTGATAACGGCGCTCATACCAGTCACAAATAGCTTTACGTAAGCGCGGAATACCTTTTGACTGCGAATAACGGTGGGTATCACCACGCTGAGCGGTTTCCACCAGCTTATTAACAATGTGCTGTGGCGTAGGCTGATCGGGATTACCCATGCCAAAGTCGATAATATCTTCGCCTCTGGCCCGGGCATCACGCTTTAAGCTATTGACAATATTAAAGACATAAGGAGGTAGCCGCTTGATGCGGGGGAAATCGTCAATCACGGGAGAATTCCAAAAAAATCAGCACCAGAGGCTATAAAAACGTTATTTGAGGCAATTTTTAACGCAGCATGGTTCAGAGCTATTAAAGAAAGCCAAAGATACTGATACTGATACCACTAGTCAATGATTAAGCCTTACAACACACCCAGTTCCTGGGCCAATTCATTGGCTTTGCGAAAGCCGCCTACCTGACGCCCGTCCTCAGTGAACAGCGCAGGAGTTCCTTTGACACCCAACTGAAAACCTAATTTAAAATGCTCAGGAATAGGGGTATCACAAACTGCAACATTGGTGGGCACTTTATTATTAAGCTTGGTTTCGGTGAGGGCTGTCTGGCGATCATCCGAACACCAGACTTTTTGCATTTTTTGATAGGTTACGGATTTCGCATCCAAACCAGAGCGGGGCCAAGCCAGGTACCGTACTTCAACACCCAGCTCATTCAGTGCGGGCACCTCCTGGTGAAAGCGTTTACAAAAGCCGCAATCAACATCGGTAAAAGCATAAACCACACTTTTTACCTTGCCTTTAGGTGAGTACACGATCATGCCTTTTTCAGGCACCGCTTTTAATTTATCTCCACGGCCCACGGATAAATCCTGTTCGGTCAAATCAACCAGATCGCCGTTTTTATGGGTATACATATGGCCATTTAAAAAATGCTGGCCATCCGCAGAAACATAAAGAATATCCGCACCATCCAGCATGACTTGATACAAACCGGCTATTGGCGATTTTTCAATACTGCTTATTTCTGCTTTCGGGCTGATTTGCTTGATTTTGGCACGAATCTGATCCTTATCACCATCACCCGCAGCGTGAGCTGCAAAATTCAAGCTTAGAAGCAATAATATAGCTAAAAGACGAATCAATATCTTATCCTCTTATTTTTGGCGTATTCAGGTGCAATCATTCATTGCCAGCTGAATGATTTGCACACTTGCACCTTGGATTTGCAAGCACCGAAACAGTTCCATGCTTATTTAAAAAACCACTGACCAGCTTATCCGCTCTCGGGTCAAGCCCTGGGATGGTGTTGCTGATGCAAGGTCTTTAATCGTTGCTGGGCAATGTGAGTATAAATTTGCGTAGTCGACAAATCACTGTGCCCAAGCAGCAATTGTACCACACGCAGATCAGCGCCATTATTAACTAAATGTGACGCAAACGCATGTCTCAGGGTATGGGGAGATAAATGTTTCTCAATTCCGGCCAACACTGCATAATATTTAATCCGATGCCAAAATGCTTGCCGGGTCATGGCCGAGCCCCTTTGGCTGGGGAACACAATATTAGACGGCGCTTTTAATAAACTGGGGCGGCCTTCGCTACAGTAAACGCCAAGCCGATCTATGGCCTGCTCGCCTAAGGGCACCAGGCGCTCTTTATTGCCCTTACCAACCAAACGAATCACCCCCTGGCGCAGATTAACCTGATTCATTTCAAGACTGACCAGTTCGGTGACTCGCAGGCCGCAGGCATAAAGCACTTCCAGCATAGTTTGATCCCGCAACCCCAGAGACTGTTCCGTATCGGGCGCATTCAGCAGGGCTTCCACCTCTTCTTCGGTTAACGATGCCGGCAACGGCCGCCCCTGCCTGGGGTTTTCAATCTGCAAAGTGGGGTCTTCAAAGATTTTTCTCTCCCGAAGCAGGTAACGATAAAGGCCACGCAAACAGGATAACAACCTTGATGTGGAGCGCGCTTTTATGCCCTGCTGAAGACGATA
>JBECKY010000067.1:0-2898 GCA_040235475.1 Pseudomonadales bacterium
TGACAAAAACGTATACGGCAAAGTCATAGAGCTTGCCGATCTTAAGTGCAGCGACATCGGCTGGGATAATCATATTGGCCCCAGCCCCGACAGCAAAAACCCGGAATTTGCAGGCCTGGGGTTTTATAAAAAAGAGAGTTATATCTATTGCCTGGTGCGTAAAGGTGAAGAGTACAGGGCTTTTGCGGTCTATGCATTTTTCAATATTTCTGACAAGCACCTGAAAGCAGAAGACCGGCATCAACACCTGTTATCGCCAAATTTAATAGACCGGGACTTCAGATGGCGCATGGAGCGCAGTTTTAATTCTCTGGATTTGTACGGTTTTTCGCAGGAATAAAAAATTCAATTTGTTTTAAATTTGTAATGGTTTTGCGGATGCCTGCCCCAGTGGTTTGATGATTAAGCTTTTGTATGGGATTTAAATAAATAAATTTTAGTATTGGCGTTGATTAAAATTTGGTGGTGTAATTGATCTAAATCATTAGATTTTAAAAAATAATTAAATAAAAATGGAATAAACAAAAAATAGTGCCTACTATATTTTCGCCATTTACTGGCAATAAGGATAAAAATTAACTAATCAGGAGATTAAAAATGATCAACAAAATATTAAAAAAAATGCTTCTCGTTTTTGTTTTGGCGGCTGGTAGTATTGGTTTAGCTAATGCGGGTATTACCATTCCCAATTGCAGTCAGGCGAGCGGTGAAATTAATGCAGCTATTGTTCATCTTGATGATGCCTATAATCTGATTGAGGAGTTGAATCTTAAGGCCCGTTATAAAGCCAGAATGGAGTTAAGACGTGCTATTGTTGATATTACCGGTGCGCAGGTTGCATTGGCTGACTGTGGCATTTTGCCGCTAAGTTTGGACCTTGCAGACTTTGATTTCAGCCTTGTTGATCCGTTCCAGTTGTTAATTGATTTGGAAATTGTAGTTAGCAACGGCAATATCACTAACGAAACTGCTTTAAAGGCGGCTCGGCTATTAACTGAATATGCACTTGCAGAGACCCGTGGCGTTGATGATGGTGATGCACTGAATAATATTTTGATTGCTGTTGCTCTGCTTGAATGGATTGATGCTAACCTTTGATAGTTTAAGCTGTGAGCTGCGCTTTGGGGTTTGCCTTAAACGATAAGTTATGATCTTAAATAGCAATCAAGCACATTAAATTGTTCTTTAAAGCCAAACGAGGTCATATATGGTCTTACCCCAAAGCAAATCACCCGGAGCGATGGAGTGAAGACGCCCAAACTGGGCATTGCTGAACGCAGCATATTTGAGTCCAGAAAAAACAAGCCATTATTAACAGAAACGGAGTAAATGAATCGACAATTTTCTTGAACGTTACCGTAAATCAGTTATAGTCTGGTTTCTTTAGCTAAAATGGTGAGGCGATATAATGAGATTTATTTATACCCTGCTTGTTACTCTCAGTCTCGCGGCATGTGCCTCAACGTCATACCAGAAATATGAACAGCCAACTGAAGCCCCTCTTGTTAGGCTAGAGGTAAATGATCAAGTGAATGCGATGTCCTTCATGAAACAAGAAAGCAAAGGCTTTATGCAAGGACTTGGCAAAGTAATGAATGCTGTGAACAGCACTACATTATGGGGTGTTAATGCGGGCATACTGAGTGTTAATGGGCAGTACATAGACGGCCCTGGAAGGGTCTACAAATATGTAACAGTTAAGCCCGGGGAAACTCAAATCAAAGTGGCTGCGTTCTTGGGTGGAGACAGTGGCAATTTATACGATACAGTTGAATATGACTTTAAGGCGGGCAAAACCTACCTTGTCACCATAGCAGCCAATGGGCCAGCATCAATCGGTGCTAATATCTCAGAAAAGTAATTAATTAGAAGCATTAATAACGCTCATCTTGCCTTCAGAAATTTTAGAGATAACATCAACGGTGATCTGGGCTTTTTAATCCATAATAATCAGCCACTGAATTTCTCAAATATTCAAAATTGAATACTGAGAAAATCACAGATTAAGTAGATCCGTGAATTTCCCTTGGCAAGCGATTGCGACAAAATCGCTTGCTTATGAAGCTACATAGCTGCTTTCTTTTTCAAACTATTGCTGCCTTACCGGTTTTAGCGTACATTTCTTTCCACTCAAGCACCAGCTTACTGTTGTCGAGTTGCCAGGGGTGAAAGTCCTTTTTATAAAAGGCCAGATAATCTTCTTTTAATTTTTGAAATATATGGCCTGCATCGGCGTGGTATTCTTTAACACCGCGCCAAACGTTTTTATCAAACAGTTTGTGGTCTTTTAATAAAAATCGGCCCAGTATAAATAGTACGCCGGGTATAAATGAAAGGCTGGCCAGTACCATGGCCATGACTTTAACCCAGTGCTTGCCGCCAACAGCTTGGTAGACATCAAAAGCTACTGCTTTGTGCTCGGTTTCCTCGACTGCATGCCAATACCAAATTTCTTTGTGTTTAGGATCCACGCCGTCCATGAGTTCCGGGTTTTCAAGCAATGCATTGGCCCCTATGGCAGTGATGTGCTCCAGGCAAACGGTGGTGGCCAGTTGATACATTTTTGGCGTGTATTTATTTAACCCGGCCAGGCTGAATTTTACCAAGCGTTCCACTCGGGTGAGAAAAGTATAACCTTGATTAATGACATCCTGGTTATACTTCTCGTGTTCATCACCGTGGGTGGCTTCTTGTGCCATAAACCCTCGAATATCGCTTTGCAATTGCGGATCGGTAATTTGGTGTTGGTAGTTTCTTACTGAGCGAATAAAAAAACGTTCCCCCTCAGGGAAAAAAATAGACGCGCTGGTCAGTACGTGCGTCATAAACGGATCGCCGTGATGCCAGTATTGGGGTTTGCCCTGAACGTGTTGAAAGTTCATTTGGCGGGCGTTGATG
>JBECKY010000097.1:0-15733 GCA_040235475.1 Pseudomonadales bacterium
TTGCAGGCTTTTGCAATGACGAATTACTACTTGTAAAATGGTCGGGACGGAGTGATTCGAACACTCGACCCCCACAACCCCATTGTGGTGCGCTACCAAGCTGCGCTACGCCCCGACTGAACTTCCCATGATTGCTTCAAGCAATGGCTTAAACAGCCTCTACTTGCTCAAGGAAAGAGGCGCACATGATAATTGAAATTAAGAATCTTTGAAACAGTAGCTGGAACTTTAATAACACTTTATAAGAGCTAAATAAGAGCTAACGGCTGTAAACAGCTACGAAATCGGAGTTCTAGCAATGCTTATTGTCGTAATTCAATATTAGGTTTTCAGCACTGCCAGCACTTCTTCCAGCTCCATGATCATTTGCTTAATCAATTGACCGGATTGCGAAGCATCTTCTTTGGCCTCGCTACCACTTAGCTGTAGCCTGGCGCCACCAATGGTGTAGCCCTGATCGTAGAGCAGACTGCGAATTTGCCGTATCATCAAAACGTCCTGGCGTTGATAATAACGACGATTACCACGTCTTTTTACCGGTTTGAGTTGCGGAAATTCCTGCTCCCAGTAGCGCAGCACATGGGGCTTAACTACACAAAGCTCACTGACCTCACCAATGGTAAAATAACGCTTACCGGGAATTACCGGGAGTTCATCATTGTTGCTCGGTTCCAGCATATGCCTCTACTCGTACCTTTAGTTTTTGACCTGGACGAAATGTTACCACCCTGCGTGCAGAAATAGGAATTTCTTCTCCGGTTTTGGGATTTCTTCCCGGCCTTTCTCTCTTATCCCGCAAGTCAAAATTGCCAAACCCGGAGAGTTTCACCTGTTTTCCTGTCGACAAGGCTGTTTTTATTTCTTCAAAAAACATTTCGACCACCTCTTTTGCCTCCCGCTTGTTAAGGCCTAACTCCTCAAAAAGCTTTTCAGCCAGATCTGCTTTGGTCAAAGCGCTCATAGATTAATCCCTCAAAATGGCATTAAGTTGGTGTTTTAAAACCGTTACAACCTGCCCCAACTGCTCATTTATTTCACTTTCGTTCAGAGTTCGACTGGCATGCTGAAAAGTCATGGTTAGCGCCAGACTCTTTTTGCCCGGATCTATACCCTTACCCTGATAAACGTCAAACACAGAAACATTTTGTAAACAGGCACCTCCACTGGTCTGAACACACTTAATGGCCTGTTCTGCGTTGATGCTTTCATCAACAATAATGGCTATGTCCCGTTTTACTTCTGGAAATTTTGAAAGTTCTGTAAAGCCAGGCAGTACACCCTTAATCATCTCAAATAAATCGAGTTCAAACAAATAGATAGAGCCGTTTATTTGTAATTCTCTTTGAATATTGGGATGTAACTCACCAATACTGCCTATATTTTGTCCGTTTTTCAATATATTGGCGCAGCGGCCTGGATGTAAAGCCAAGCGCTCCCCCGCCTGAAATTGCCAGTCTTGAGCGCGCCCCCCCAAACCAAGCACTGTTTCCAGGTCACCTTTTATGTCATAAAAATCAACGGACTGTTTATTATTACTCCATCCCTCCTGGTCCCGTGGGCCTTTAACAACACCGGATAAAACCGTTTCTTGCTTTAAGCCATCACCCGTGGGTACAAATCGGGTACCAATTTCAAACAAGCGGATACGGTTTTGTTGGCGGTTCTGATTATGAATCATGGCTTTCAGTAAGCCAGGCCACAGGGAAGTGCGCATTACCGACATTTCTGCTGAAATCGGGTTTGCCAGTTTCAGCGGTGCTGTATCAGGATCTATTAAAGCCTGAAGTTCAGGATCAACAAAACTGTAGGTGATGGCTTCCTGGTAATCAAGATCTGCCAGGCATGTCCTTACTCGTGAGATGGGTACGTTTGTCTCGGACTGCTTAGCGAATTGCATTGCGGCCAGGGGCATCCGCACCGGCAAATTATCGTAACCATAAATGCGGCCAAGCTCTTCGAGCAAGTCTTCTTCAACAGTGATATCAAAGCGATAGCTGGGCACCCTGACCTGCCAACTGTCAGCTTCAGCCGCCTGACATTCCATACCCAGGCGAGTCAGGATATCTTCAACTTCATTGCTTTCCATATCAAAACCCAGGACACGCTTAATACGCGCCTTTCTAAGCTGAATGTCTTGGCTTGCCGGCATTGAAGCTGCAACTGTTACCTCGTTAACAGGCCCGGGTTCACCACCCACAATATCAAGCAGCAAGGCCGTGGCTCGCTCAATGGCCTGGCGTTGCAATTGATAGTCCACCCCCCGCTCAAAACGATGTGATGAATCCGTATGCAAACCATGGGAACGGGCTTTACCGGCAATTTTTATCGGCGAAAAGTAGGCGCTTTCCAGGAAAATATGACGACTTTTTTCAGTCACCCCTGAAGCTTCACCCCCCATCACGCCTGCCATCGCCAAGGCGCGATTTTCATCGGCAATAACTAAAGTATCTTCATCCAACTCAAGAGTCTGGCCATCCAGCAATATCAGCTTTTCATTTTTGTCGGCCAATCGCACCTGAATTGAACCTTGCAACTGATCAAGATCAAAAGCATGCATGGGCTGACCCAACTCAAGCAGCACATAGTTGGTGACATCCACTACCGGATCAATACTGCGAATACCACTGCGGCGCAGCTTTTCCACCAACCAGATTGGTGA
Organism: Pseudomonadales bacterium; assembly: GCA_040235475.1. GTDB lineage: Bacteria > Pseudomonadota > Gammaproteobacteria > Pseudomonadales > UBA3067 > JBECKY01. Next base: position 2,660 of record JBECKY010000097.1, read on the forward strand.
AATTTTATTAATGTCGATATTTCGAAGCACCCGGCCCACATAGTGAGGGCAATGTTCCGGTGCTTGCAAGGCAACTGCAAAAATGTCATCGCAGACCGGATCAATGGCAGGCATACTTGGCGCAGACACATCACACCGATTCAATACCCCTACTTCCCGTGCCAAACCGGCTATGCCAAGGCAATCACCGCGGTTTGGGGTTAAATCCAGGTCAATAATGCTGTCATCGAGTTGCAAAAATTCGCGAATGTCCATGCCCACCGGCGCATCGTCCGGCAAGGCCATCAAGCCATCCGCCGATTCAGCCAAACCCAGCTCTGCTTTGGAACACAGCATGCCAAAGGATTCCTGACCGCGTAATTTGGCCTTCTTGATTTTAAAATTCGGCAAGGTGGCGCCCACAACGGCCACCGGTATTTTCATGCCCACGCTAACATTTGGCGCGCCGCAAACGATGGTTAAAGGCTCAGGTTTTACCGGTGCAACATTGACGGTGCAAACCCGCAATTTATCGGCATCCGGATGCTGCTCAACACTAAGCACCTGGCCAACAAAAACCTGGTTAAAAGCTGCAGCAACAGGCTGGACACTGTCGACTTCCAAACCAGCCATTGTTAACTGGGCCACCAGTGTTTCGGTATTTATATCGGGATTAACCCATTCCCTTAACCATTGCTCACTGAACTGCATAGGATATTTCCTGAATCTTCAAACTCGATGGACTAACGTTTCAATTAAATTGTGCAAGAAATTTTAAATCATTCTCGAAGAACAAGCGCAAATCATTGACCCCGTAACGCAACATGGCCAAGCGTTCCACGCCCATGCCAAAAGCAAAACCAGTATATTGTTCTGCATCTATATCTGAGGCTTTAAATACATTCGGATGAACCATGCCACAACCCAATACTTCAAGCCAACCGCTTTGGCTGCAAACCCTGCAACCTTCGCCTTTACACATCACACACTGAATATCCACCTCGGCAGAGGGTTCAGTAAAAGGGAAATAAGACGGGCGAAAACGTACTGCCAAATCAGCTTCAAAAAACTCGGTTAAAAAGCTTTCTATTAAACCTTTTAAATCGGCAAAACTCACCGACTCATCGACCATTAAACCTTCAACCTGATGAAACATCGGGGTATGGGTTAAATCGGAATCACAACGGTACACTCGCCCTGGACAAATAATTCGCAACGGCGGCTTCTGGGTTTCCATCACATGCACCTGCACCGATGAAGTATGGGTGCGCAGCAATGTTTGGGCATCGAAATAAAAGGTATCGTGCATGGCACGTGCGGGATGATGGGCCGGAATATTCAGGGCCTCAAAATTATGGTAGTCGTCTTCCACTTCTGGCCCCGCCACAGAGCTAAAACCAATTCCGGCAAAAAACTGTTCAATACGCCCCAATGTGCGGGTCACCGGGTGAATACCCCCACAACCCCGTGAACGGCCGGGTAAAGTGACATCAATTTTCTCGCCCGCTAAAGCCTTGCTTAACGCTTCAGCGCCCAGTTTTGCTTTGCGCTCACTAATAAGCGCCTGGACTTTTTCTTTGGCTTTATTGATTTCTGCACCTGCAGCAGGCCTTTCTTCGGGCGATAGCTGGCCCAGGCTTTTTAATAATTGGGTCAGCGCACCTTTTTTGCCCAGATATTGAACCCGCACATTATCCAATGCCCGGTCATCACTGGCTGAAACGATTTCAGTTTCCGCTGCTAGAACTATGTCATCAAGGTTTTCCATGGGTTGCGGTCCGCATATGTAATTAGTTAATCCTGAAAAGCCTTCGCCTAAAAGCGCCTTCCGTTGGCCCATGGCTTTTTCAATATCACAAATCCAACTCAAAAAAATAGGGGAAGAGCTGTAGCCCTTCCCCTATTTCTAAGCTTATCACTGAACGAGCTTTAAGCCAGGCTTGCTTTCGCTTGCTCTGCCAACACCATAAAGGCATTTTTATCATGAACGGCTAAGTCAGCCAATACCCTGCGATCAATTTCAATGGATGCTTTTTTCAAACCGTTAATCATTCGGCTGTAGCTTAAACCGTGCTGACGGGCACCGGCATTGATACGGGCGATCCACAGTGCACGAAATTGACGCTTGCGCTGACGGCGATCACGATAAGCATATTGACCGGCTTTAGTGACCGCTTGTATGGCAACTCTATACACACGGCTGCGGGCACCGTAATAACCTTTTGCAAGTTTTAAAACTTTCTTATGACGACGTCTGGCTTGAACACCACGTTTTACACGAGCCATAATTTCCTCCCAACAAATTAGATTGAATAAAAACGTTAACGATTAGGCAACACTGCGGCTAGAGTCGCAACATGCGGCAAATTAAGCCTATATCAGCGGCGCCAACTGCCAGGGTACCCCTGAGCTGCCGTTTACGTTTGGTATCCTTTTTGGTGAGGATATGATTCTTAAACGCTTGCTTGCGCTTGAATCCGGAGGCGGTTTTTTTAAAACGCTTGGCGGCCCCTCGGTGTGTTTTCATTTTAGGCATTGAAATTTCCAATTACTTCATAGGTAGCTTGTGGCTACGTTAATATTAAATCAGCGCCGGAATTTCACCAGCAGCTAACTTGCTTTTTCAGGATCACACCAGGGTCAACTCGTTAGTTTTCAGCTCCGTTAATTAAGCCATATAATAAAACGTCACAGACCTAAGTGCTTTACACAAAACAAAGCGCGTAAAATATATTTACCCGCTTTGCAAAGTTCGGTTATACACGGTTCAGCTTTATACAACTCAACTCTATACAATTCGGTTTTATAAAGCTGTTTTCAAATCACGCTGAGGTTTTCACCATAAACGTCAGCAGGCTTTCCTATACATTACTATTACTATTTCTTTTTTGGAGCCACAACCATAATCATCTGACGACCTTCAAGTGTTGGGTATTGTTCAACAGTACCGTATTCTTCAAGATCCTGCTCCAGCCGTTTCAGCAGCTTCATACCCAGATCCTGGTGGGCCATTTCACGCCCCCTAAAGAGCAATGATATTTTAGCTTTATCACCATCGGTCAAAAATCTTATCAGATTTTTTAATTTAACCTGATAATCCCCAATTTCAGTACCAGGGCGAAACTTGATTTCTTTAACCTGACCTTGCTTTTGCTTTTTCCGTTGCTCGGCTTTTTTCTTTTTCTCTTCGAAAACATGCTTGCCATAATCCATGATTCGGCAAACCGGCGGTTCTGAATCGGGAACAATTTCTACCAGATCAAGACTTACTTCTTCCGCGGCCTTAAACGCCTCCTTCAATGAGACAATGCCTATTTGATCACCTTCTGCGCCAATAAGGCGAACTTCTGGGGCAGTGATGTTTTCGTTTATATTAGGTCGACGACCTTTAGTTTCTTGCTTAATGCTTAACCCTCCAGGGCTTTTTAGTTTTCTAATTACTCGGAAACAACAATGCTCTCAAGAGCGCCCTTTTTCGCAACTGCTTGATTTAACAGGGCTGAGAATTGGGTTACAGGCATCGATCCCAGATCTTCACCTTGGCGGGTGCGAACGGCAATGGTATTGTTTTCGAGTTCTCGATCCCCCACCACAATCAGGTACGGAATCTTTTGAATTGTGTGCTCGCGGATTTTAAAGCCGATCTTCTCATTTCTCAAGTCTAAATTGACCCTGAAGCCTTGATTAAGTAAGTCTTTTTCAACTTTTTTACAATATTCGGCCTGAGAACCGGTAATATTCAAAATCACCGCCTGAACCGGCGCTAACCAGGGTGGAAATATACCGGCGTAATGCTCTACCAATACACCCACAAAACGTTCAAATGAACCCAGAATAGCGCGATGCAACATAACGGGAACCTGACGGGAACCATCTTCTGCTACATATTGGGCATCCAGCCGGCCCGGCATGGAAAAATCGACCTGAATCGTACCACACTGCCACAAGCGGCCAATGCAGTCCTTTAAAGTAAATTCAATTTTCGGCCCATAAAATGCCCCTTCACCCGGCAACAAAGCCCAATCCAGACCTTTTGCATCCAGAGCCAGCGCCAATGCTTTCTCGGCTTTATCCCAAACTTCATCGCTACCCACTCGCTGTTCGGGGCGGGTAGACAGCTTGACTAATACGTCATCAAAGCCAAAATCTTTATACACTTGAAATAAAAGGTCTATAAATTGCGAAACCTCTTCCTGAATCTGGTTTTCAGTACAGAAAATATGGGCGTCATCCTGAGTAAAACTCCTCACCCGCATCAAACCATGCAAGGTTCCCGAAGGTTCATTGCGATGGCAGGAACCAAACTCTGCAAGCCGCAGGGGTAAATCACGGTAACTTTTCAAGCCCTGGTTATAAACCTGCACATGACAGGGGCAGTTCATGGGCTTAACCGCGTAATCGCGGTTTTCAGAGTGAGTGCTGAAAATCATCTCGCCAAATTTGTCCCAGTGACCGGATTTTTCCCACAGCACCCGATCCACCACCTGGGGAGTACGAATTTCCTGATAACCGTTGTCCAGCTGCACCTGGCGCATGTATTGTTCCAGCACTTGATACAAGGTCCAGCCATTGGGGTGCCAAAACACCATACCAGGTGCTTCTTCCTGAGTATGGAACAGCCCCAGCTTTTTACCAATTTTACGGTGATCGCGTTTGCCAGCCTCTTCCAGCCGGTGCAGATATTGTTTTAGGGCTTTTTTATCGGCCCAGGCGGTGCCATAAATGCGTTGCAACATTTCGTTATTGGAATCACCGCGCCAATAAGCGCCGGCCACTTTGGTAAGCTTGAATACCTGCAACTTGCCGGTAGAAGGCACATGGGGCCCACGGCAAAGATCGGTAAAGTCACCTTGCCGGTATAAAGACAGGGTTTGGTCTTCAGGAATGTCGCGAATAATTTCCGCCTTGTAGTGCTCGCCCAGGTTTTCAAAAAAATCGACAGCCTCATCTCGCGGCAGCTCAAACCGACTGACGCTTAAATCCTGCCTGGCCAGTTCAAGCATTTTTTTCTCAATGGCTTCGAGATCTTCAGGGGTAAATGCCCGCTCGAAGGCAAAGTCATAAAAAAAACCGTCTTCAATCACCGGGCCAATAGTCACCTGGGCGGAAGGAAACAAGGCCTGAACGGCCATGGCCAACAAGTGCGCGGTGGAATGACGGATAATTTCCAGGCCTGCTTCATCGCGCCCGGTGATAATGGCCAGCTCGGCATCATCAGCCATTACAAAAGAGGTGTCTTTTAACTCGCCGTTAACCTTGCCCGCCAAAGCGGCCCTGGCCAGACCGGAGCCAATAGACTCGGCCACCTGCGCAACGGATACAGCGGCATCAAAGGTTTTTTGGGTTCCATCAGGAAGTGTAATAACAGGCATTTCTGCACCTTTTTCCAGTGGTGACCCCTACCAAAGGCCACGTGACAAGGGGTAGTAGATAAAACAGTATTGCACCAAGTTCTGCGTTAAGCAACTTGGTAGGCACGAGCAGACTCGAACTGCTGACCCCCACCATGTCAAGGTGGTGCTCTAACCAACTGAGCTACGCGCCTATGATCAGCTATAAAAACAAGCGGTGATTATAGTGAGGTGATGAAGAAACTACAAGCCGCGTTTATGGCTGTTTATGGCGACGGTGTTTATGGCGGCATTGGCGCCGGGTTTGGTGCCTCTAGCCAACACAAGCAACTCACATATAAACTTTTGCCCTCAAGGCTATCATCACATCACGAACGCTGGCAGCTTCTTCAAACTCCAAATTTTTCGCATGTTGATGCATTTTTTCTTCGAGTTTTTTCAGTTCTTTCTCCAATTCCTTGGGCGTTAAGTTGCTGTTAGCAACATCATACAGCAAGGCTTGTTCCGCCACTTTGTCGGCAATTTTTTTCTTTTTGCGGTTCTGGCCAGCGCCCGGTATGTAGGCACCTTCCATAATATCAGTGACCGCTTTGGTGACACCTTTGGGAGTAATATTGTGGACCCGGTTATATTCTATTTGGACATTGCGACGGCGTTCGGTTTCGTCGATGGCGCGTTGCATGGAGCCGGTGATTTTGTCACCGTATAAAATGGCCTTGCCATTTAAATTCCGCGCAGCGCGACCAATGGTTTGAATCAGGGAGCGTTCGGAGCGCAGAAAGCCTTCTTTGTCGGCATCCATAATGGCCACCAGCGCTACTTCGGGCATATCGAGACCTTCACGCAACAGATTAATGCCCACCAGCACATCGAACTTACCCATGCGTAAATCACGAATAATTTCTACCCGCTCAACGGTGTCAATATCGGAATGCAAATAACGCACACGCACGCCATGTTCATCCATATACTCGGTCAGGTCTTCCGCCATGCGCTTGGTTAAAACGGTCACCAGTATGCGCTGGTTAGCGGCTGCACGCTGGCGAATTTCAGACAGGCAATCGTCTACCTGAGTTGAAGCAGGCCGAACCTCTATTTCCGGATCCACCAGGCCGGTAGGCCTTACCACCTGCTCCACCACCTGGCCGGCATGCTCTGCTTCATACGTTGAGGGGGTAGCCGATACAAAAACCATTTGCGGCGCCAGGTTTTCCCATTCATCAAACCGTAAGGGGCGATTATCCAAGGCGGAAGGCAAACGAAATCCGTATTGCACCAGGGTTTCTTTTCGGGAGCGATCACCCTTGTACATGCCGCCAATTTGCGGGATGGTGACATGGGATTCATCAACAAACAGCAGGGCATTTTCAGGTAGATAATCAAACAGGGTGGGCGGCGGTTCTCCTGCGGCCCGACCTGATAAATAACGGGAATAGTTTTCCACCCCGTTGCAATAGCCCAGCTCAACCATCATTTCAACGTCGAAGTTTACCCGTTGCTCAAGCCTCTGGGCTTCCACCAATTTATCTTCCTTGCGTAAAAAAGCCAGGCGCTCCTTGGCCTCTGCTTTAATTTCTTCAACGGCTTTTAGAATAGTTTCCCGCGGGGTGACATAATGGCTTTTGGGATAAATGGTAATACGCGGCACCTTGCGGATGATTTCACCGGTCAGCGGGTCGAAAATGCTTAAATTTTCAATTTCCTCATCAAACAGTTCAACCCTAACGGCGTATTTTTCAGATTCAGCAGGAAAAACATCAATCACATCGCCCCGAACCCGGTAGGTGGCCCGATCAAAAGCAGTGTCGTTGCGGGTGTATTGCAGCTCTGCCAAGCGCCGCAATACATAACGCTGATCCACCCGGTCGCCACGATCAAGGTGCATGACCATTTTAAAATAGGATTCCGGATCCCCCAGGCCATAAATGGCCGAAACGGTAGCCACCACAATGGTATCTTCCCGTTCCATCAAAGCCTTGGTGGCTGATAAGCGCATTTGCTCTATGTGCTCATTAACAGAGGAGTCTTTTTCAATAAAGGTGTCCGATGCGGGAACATAAGCCTCTGGTTGGTAGTAGTCATAATAAGAGACAAAGTATTCTACCGAGTTATTGGGGAAAAAATTCTTGAACTCGCCGTACAGCTGAGCCGCCAGGGTTTTATTGTGGGCCATGATAATGGCTGGTCGTTGCAGCTCAGCGATGACATGGGCCATGGTGAAGGTTTTACCCGAGCCGGTAACACCTAATAATGTTTGATGCGCCAGCCCCGATTCAATGCCATCAATTAACCCGGCAATGGCCCTGGGTTGATCACCCGCTGGCTGAAATTTCGACTTTACTGCTAATTTCACTGTTTAACCCATTCACCCTACTGCAAAACTACAGTATTATTACACAGTTGCTGCATTTAAATAGCAACTTCGCGTCTACAAAACGTTTTGTTCGGCAACAGACGATTTATATTAGAGCCTTATATAACATCTGCGTTACTCATAACCATGTAAAACCCAACACCCATTTGCAACGATTAATTTTTGATCTAGGATATACCCTTGGAAGTTACTCTGTCTGACCGCGTAAACCGCATCAAACCTTCTCCAACCCTGGCTGTTACTAACCGTGCGGCTGAACTACGAGCCGAAGGCAAAGATATTATTGGCCTGGGTGCTGGGGAACCGGATTTCGATACCCCCGAGCACATCAAAGAGGCTGCCATTCAAGCCATTCGCGATGGTAAAACCAAGTACACCGCTGTGGATGGCACACCAAGCCTAAAAGCCGCCATTATCAATAAATTTGAGCGCGATAACGACCTGCAATACCAGGCCAGGCAAATTCTGGTTTCCTGCGGCGGCAAACAAAGCTTTTTTAATCTGAGCCTGGCTCTGTTAAACCATGGCGACGAGGTGATTATACCGGCCCCCTACTGGGTGTCTTACCCCGATATGGTAAAAATCGCCGGGGGCATACCCGTTGTTATTGAAGCAGGCCAGGAGCAACGCTTTAAAATCACCCCCGCGCAACTGGAAGCGGCCATTACGCCAAAGACCCGCTTAATGGTGATCAACAGCCCGTCTAACCCCTCGGGCATGGCTTATTCCAAAGCGGAACTGCAAGCATTAACGGATGTGCTATTAAAATACCCCAATATCCTGATTGCCACAGACGACATGTACGAGCATATTCTTTGGACCGAAGAGCCCTTTTGCAACATTCTCAATGCCTGTCCGAAACTGTACGAGCGCACGGTTGTTCTTAATGGAGTATCCAAAGCCTATTCCATGACCGGCTGGCGCATTGGCTATGCCGCAGGGCCAGAAAAGCTGATCCAGGCGATGAAGAAAATTCAATCCCAAAGCACTTCCAACCCGGCCTCCATTTCTCAGTTTGCCGCTGAGGCTGCCCTGAATGGCCCCATGGATAAAGTGGTAGAAATGTGCACAGCCTTTAAGGAACGGCACGACTATGTGGTCAAGACCTTGAACAATATACCTGACGTCAGCTGTGAAAGCGGTGATGGCACCTTTTATGTGCTTCCCAACTTCCAGCAAGCCATTGATAAGTTGGACGGCATTAATAACGACATTGAGTTTGCTGAATTTTTGCTGGCCAATGCCGGTGTCGCCATAGTCCCCGGCTCAGCCTTTGGTTTAGAAGGATACGGCAGAATATCCTTTGCCACAGGCATGGACACCTTGAAGGAAGCTTTAAACCGGCTTGAAAAAGCGCTTGCTTAGTTTAGCTGCCGGGTTTTGTACTTAAACCCAACCTACAGATCAGCTTGCAGCTAGAGGCACAAAACCCGGCAAAACATACAAGTCATTAAGACATTGAATAGTTTATTAAAAAGGCTATTGACCCAAAGTCCAAACCTTACTAATATACGCAGCCTCGGTTAGACATGGCCGGAAAAATAAAAGTTTATTCCCTGATAGCTCAGTTGGTAGAGCAAATGACTGTTAATCATTGGGTCGCTGGTTCGAGCCCAGCTCAGGGAGCCATTTTACGCGAAGCAAAAAGTTAAGTGCGTAAACGTTAAAAAGGGCCAAAATGCGGCCCTTTTTTATTGCCTGCTGATAAGGCGCCCGCTGTTAATTTTTTCCCCCTCCTGCTTATAAGCTATACACAAGGCGACTGTAAACCTGAGCGCCTTCAAATTCATCATTGGGCGACAGGGTATTATCGGTAAAATACTGCATCCCGAAGCTTAGTGTAAGGTTATTAAAGGGATGCTCATACTTTATGTCTCCCAACCAGAAATCCTGTCGAGCAAGCGTCCAAACGTGGCCGCCTGGAAAGTTATTATTATTATCAAGATTAAGTTTTATTTTCGATGCAGACCAATTAAAAACTCCACCGTTTGCAAAGTAGTGATAAACCGCCAAGCTTAATTCACGGCTATCGTTGTCCAGAGCAAAGCCCAGCGGCCGACCACGATAACGGTATCCAGATTTATAAACACCATGCTCATAGGCAAGGTTATACAAAGGATTGCCGTTATAACCATTGGCAATACTATCGGCGTATTCAACATAAATTCTCGATTGCACATGGGCAATCTCAAATGCAGATTCAACACCGGCCATAACAATGCGTTTTGAAGGCGCATAATCGGCTTCATCCTCTCCTATGATCTGACCGTACACTGCCAGCGATTGCCCAAAAAAAGGATAAGCCAGACGAAAATCAACGCCACCTAACTGATTACCCGGATTTGCATCTTCAGTAATCCCCTTATCCCCATTATCATTTCCTGCAAGCAAATCATAAAAACCCGCCAAAGACTCTGGCCGCCCTTGCCCACCCCATTGAGCAGTTCGGGATAAACCAATTTCAAGACTCCCAAAGGGCTTGATAGACAAGCGCACACCGACCAGCCTGGCCTCAGAAATAACCCGATCACTTTCAAGCTGGCCACCAAACAAAACCAACTGCCAAGGCCCTAGCCACTTCAGCAGCGGCAAGGAAAAAGCATCGGAATAATTTCGTTGCAGGGACAATCCCGGCACAGGCCTGGCGCTGTTGGAAAGAATCATACTGCTGTGCCAGCCCGGGCCCCACCAGCGATCAACAGCACCCACAGAAAGCTGCCAATTCCCCCAAAGCCCGGCAAGGTAAGAACCATCCAGGCGATAGTCTTTCTCATCAGTGGCATCATTCACATACCCGGCCTGCAACCTAAAGGCAAGCCACTCACCCATTTGCTCGGTACTGAATTGATAAAGCTGCTCTTCTCTCTGGGAGTTGCCAAAATGAGGCTGTATATTGATATTATCTCTAACACCCACACTTAACTGCGATACGCTGTTTTTACCCTGCTCATGAAACGCTCTTTGCACATAGGCCAGTGAGTGCTGCTGCAATTTTGACAGGCTTGAATTTCCAGGCACACTATTGTCAGCCTCCTGCCAAATACGAATATCTTCACTAACACCACTCCACATCAGTGGCCAGGTTGTTACGGGCACAGTAATAATGCCGGCATCGGCCAACACTTGCACATGATGCCGCAGCTGCGCATCACCAACATCCATCCAGGGGCCAGCCAGTGCCTTGAGTGGCAGGCAGAATACCGCCAAAAAAAAGAGTGCCCCAAAGATTTTTTTTAAATCAGGATTTTTCATTATATTTATATAAAAATTAATCAGGAGGTAACAAACAGTACAGGGCTGTTAAATGAAATTATAGGGTGAGTATTATCAGGGTCGAGCGAATAGACAAGGCGACGGTATTTAGTTTGGTGATGCTTTTCATCCAATACCCCAGGAAACCATTATGTTTAAGCCTCTTTCAAGCCTCTTTTAAGCCTCTTTCAAGCGACACAACATTAGGCTTCACACTGAATTTGGCTTTCTGTTGCCAAAGCAAATCGTTGGAGTTTTCTGCTGGCTGATACTCAGCCCCCAAGGTTAATAATATCGCCATCACTTGATCACAATCACCCGCTAAATTCGCTTTTTTCAAGTCAGTCAATACAGTCTCCAGTTCTTCCCAGCTCATAAAGGGCTCTTCAGCACGCATAATTCTTGGATGCTGTGTGGGTTGAGAGTTATCGTCAATTAATAATTCTTCATAGAGTTTTTCACCTGGGCGTAAACCGGTGTATTTTATTTCAATATCTCCAACTGAAGTTTCTGCATCCACCTCTCGCAAACCCGACAGATGTATAAGGGTTCTGGCCAGCTCGGCAATTTTTACCGGCTCACCCATATCCAATACAAACACATCACCACCAGTCGCCATGGCTCCAGCCTGAATAACCAACTGGGCGGCTTCGGGTATGGTCATAAAGTACCGAATAATATCGGGGTGTGTCACAGTTACAGGGCCACCCTCTTTAATTTGTTTTTGAAACAAAGGCACCACAGAACCGGAAGAGGCCAGCACATTTCCAAAACGCACCATACAGAATCGGGTATTGGATTGAACACTGAATTGCTTATTTAATTTTTTGTTGCCACCGGCAAGCGATTTTGCCAAACCTTGCAAAACCAGTTCAGCCAAACGCTTGGATACTCCCATAACATTGGTGGGCCGGACTGCCTTATCGGTAGAAATTAACACAAAGGTTTCTACATTGGCCTCCAGGGCTGCCAATGCGGCGTAATAAGTGCCAAACACATTGTTATTTACGCCTTCAAGCATATTGTGCTCAACCATAGGCACATGCTTATAAGCCGCTGCATGGTAAACCGTGTTTACTGCAAAAGTCTGCATCACCGCCAAGACACGTGACTTATTTTGCACACTACCCAGCAATGGCACCAGCTCAACGGTTAATTGCTTAGACTCGATAATACCCCGCAATTCTTTGTCAATGGCATAAAGCCCGTACTCAGACAGCTCAAACAACACCAGCTTACCAGGTTCAAGCAGAATAATTTGGCGACATAATTCAGACCCTATTGAACCACCAGCACCTGTAACCATAACAACTTTATTCTGAATACACGAAGACAGTAAAGTCTCGTCAGGAACAACCGGATCGCGCCCCAGCAAATCCTCCACATTCACATCGTGCAACTCTTCAATACCGGCAGAACCACTGATTAACTGCTCAAAGGAGGGTATGGTTTGCACTCGCACGGCTAAAGGCACAAGGTTTTCCAATATGGCTTTACGGCGCTGGGTTGAGATTGAAGGCATAGCCAATAAAATTTGCTCAACCCCCTTCTCTTTCACACTTGCTGCAATCCGCCTGGGTGAAACAACCCTGACACCTTGAAAAACAGACCCCCTGAGCTTTTTATTATCATCGATTAACAGTACAGGGTCACAATGGTGAGTATTTTTAAGCGCTCGCAATAATGCCTGGCCACTTGAGCCTGCACCATAAATAGCCACTCGCATTTTTTTAGTCTGCTGCTGGCTATTAATAAGCTCCCTTACTCCCCACCTTGAACCTGTCACCAAAAGCAAGGCTACAGCCCAATAAATAAACGGGATAGACCGCGGAATACCCGTATCTAAAAATATAACCGTCAAGCCCAGCACAATCGCAGAAAAACTCACGCCCTTAATAACAGCTTTTATGGCCTCTTGCCCAATAAAACGCACCACGGCCCGGTACAAGCCAATGCGGATAAAAAACAAAATGCTGAAAAAAATGGTTATCCCCAGCGCATAAAAAGCGTAAGGCTTTAAATTATAGTGAGAAAAATCAGTGCGCAATTGCAGGGCTATAAAAAAAGAGGCCGGTAAAATGACAAGATCAGCGGCCACCATAATCAGACGCTTGACAC
>JBECKY010000103.1:0-4746 GCA_040235475.1 Pseudomonadales bacterium
TTTTGTTGATCATCAGCGTCTACCTTCCAGCTCACAATTATCTTATCAATGAGCCTGGTCAATGAACCAGAAGGATTAATCGTTAAACGTTTTGGGGATATGCAATCTGCAAAAAAAAAACAGCTTACTGAAATGAAAAGACCAAGTTATATCATATAGAATACATGGTTACATGCATTTATGGTAGTTTAAACCTGAATGCGGACAGCCATGTTTTGCCTAGCCGCAGTTGCAGGCAGGCATAAAAGCAATTGCAAACACAGCTTATAATCCGCTTCAGAAACCTTCTGTAGTACTTTGTTTTATATGAATCTACCCCGTGACTTTAAGCATTTTTACCCACGGGAATTTATAAGCAGAATTATTATGCCGCATTTTGCGACCGAGGTCGCCGCGCTTTCCCTGAGCCTTGTGGTTTTTTAGCCCCAGGGGCACGTACACTGTTAGAGCGCTGCTGATGTGCTTGCTGGCGGCCATTTTGGATGGGTTCGGGTTTGATGCTGAGGTCTGGCTCATAGCCGTCAAATACCTTTTTAGGTATGTCACGCTTGATGAGCCGTTCAATGCTTTTTAGAAGCTTCAGTTCATCAACACACACCAGCGACATAGCTTCGCCTTCATTGCCAGCACGACCGGTTCGCCCAATGCGATGTACGTAGTCTTCGGGTACGTTAGGGAGCTCGTAGTTGACCACGTGCGGCAGCTGATCGATGTCGATTCCGCGTGCAGCAATATCTGTGGCCACCAACACGCGAATATTGTTGGCTTTAAAGTCGGCCAGCGCTTTGGTACGAGCACCCTGGCTTTTGTTGCCGTGAATGGCTGCGGCAGTGATACCGTCAGTACGAAGCTGTTCGGTAAGGCGATTGGCGCCGTGTTTGGTGCGGGTAAAGACCAATACTTGGTGCCAGTTATTGCTACCAATAAGCCACGATAACAGTTCGCGTTTGCGGCTTTTATCCACCGGGTGTACTACTTGTTTAACACTTTCTGATGAGGTGTTGGCTCGCGCCACCTCCACCAAAACCGGATTGATCATTAGACTATTAGCAAGCTTTTTAATGTCGCTGGAAAAGGTGGCGGAAAACAACAGCGTTTGCTTTTGTTTCGGCAGCAGTTTCAGCACCTTGCGAATATCATTGATAAAACCCATATCGAGCATGCGATCAGCTTCGTCCAGCACCAGAATTTCAACTTGACTGAGGTCTATGGTTCTTTGGCTGACATGGTCGAGCAGGCGTCCGGGGGTTGCAACCAGTATATCCACACCTCCGCGCAGCCGTGCGATTTGCGGGTTAATTTTAACACCACCAAAAATAACGGTTGATTTCAGCGGCAAATATTTGCCATAGGTTTGCATACTTTCGCCCACTTGAGCGGCTAGTTCTCGAGTAGGTGTTAGCACCAAGGCGCGGATGGCGTGTTTGCGCTTGCCAGACGGGCCTTGCTGCTCCATTAAGCGTTGCAGCAAGGGCAGGGTAAAACCGGCCGTTTTACCCGTGCCGGTCTGGGCGCCGCCCATAAGGTCGCGTCCATCCAGTACAGCAGGAATAGCTTGTTGTTGTATCGGGGTAGGGGTGCTATAGCCGTTTTCGGACACAGCACGAAGTAATTCGGCACGCAGGCCGAGTGATTCAAATGACATAAATTATTAACCCTTCAAGGGTAAGTAGTTGCCGCCTGCTCAAGCGTAGTGCGTGATACAGTCCAGGAGGAACTGGTTGATTTTACTGGCTGGCGTTTTTGGATTGGCTGCCGGCAAAGGAAGATACAGACTGAGGTGTGACGAATACAGCAACGCATAGTAACACATCTTTACGCCTAAGTTTTATTTATGTTGGTTGATCTACTCTTACAACTTCTTCATAGAAACCGTTTCTGTGGTAAACCAAAGTACCTATTGTATACGGCCTGATGATCAGGCTCGGTATTAATGCAAAAACCTTCAGGAAAGGCTATTTTCACACAATCAAGCTAAATTGCTTTTAGAGAATTATTTACATAATGACTTGTGGCAAATTAAACGGTAAGTTGACGCCGAAGCAGAAAAAAATAAGGAAGTTGAAGACGCAAGTCAAGCGCCTGGAAATGGAGCAACACATTTTAAAAAAGCAACGGTCTTCTTTTGAGCGTTTCCCGCAGTGATTACTCAACGCCAATAAGTTTGTTGGCAGCATGAGTCGCAAAGGAAACTGCTGGGATAATGCGGTGGCGGAAAGTTTTTTCGGGAGCTTGAAACAGGAGCGTGTTCAATGGCGTCATTACCAAACGCGATACGAAGCCCGGCAGGACGTATTGAGCTATATAACCATGTTTTACAACCGTCATCGGCTGCATTCATACTTGGGCTATAAAAGCCCCAACCAATATGAAGCTGAAAGGGTAACACTGAAGAAAGTTGCTTAACTGGCTTGTAAAGAAATGCTAGACCACGTCAGTCAACGATGCAGAGGGTGAATCAATCGTAGTGGCCAATCATTGCTTCGGCTGTATGGCGGGACGGGGTGGTGGCGCGGTTTAATGTATAGCATTCCGAATTTAACTCGTCCTATGTACAACTGATTTAAAATTAAGTAGCGATATCAATTCACACTGATGAAGCAAGAAATCCCTAGCATCCCAATGGAGCAGTCTATGCGTTTGACACTAAACAGACTGTATCCGTAAGCTAGATTAACCTCAGTAAGTGTTGCTTATCGCCATTACTCAAATATCTTTCCGGCCTCGGAAGGCCATCAATAAAAACAGGAGTCAAACCATGTCAACACAGGCAAAAATCGACAAAACGTTTCCCGCCCTATCCCTACAAACACTCAAGGGTAAGTCACTGTTGCTCGGACAACCATCGAAGGGGCTGTGGCAACTACTTGTCTTTTATCGGGGTCTGCATTGTCCCATTTGCAAAAAGTACCTGGGCCAGATCAACGAAATGAAGGCGGACTTCGACAAAATGAATGTGCAGCTAGTTGCGGTGACCACTGACCCAGAGGAAAAAGCCAAAAAGTTCGCAGATGAATTGGGGTTGAATTTCGAGCTTGCTTATGGACTGAGTATCGACCAGGCGCGAGACCTGGGACTGTATATTTCTACCCCTACGGATAGTACGGAGACAGACCAACCTTTTGCTGAGCCAGGCTTGTTTTTCATTCGACCGGATGGCGGGTTACATTTCGCTGAAGTTTCCAGCGCCCCGTTCTGTCGCCCCGATCTGGAGATGATCAAGATGGGGATTGGTTTTATCCAGGATAAAGACTACCCAGCGCGTGGTACAGGCTAAATAAACTGAAGGGACACTAATATACTCACCGAAGCCGTTGAACGGCCAGATCCACGGCATCGACCAAGTTGCTTACCTGATCGTCGGACTTAGCCATCAGGGGATGATAGAGCAACTCCTGGCGTTGAATCCAAATGCCGTGAAACCCGGCGCGGACCGCCCCGTGGATATCCCAAGCATGGGCTGCGAGTAGCAGAGCATTCTCTGGGGCGCACGAGTGTTTCAGTGTAAATTTGTATATATTTGGGCAATGTCGCCATTGTTATCAGTATTGCTTCCTCTTATGAGTGATATCGACGAATGGTAACTCGCTGCGAAAATCTATGAGATCGCAAATTTCTGACATGATTACAAAACCGTGCTCTTAATAACCATCAATTTTTCCCGTGTCATCTCGTGAATCGAGTAGGGGATGCCGCCCATGCCCATGCCTGAACTGTCCCGACCGCCAAAGGGCATCCAGTCGGCACGAAACGCGGTATGATCGTTTACCATGACGGCGGTGGCATTCAGTTTACGCACGCTATCCAGGGCGACATCGAGATCACGTGTAAATACAGCAGCCTGGAAATGTACGTCCAGGGAATTCGCGGCCTTGATCGCTTGGTCTCGATCTGTGTATGTGTATAGGCAAATCACCGGGCCAAAGATTTCGTCGGTTGAGATCTTGGCTGATTCGGCCGGATTCAGAATGATGGTGGGTTGAAAACAGGTATCGGACATGCGCTTGCCACCGCATAGCAGTTGGCCTCCGGTTGCTAGGGCCTCTTTCACCCAGTTTTCCACACGATCGACTTCTTGTGGCTTGATAAGTGGGCCTACTTCGGTCTGGTCGCTGGCCGGATCACCCACGACCAGTTTATTGGCCAATTCTACCAGGGCAGACGAGATAGCATCACAGTCATCCTCATGCACAAACACCTTTTGTACCGACACGCATACTTGCCCTGCATGATAAAAACCGCCTTTTACCAACAATGGGAGCATCGCCTCAACATCAGCATTTCGATCGACAATAACAGGCGCAACACCGCCGTGTTCCATGGCGCAACGAGTGCCAGGCGCCAACTGGGAACGCAGCTGCCAGCCAATCTTAGAAGAGCCTATGAACGACAGAAAACCTACCCGCGGATCCGTTGCCAATTGTTGCGCGCTGTCATTATCGCAGACCACAGCCTGACACCAATCTTCTGGCATACCGGCTTCTGTCAGCAACGCGACAAACGCCAGGCAGGAAAGAGGCGTTGTGGAGGCAGGCTTAATGATCACTGGGCAACCAGCGGCAAAAGCGGTTACGGTCTGATGGATTACCAGATTCAAGGGATGATTAAATGCGCTGATCGACACGACTACACCAATGGGTTCGCGAATAGTGAAGGCGATGCGGTTTCGGGTGGCCTCCGTCAGCCCCATAGGTATTTGTTCGCCGCCTAGTTGGGAAATCGTTTGCGCTGCTATCTTAACCCCGG
>JBECKY010000020.1:0-5473 GCA_040235475.1 Pseudomonadales bacterium
CAGGCTTTCTTCGGCAAATCCTGCGCCGGCTTCGGCATATAAATTAAACACTACATCTACACCATTGTTGAGCAATTGCTCCCGTTCGTCGGCATAGCGGGCTATGCCGGCAACTTTTCCTTGAAAACCCGTTAGCTTGAGCTGCTTGACCACTTCAAGCATGTCTTGGTGTGAGGGCATGGCCAGCATAATCAATTTGATCTCAGTCAGGCTAATGTTGTCCCAAAAAGTAGCATCTTCAGCATCACCAAGAATAACCTGCCGCTGGGCCTGGCGGTGTTTATCTACGCGCACTTTTTCAGCATCAACCCCCCAGACATGATGCTTGTGTAAGCGCTCGGTCAAGCTATCGTATGCCCCTGTACCTACACGCCCCATGCCGATAATCAGCACTTGAGCCGCAGTTGGTTGACTAAAGTCGTCTTCAGGCAGGCGAAATGGGCTTTCGAAATATGTAATAAACGACTTCCAGCGTGCGTAAACCACGTGAGCGTTGGCATTGATAAGTGCAGAAAATATAAAAGAAGCCGCCACAGCCAGAGCCATGATGACCAGCCATTCTGGCTCCAGCCATCCTTGAGTCACACTGACAGAGCAGACAATAAGCCCAAATTCGCTGTAGTTAGCCAGATTGATTGCGGTTAAAAATGCAGTTCGCCCGCGTAATTTCAAGCGTGTTAGCCATAAAAAAAGTAACGCCATTTTGACAGGTAAGGCGATGGCAAAGACCAGGGCCGTACCCAGCATTTCAATCGTCGGGAGGGCGGTAAAGCCAATTGATAGAAAAAAGCCAATCAGGAATAGGTCTTTAAAACTCAACAGCGATTTTGCCAGTTCGGAGGCTTTAACATGAGTGCTGAGCAGTATGCCAAAAACCAGAGCGCCAAGGTTTGCTTTCAGGCCTACTGCTTCGAACAATTCGCCGCCGGTAAAAGCGAAAAATAATCCCGCCAGTGGTAACATTTCACCATGGCCACTGCGTTGCAGCAATAGCCCCATTAGGGGGCGAGCCAAAGGTAAGGCAAGCAATGCCAGTGCCCACCAGGAGGGTGGTTTATCTGCGGTTAAGCTCAGGAATATGACGGCGGCAATATCCTGAATAATAAGAATACCAATTGCCACTTGCCCGTGGCGTGCTTTCATTTCGCCCCTGTCTTCAAGAATTTTAACTGCACATACCGTACTGCTAAAACTCATTGCAAATGCAAGAAGTGCAGCAGTTGACCAGTCCAGCTTAGAAAAATAATTGAGCCCCAGAGCTGCAAAGCCGATGCAGGTTAAAACTGTCAATAAAATCATGGCTGCCATATGCCCAGTGCTGCCAGCCCAGATTTCAGGTTTTAATAGATTGCTGACATTGAGCTTTAGTCCAATGGTGAACAGCAGCAGCATCACGCCAAAATCGGCCAGGGTTTGAAAAGATGAATTGGGTTCAACGCCCATCAGGTGCAGGCCAAAACCTGCGAACAGATAACCTATCAGCGGGGGTAAGCTCATCTCTTTGGCTAAAAAGCCGCAGGCAAAAGCAACGAGTATCCAAATATATTCCATAGAGACAAAGGCTTCTTTAATAATGCATTTAGTATAGGTAATAGCGAAGTGGCAGCATTCTGCTAAAAGCATTGTATATTTTCTTAAAACAGAACTGAACGATTATCAGCAGCTTGGCTTTATAGTTTGATAGCGCTGAGCACTACCGCAACTTTTAGCGACTAATAACAAATAATTTATGGTGTAACAGAGGCTTATTTTCAGGCAATAGGGTTACATTAATAACCAGCTATACAGTCACAAAAACACAGTGTCATCAATCAATCGATGGCTGATACCCGCTTACAATAAGACTCTATTTTGCTTATAGAGCTACATAGTAAAAAATCTTTTTAGTTTTAGCTGTGTTATCAGGATGCAAAGTAAATTGTTCGGCAAAAGTTTTCGCCGAAAAAGAGCCAGAAGGTAACTCAGCTTGATTGTGCAGCGGATAAAATGGAAGCGATAATAACAAAGTGGGCAAAAGAAGATGGGGGTGAGCCTGAGTAATGTTGTTCTCCTATAAAATTTCAATAAAACCAGACGCGCTAGGTTGCTGCCACACAACCGATAAAACCACTGGTTTACTCAGTTGTGTGGCAGATTTTTATTCGGGGCTCTTCTGAATCAGCGCTATATCTTTTTTAGCCTTTATTGACGAACCTGGAGATCCGTTCATTCTAAATTAAAGCGGACTTTTTCTGCTCCTGGTCCCAACGGTTGTCCATAACTGAATTCAACAAAGGTGCCATCAGGGTCTTTTAAACCGCAGTAGTACGCCACGGGGTAGGGTTCTTCCCTTGGTTCCCAAACCAGACAGTTGGCTTTTCTGGCTTTGGCTGCAATATCATCAACAGCCGCTTTACTGTCTAAAGCAAAACCAAGGTGCCCGTAATCATTATTGTCTTGCGCTCTATTTTGGCCACCAGACATCATCACAAAAATAAAATCTGTATCGCGACCTTCCTCGGCCATCCAGATAATACGCTTAGTGCCTGAATCACGTTGATGAATAATATTTAGTTGACAATACGTTTTGTAAAAATCGATACAGGCATCGAAATTTATAAGGTGTAATGCAATATGGGTTAAGCGTGGTTTCATGGGTATAGATGTCCTCCACTTGGCAGGCGCTTGCAGATTGCTTTTCGGGTTTGACTCTGGCTCTTGGCTGAAACCTGGTCAATGTCGAATAGCTCACTTTTCAAAGTTTGTTCTGAAAGCTGTTCCAAACTTGTTAAAATAACAGGGTCATAATTAAAATAATGTAGTCATGATAGTGACAATATGATACTTTTTCACCCAGTCAAGTAACGACAACTTGCTAATAGATAAGAATAGACAATAGGTGAAACCTCATGAATGTTCAACATTACTTGCAAGCAAAGCTTAGCCAGAGCCTGTTTTTCAACAATCGTGTTATCCGTGCCGCGCTTTTTATCAATCTGCTGCTTTTTGCCCATTCAGCCTTGGCTGCTGGGAATCGGATAAATTTTGGTGCTGATGCTTGGCTTGAAGCCGGAGCAGGCATACGTTTTGACTGGACATCCATAGAAGATGCAGCTCCCAATGCCGATGATTTTTCTGACGACTTCACTCTTGATCGTGCCGATATTTTTATTTCAGGTCGCGCTAATCGCTTTCTGGAATTTACTCTAAACACCACCTACAATTCTATTACCGAAGATTTCGAAGTTCGGGAAGGGATTATTCGCTACGAACATTCCGATACCTTAAATATTTGGGCCGGCCGTTTTATGGTGCCCACTGATTTATCATCCTTGAGCACGGCTTTTTATCAAACTAGATGGTTTCCTGTACTTGGCGCATTTCAACGGGATGAAGGTGTGGCGCTTTGGGGCAGCCTGGATGAGGGGAGTTTTCAGTATAGCCTCGGGGTTTTTGATGGTTTTGAGATAGACTCACCTGCTGATGCGGAGGAAAGCTCGCTCTTTGCCGGGCGATTTCGAGTAAATTTTTGGGATCCCGTCTCAGGTTATTACACCCAAAGTACCTATTATGGACAAAAGAACATCCTCTCTGTCGGTGTCTCTGTTGAGTTTCAAAGCGACGCTTTTAAGGGCCCAGGCCCTTTGGGTGAGGTTGGTGATTTTCAAGGCGTAAGCGCCGATGTGCTGTTAGAAAAAGCCATTAATGACGGTATGGTGTTGACCGTTCAGGGCACGGCCTTTAGTTATGATACCGATGATATTGATGGGATATTTCCACAATCCGACGGCTTTGAAATTATGGGCGCTGTCTTGCTGCCAGTGCTAAGCGGTGACAGCGTGGGCGGTAGAGTGCAACCCACGGTTTCCTTACAATCGCTGGAGTTGGATGTTTCTGATATTGAGATTGATCGTATTGAATTTGGCATCAACTATATTATGCTTGGCCATGATACCAAGCTTAGTGCCGCTTTTGCCAATAGTGATATTGATACACCGGCAGGTTCAGATGATTTTATTTCGTTCTTAGCGGGTGTTCAGTTGATTTTTTAAACTTTAAGCTAAAGCGGCGAAAGGATAGAATTTTAATCTTTATCGCCGCTAAGTTTTCTTTGCTGTTATTTCTCTGCCACAAAAATACCATAAACCCAGGCGCCGTCTAATAACAGTGGGTATTGATATTCTGCAGCCAGCACATTTTTATTCTGAATTTTATTTCTGATCCGCAAAAATTCTAATACTTTGGCACCAAAGCCGGTTAACTTGGCGATTTTGTACATGCGGCGGGAAGAGGGTACAACATTTTTAGAGCCGTCGGTAAAATGAATATTTTTAAAGCCGATGTCTTCCAGGTCTTTAGTAAAGCGATTTTTGCCCCAAAGGTTGGGTACGGCCCAGCCATCCAACCAGGCTTTGAGTTTTTTCTCATGCCGCGGGTCTGGGTCGGTATCATTTACAAACCCGTCGGCAATAGCAATTTTGCCACCCGGTTTGAGTATGCGATAGGCTTCTTTTAAAAATTCCTTTTTATTATCAGCATAGCAAACGGCTTCCATACCCCAAACAACGTCAAAGGTATTATCTTCAAAGCCGGTATTCAGAAAATCCGCTTCCTGGTATTCAATTAAATCACTAAGCCCCTGATTTTTGGCCAGTGTCTTTGCCCGTTCCAGCTGTATTCTGGTTATATTGATGCCTGTCATTTTGGCATGACGCTTTCTTGCCAACCAAAGGCAGCTGCCGCCAACTCCACACCCCGCATCCAGTACCTTGTCATTGGCTTTGATACCAGCCTTGTTGGCTAATACACGGTTCATATTTAATACCGCTTCATGGTGTTTAATATAGGTACTGTCATAAAAACCATAGTGCAGTGAAAAATTAAGGTCGATACCCCAAACCAGGCGATAATCAATGTCGCAGTCTTCATAGTATGAAATGATTTCTTGCCGTGACATGCCAGTTATTCTCCAGATGTTTTGTTTTTGCAGTTTTTGCTGCTGCTAATTTAGTGGTTTAGTAAAAAATTCACTGAGCGCTTATTTAAGTCTAATGGATCAGTAATTGAACGGTGAATAATAACACATTGATCATCATTGTGACTGTAAAAATCAACAGCGACGTGTTTATGCATTGTCAGGAGCATGATTGATGCCGACGCAACAGTTGAGGATGGAAAAATTTACGCCGTTAGTGCAGTGGGCGCCCTTACAGATATAACCGCGTTGGTATTAATGACCTCGAGTTTGTTAGCGTACAGGCTTTTTGGAAAGTTGTACTTCGTTGCTGATTACACAGCCTCTTTTTCCAATAGACTATCTGCGCGGGCATTAACGGGTAGTTTATAGTTATTATTTCTGGCCCGTTTCTGGCCTTTTTTTAGCTCTTTTCTCAGTTTGTAAGTATAAGTCTGACAGTCGATTTGTATAGTGTGTCTTTTTGAGGCGACGTAGCTGTTTTTAGTTTTATAATATTCTGCGTTTGTCATCCGCTCC
>JBECKY010000030.1:0-19790 GCA_040235475.1 Pseudomonadales bacterium
TATTTACTACTGGTGTTGCAAAAAAACAGGCCGGCATTGACCGTAATAAAAAATCAAAAAAACTTCTTTATTTTTGCTTGCAAGAGAATACCTATGGAAATTACTAACTGCAAGCGCAAAAAATTCTTACGGTTATAAAGGGGTAACGCACTGAATTATAAAAAATCAAATATGAAAAAGGCTGCATTGTTAAAACACAAACAAGTCAATGCATTGATACGACAAACTAATCGCAAAACAACATGAAGAGAATGGAAAGCATTTTAATATTAAAACTTAATAGCATTACCAGAAATATTACCCGACTTATCCATAATTAAATAAGGCAAATCAAGGTTCTCAAGCCAATTCTTCGCTTCATCTTTAGTTTTTAACAGGGCAACGGTTGTGGATGTACCAGCAACAAGACATTGTTCAGCAAGGACACTGACTGAGGAAAGGCTATCCACAGGCCAACCGGTTTTTGGATTTAAAATATGACTGTATTTTTTACCATCCACCTCCATAAAACGCTCATAGTCGCCACTGCTGGCCAAACAGCCTTCCTTCAAATTTATTATGCTCATAGCTTTTCCAGGGTATTCAGGATGTCTAATACCTATTTGCCAGGCCTTGCCATCCGGATGGGCCCCTATAATGGCGATATCTCCCCCCAAATCTATCAATCCATGACGTATACCTTCTCGTTGACATAATACAAGTAATGCATCAACGGCATACTCCTTGACATAGCCACCAAAATCCACTTCCATTTCTGCTAATGGCAAGTAAAAAAATGGGGGCTTCCATTCCACTTTGTCCCAGCCAATATTTTTAATGAGATGATTGATTTCATCCTGGGAAGGTAATTTTCCCGATTTAAAATCCCAGGCTTTTCTCAGGATGCCGGAAGTGATATCAAATAGTTGATCACTTTGTTGATAAGCAACCTGAGCATAATTCAGCAAGGTGGTGGTTTCATTGTCAACTTCAGTACGCTCACCCTTCCCTGCTCTTTGATTAATCATGGTTGTTAGACTGTCTTCACGATATCGAGAATATTTTTTTTCCAGACGAGCAACTTCTGCTTCGGCTATTTTAGCAACTCGAAGAATTTCATCGCTATTTTTCCCATACAACCTTAGCTCACAGGGACTGCCCATGCCCCTAAAAGTATATGTGCCAAATTCCATTACAATACTCATTTGAAAAATAATTTAAAATTTATCCATAACTTTTAAGTTATTTTGAATTTTGATGCAAGAAAATTTAAGGGGGAATTTAGATTTAAAGAATATTATTTAAATTCGTAATCCACACCGAAGGTGTAGCGATTAAATGATACCAGTCCAGGAGATTCTTCGTCATAGGAATAGATTCCAAAGTGAGCATCGCTGTTATATCGCTCACCTGAAACAATAAATGTCCAGTTTTTATAGGATGATTCCATACGCATTCCAGCGGTTACTGCGCCATAGGTTGAAAGCCTGAAATCATCTGCAAAGTATTTATCTGAAAGTTGCACGTTATTAGAAAAAAAATCCGCTTCCTGTTGAGTGTAATATCGAATCCTGGGAATTAGTTTAAAACCAGCTGTGATATTTTGATACCAGGCCAGCTCAAAAGTATGGGAATTTATTCCCCAATCATCATGGTAAAAGCGATAATTCGCATGTATTGCACTATCTTCTTCATGAATAAACTTACGGTAGCCAAAAGTCAGTGTCCACTGGTTTTTTTCATCGGGCCTTGAATCTCTAAACTTATAAGGATCAGTTAAATACCCACTTAACTGGGTATAACTTAATCCTGCTTGCATCACTGAATATTTATTAATAATCTGCCCAAACCCCAAAAACAGGGACATACTGTTTTTGTCTTCTTCTGCAATCTTTGCAGGTATCAATCCCTGAGTAGGCTTCAATTGATCATCGGAAAAACTAACACCTGCACTTAAGGTTGTGTGCCTGTTATTAATATCATAAGAACCATCAATAGATACAGCTGATGACTCATAATCATTTTCAGACGACTGGCTGAAAGTCACTCCACCACTACCTTCACTCGCGTAATAACGAAAACTTACCCCAACATCATCCCTTTCTTCTTTGATACTTGCCCCACTCATCACTAATTTTGCTTGACCACCAACTTCACCCGTAAACCAGGGAGAAGCCCCACTCAAAGTCTCTGTTTGCAAATCAAGGGTTAGTGAATACTGATCCATAAAAGGGACAAGCAATCTGAACTGATTGATATCTATGTCATACCGATCGGCAGACGGTCCAAAAGTCTTATTCGCGTCAGTAACATCTTCCTGATAATTTGAAAAACGGTATCCTACTTTAATATTTTCTGGTGGTGTATCGGCGTGGCTTTTTTCAGATACCCCTGGCAACATCAAAGCAGCTGATGTCAAAGCCAATAAAGCATTACTTTTATTTTTTTGAGTTAAATTTTTCCCCTGGTTTTTTTCAGCGCGAGACACAATCGGCTCTACTTTAAGGCAATGTTCTTTATTAATTTTTGATTGTGGATTTTTTTTATTATTCATTGCTTAAATTAATTTCCAGCTTTAAAAACAAGTGCCCAGGATTAATTACAGCCACACCCACCTCCCGCAGCTTGCCCACCACCACTTGAGCCTTCTTTCGAAAAATATATATGCCCTTGCAAACTGGACGCCATTGGGTCTAATTGCCATGCCATTTCTTTTTTTGCCAACACCCCCCTTTCCCACGGCTTTACCGTAGTGCAGGCATTCAATGCTATTAAAACCAGCAGACACACCAATAGGGCACTTATCTTTTTTAACTCTTCCATTTATTTTCTTCCAGGTATTAATTTTGAGGCAGGCCTAATAACTTATTTATTTTTTTGTATACCGCTTTTTCCTCATAACTTCCAAAGCCGAAGCCCTGGTGCACCCAACGAACAATTCCATCACGATCAATCAAGTAAGCGGTAGGCATTCCGCTTATTTTAAATAGTTCTGCGCTTTTTCCAGTTTCATCCCATAAAACAGGATAATTCACCGGTATATCTTTTAGAAATTTTCTGGCATCAACAACACTCTCATCAAGATTAATCGCATAGACTTCAAAACCTTCACTTTTAAATATTTCCCTGAGAGCATTTAATTTTGGTAAAGATTTCCTGCAAGGCGCACACCAGGATGCCCAGAAATCAATATAGACGACTGTACCTTTAAGATCCTTGATAGAAAGGTGTCCCTCCTGGTTTATATATGGCAAACGAATGTCCGGGGCTGTGTCACCGGTTTCCAGAGAATAAGCTGAACCGGAAAAAAATAACAAGAATGACAAAAATAAAATCATCAATGGCCTGATCAAATATAGTTTTGATTTTTTATTTGTCAGCATTGTTTATCTGTCCCATATAAGGAAAATAAAATACTAAAATTCAACTTTCTGAACTTATCATTTCAAGAATTTTTTTCTTTATCTTTGATAAGTCTTTTTCCTTAAAACCAGAATGCTTCCATTGAACGATTCCTTTCTGGTCAACCAAATATGCTGTAGGCATACCCATTAAATCAAATAATTCAGGCACTCCGGTATTATACCCCTGTAAAATCGGGTAACTTACCTTAAACTCTTCAAGAAATTTTTTAGCATCTTTAGTATTCTCATCCAGGTTGATTGCATAAATCTCAAAGCCTTTATCATGCAACTCTTCTCTTAAGGCACTCAAACCAGGAAAAGAAATGCGGCAAGGTCCACACCAGGATGCCCAAAAATCCACATATATAACTTTACCTTTAAGGTTTTGTGGTGACAATGTTCCGTCTTTACCCATTTGCGATAAAGAGAACTCGGGCACTTCTTCTCCTATTTCCAAAGCCCAACTACCTTGAGCTCCTAGCAAAGCAAATAAAATACATAAAATAGAAATTACTACTTTATATTTTGTTTTCATCATAATATTTTTCATTTTTAATCTTTTCTATTCCAGAGTTAAATTATTGCCAGATTAAAGTTCTGGGGCTCCCCCACCGATCCAGTCCAGCAAAATAGCTTGTTCCGCAGACGTCAGCGTTGTGGGTGGCTTGGGCATACTTCCTGACTCAACTCGAGTAAAAATATCATTAATGTAGACCATAACTTCTGAATAATTAGTCAATGGGGAAACTGAGCGAACCCCACCAGGCCCATGGCAACTCACACACTTATTATCTAAAATTGTTTTAGTATCGCTATTGTAGGTATACGATGTTGTTGCATTTACTGTAACCTGAACCGTATCGCTCGAAGTCTGAGCTAGAGTGCCTGTATCGCTTACTGTTAACTGGAAAATCAATACTTCAGTATTGACAACGGCCGGCGTGGTAAAACTCGGATTCACAGCAGTATCATTCGATAAAGTCACATTGGTACCGGAAACTTGTAACCAGGCATAAGATGTAATTCCAACGTCATCAGTCGACCCGCTGCCATCCAGATTAACCAGGGTATTCTCATCCACGAATTGATCTGAGCCCGCATCGGCAAATGGTGGCTCATCATTTAACACGCTCACCTGTACATCATCTGTAGACTCCTGGCCGCTAGCATCTGTCACCGTCAACTGGAATATCAAGATCTCATCATTAAGTACATCGGGGGCGGTAAAATCAGGTTTAACCACACTACTATTGGATAGAGTTACCACGGTTCCTGACATTTGTTGCCAGCTATAACTCATTATGCCGAAATCATCACTGGAACCGCTGCCATCCAACAGTACCGAATCGCCTTCATTCACTGTTTGGTTAGTGCCGGCATTGGCCAGGGGTGCCTGGTCATTATTGACTGTTATTTGAACGAGATCCATACTGGTTTGGCCAATGGTATCTGTAACAGCAAGCTCAAACTCCAGTACTTCCAGCCCGGTAACCATTGGCGCTGTAAAACTCGGAGTTTGGGAAGTACCGTTAGCCAAAGACACGCTAATTCCTGCTGTTTGAATCCAGGCATAGGTTGAGATACCTGTATCATCACTGGAAGCACTGCCATCCAGGCTAACAGCCCCCCCTTCATTGACGACCTGATCAGGCCCGGCATTCGCCGTGGGCGGCAAGTCTGTCACCGCCACATCGCTCACAGTCACCTGAACCGTATCAATATCGTTTTGTCCCAATGAATCGCTTACTACCAATTGGAAAATCAGGGTATCCGAACCAGTCGACACATCGGGTGCCGTAAATCCGGGATTAACAACAGTAGAACTGGATAAGGATACGTTTGTGCCAAAAATTTGAGTCCATAAGTAGGTAACTGCACCTTCGTTATCCATGGATCCACTGCCATCAAGATTTACACTGCTTGCTTCCACGACACTTTGGTTGGTGCCTGCATTAGCTGTAGGTGAGGCGTCATCAACTACAGTTACCTGCACCGTATCAGTCGATGCTTGGCCTATGGTATCCGTTACCGTTAATTGAAAAACCAAAACTTCATCGCTAGTAATTGCAGGAGCATTAAAACTTGGCAGAGCCGTGTTTGCCTCGGTCAATGTAACCGTACTTCCTGATTGCTGTACCCAACTGAAAGTGCTTATACCCATGTCATCGCTAGAAGCACTGCCGTCTAAATTTACCGTATCACCTTCATTTACAGCCTGATTTGTTCCGGCGTTGGCGCTGGGTAACAAATCCAGTGAATTAACAATTACCAGTACTCTGTCCGTATCAGTCTGGCCTAAGGTATCAGTAACGGTTAATTCAAACTCCAAAGTCTCTGTAGCAGAAACAGAAGGCGTCGTAAATTGGGGATTATCTAAAGCCGTATTATTCAAGGTTACGGTTATACCCAATGTCTGGATCCATGAATAAGAAGCAATGCCCACATCATCTCTGGAAGCGCTGCCATTTAATGTCGCAGAAACATTTTCATCCACCTGTTGATCGACGCCTGCATCAGCCAGTGGCGGGGCATCCTCCCGCCCCGAAGGCGCCCCATTTAAAAGCCAACCCAAAAGTAGATTGAATTCATCTGAAGTCAAATCAGGTGAGCCCTCTGTGGGCATAGTATCCGTTTCAAGCGAAAAGATCATTGCCGACTGTTTGGCATAAACGTCCTGAAAACCTGCTAAAGAAAAGGGTGCCAGCGGACTATCAGGATAATGACAAGTCACACAATACTGATCAATGATAGCTTTGGTTTGATCATAATAGCTTGCTCCATCAGCCGCTGCTTTGGCTTGAAGCTCTTGATCAGAAGACAGGCCTATCTCATCAACATTTTCACAAGCTACCAGCAACATGAATAAAAGGTTGAATGCTGTAAAAATTATTTTTTGTATAAAATAATGGTACTTCATAAAACCCATTTAGAAAAATTTGCTCAGCATGCGTCCATAAAATCATAAAAAAACAGATCGCTTCGTCAGTTAAGTCTCATGCTCTTAATGGTAAATAATTCATTGCTATATTTCATGGAGGTGGTTCACATAGGTTTTATTAATCAAACCGATTAACAAATCAAATAAGAATGAGATCTGGTCAGCAGTTCTGAGTCAGGTTTATCAAGATGGGTTTGTCGGATAATCAAGGCTCATTCAATGCGTTCAATACACAGCAGCATAAGTCGTTTCAGAGTGAAACATAAGGCTCTTATTCCCGCCTGGAACTAAATCTTCACCTGCCCTTTGTGACGATCCATTTGTTACGGTGTGCAAACACCCGCACATAAGCTGAACGGATATCACTGATCGAACGGTCTTTGTCTTTGTTCTTACCACGCACACTGTTCTTATTGATCGTGGCACTATGACAACCACTGGGTTTGAGTGTGATTTTGGCCTGGCTCAGACAATAACCCTTGTCCACATACATCGCACCTGATTTTGGGACAGGTCTGCTCCAAGTCCTGCGCATCGGGGACTTCGGCAGAGGTAGAGCCTAATGGGGTAGAGCCGAGAATTATCGGTTGAGAGTGTTGGTCCACTGTGGATGGGACGGTATTATCAACCGAGGAAGATGGGTGCCATCCCCCGTTAATGGGGTAGAGCCAAAAAAACGGCTACAGCTTACGCTTCTACCGTTTTTTACTAATATGGTGCGCCCGGCACGATTCGAACGTGCGACCGCCTGGTTCGTAGCCAGGTACTCTATCCAGCTGAGCTACGGGCGCGCAAAGGGTTGTTACAAACGATATCAATAAGCCAACATCGATTTTGTTACTACTGGCGGAGAGGGAGGGATTCGAACCCTCGATGGGCTTTAACACCCATACTCCCTTAGCAGGGGAGCGCCTTCAGCCACTCGGCCACCTCTCCAGCAAGGCAGGCATAATACCATGATTATTTATTTTTCAAAGACGCTACTGAAAATTTTTTAACCTTGCGCAGTTATTAGTAGTTTCCAGAGTTTTCAGTTTCATCCTGCCCCTGATCTTCGGTCTTTTCGCGCTGAATGCGCTGATAGATTTCTTCGCGGTGTACAGCTATTTCTTTTGGCGCATTGACACCAATGCGCACCTGATTTCCTTTTACGCCCAGGACGGTGACAGTGACTTCGTCGCCTATCATCAGGGTTTCTCCAACTCGACGGGTTAATATCAGCATTACTTCTCTCCAATAAATTTATTAAACAGGACTACGCCCGAAATTTATCTTAATCGGGCCAAATACCCTGTAATCAGTCCTTGAGACAATTTGGCATACTGTTACACCAGCGGCATCCTAGCTACAAAAAACCTGTCCAACTACAAACCTGCCCAACTACGCTACAACAGCCCACCACGGATAACAGTCAGAAAAAGTCCAGTATAACAGATAAATAGAACCATTATTTAGCGTTACTGTTGTTTAATCGATGATTAACTAACAAACTAAGCAGCCCAAACTTCCAAAATCTCCTGAACTTAAGCCAATAAGCCATCCTAAAACCCAGAGCCTCTGTTATACCCCCTCAAGGACGGCATCGAGGTCAAATGCTGTGTGCAGGGCTCGAACCGCCAGCTCCAGGTATTTTTCTTCAATCAACACCGATATTTTTATTTCAGAGGTGGAAATCATCTGGATATTGATTGATTCGTCGGCCAGAACCTTGAACATTTTACCCGCTACACCGGCATGGGAGCGCATGCCCACACCCACTATGGACAGTTTGACGATGGTATCATCGGTCTGAACTTCTCTGGCATTAAGGTCTTTCGCTACTCCTTCCAGCACCTTAACAGCTTTAGCGTATTCATTACGATGTACTGTAAAAGTAAAGTCAGTGGTTTGATCAGCGCCAATATTCTGCACAATCATATCCACTTCAATATTGGCCGCACCAATAGGGCCCAATATTCTGTACGCTACACCAGGGGTATCAGGCACGCCCCGTAAAGTTAATTTAGCTTCATCCCGGTTAAATGCAATACCGGATATGACTGGTTGTTCCATATTGGCATCATCCTCAGTGGTGATTAAAGTACCAGGCCCGTCTTTAAAGCTCGATAAGACACGCAGTGGTACAGCGTATTTACCGGCAAATTCCACCGCTCTTATTTGTAACACCTTTGAACCCAGGCTGGCCATTTCGAGCATTTCTTCAAAGGTGATTCGGTCCATTCGAGTGGCTTTTTCAACAACCCGGGGGTCAGTGGTGTAAACACCATCCACATCGGTGTAAATCTGGCACTCATCGGCCTTTAAGGCCGCCGCCAAAGCTACTGCTGTGGTATCGGAGCCACCACGCCCCAAAGTAGTGATATTATTGTTTTCATCAACACCCTGAAAGCCTGCCACCACAACCACACGCCCAGCATCCAGGTCTTTCTGAATAGCGTCATTATCAATACGCAGGATGCGGGCTTTACCGTGGGCATCATCGGTTAAAATTTTTACCTGGCCGCCGGTATAAGAGCGGGCATCACAACCTATTTTTTGCAAGGCCAAGGCAAGCAAGCCGATAGTAACCTGCTCTCCAGTTGAAACAATTACATCCATTTCCCTGGCCTGAGGTTCGTCACTCACCTCTGCCACCAGCGATAACAGGCGATTTGTCTCGCCACTCATGGCTGAAACAGCAACCACCAGATGATCGCCCTGGCGCTTCGCCGCCGCGATTTTTTCAGCAACGGCTTTTATACGTTCAGTGGTACCAACCGAAGTACCACCGTACTTTTGTACGATCAACGCCATAAAATTAAACTATACCCACATATATATGCCAATTATTTGCGCCTGGGCCAAAATACGTCCGCAGCCGGCCTCAAAAAAGGCGACCATTAAACACCAAAACCCTCGAGATTTAAACCTAAATAACTTAAAGTTATCTTAATAGACCTAAAACAATTCGGCTGCTGCCAGCACCTTGTGTAACCTTGGCTGTTCAGCCCTTCTCAGCAACCCAGGCTGAAACGGAAGCCAGTGCCTGCGGCAGCTTCGAGGGCTCACTGCCCCCTGCCTGAGCCATGTCTGCACGCCCGCCTCCCTTTCCGCCCACTTGCAAGGCCACATGATTAACCAGTTCACCGGCTTTAAAACGACCGGTTAAATCACTGGTGACACCAGCAACCAGGCTGACTTTTTCGTCCTTTGTGGTAGCCAGCAAGATCACCGCACTGCCCAATTTGTTTTTCAGTTGATCCATGGTGCTACGCAGGGATTTAGGGTCAACGCCATCGAGATGCTGAACCAGAACTTTTATCCCTTGAACATCAACCGCTTGACTGCTCAAATCACTGCCTGCATGACTGGCCAGTTTGACTTTTAGTTGATCGATTTCTTTTTCAAGCTGACGAGATTGCAGCAAGCTTTGCTGCAATTTATCAGTGAATTGTTCACGACTTGTTTTCAACATTTGCGTCGCTTGCTTCAAGGCATGTTCGCCGAATTTTAGCCATTCATAGGCATTTTCACCGGTAAGGGCTTCTATGCGGCGCACCCCGGCGGCAACGCCACTTTCAGAGGTGATTTTAAAAACCCCAATATCCCCGGTTCTATTTACATGGGTGCCACCACACAGCTCAACGGAAAAGTTATTTTCACCCATGGACAAGACTCGAACCTGCTGATCGTATTTTTCACCAAACAAGGCTACGGCGCCGCTGTTTTTTGCCGCTTCCAAGTCCATAAGCCGGGTGTTAACCGCGCTATTGTGCCGAATTTGCGCATTCACCAGGCGCTCAATATCGTCAAGCTGTGCTTGTGTTACGGCTTCAAAGTGGGAGAAATCGAAACGCAGTTTTTCGGCATCCACCAGAGAACCTTTCTGGCTAACATGATCTCCCAGCACTTGCCGCAGTGCCGCATGCATTAGGTGGGTGGCGGAATGATTTAAGGCTGTGGCTTTGCGCTTGCGGCTATTGATTTCTACAGCAACTGTCTGCCCGATAAATAAAGTACCGCTTTGCACGCTACCGATATGTAACACGGCTGCGCCTTCTTTTTGGGTATTATCCACCTGAAAAGAACCCGCTGCCCATTGCATAAAACCAGTATCACCTACTTGCCCACCGGATTCAGCGTAAAAAGGCGTTTGATCAAGCAGCACTATAGCTTGTTGCCCAGCATTAACGGCATCCACTTTTTTGCTGTCAACAAATAAAGCCTGCACCTGGGCCTGGCCTTGCTGGTGATCATAACCGGTAAAGTCAGTTTTATCGTCAGCATCGAGCTTCACCAGCTGTTCGCTCCCAAACTGGTTAGCGGCTCGAGCTCGCGAACGCTGTGCTTCCATGGCCACTTCAAAACCCGCATGATCAACACTCATACCCCGCTCGCGGGCTATGTCGGCGGTAAGGTCAAGGGGAAAACCGTAGGTATCATACAGGCGAAAAACCGTTTCTCCAGCAATCACTTTGCCTTTTAGTGTTGCTAAATCCTGGTCAAGAATTTTCAGACCTTGATCCAGGGTTTTGGCAAATTGCTCTTCTTCCGCAAGCAGCACCGTTGCAATCTGATCCTTGGCACTGACAAGCTCAGGGTATGCCGCCCCCATTTCTTTGACCAAGGCGGGTACCAGCTTATGGAAAAATGCTTGTTCAACACCAAGCTTGTGCCCATGGCGAATGGCGCGACGAATAATCCGCCTGAGCACATAGCCGCGACCTTCATTAGAAGGTATAACCCCGTCGCTGATTAAAAATGCACAGGAGCGGATATGGTCTGCGACCACTTGCAATGACTTACTCTTAAGATCTTTGGTGCCGGTAACTTTTTTGACCGCAGCAATTAAATTCTGGAAAAGATCTATTTCATAGTTGCTATGCACTCCCTGCATAACAGCCGCGATGCGCTCCAGGCCCATGCCAGTATCCACCGAGGGTTTCGGCAGTGGTATCAGTTGGCCATCAGGCTGGCGATCATATTGCATGAACACCAGGTTCCAGATTTCTATGTAGCGATCACCATCTTCTTCGGAGCTGCCTGGCGGACCACCCGCAACGGCCTCACCGTGGTCGTAAAAAATTTCTGAGCAGGGGCCGCAAGGGCCGGTATCACCCATGGCCCAAAAATTATCTTTTTCGCCTAAACGGGAAAATCGTTCGGCACTGACGCCTATTTCTTTTAACCAGATATCTTCAGCTTGCTGATCATCTTTATAAACAGTAACCCATAACTTTTCTTTCGGCAGACCCAATTCAACGGTGAGAAACTCCCAGGCAAACTGAATGGCTTCGCGCTTGAAATAATCACCAAAGCTAAAGTTACCCAGCATTTCAAAGAAGGTGTGATGCCGAGCAGTATAACCGACATTTTCCAGGTCATTGTGTTTACCGCCAGCACGCACGCAACGCTGCGAGGACGTTGCCCGAACGTAGTCGCGCTGCTCGCGGCCCAGGAAAACATCTTTAAACTGCACCATGCCGGCATTGGTAAACAATAAGGTGGAATCATTTACGGGCACCAGGGTACTGCTTAGCACAATTTTATGCCCGTGAAGCTCGAAATATTTCAGAAATGCAGAGCGAATGTCAGCGCTTTTCATGAATTCTGTTCCTGTGCCTTGACGATTTGTTAGTTAATCCTGAAGTGTGAATAGGTCTTTTTCCCACAAACCCAGTTCGTTGAGCATTTTTCAGTGTCGACTACTTAATAAAATAACAGCCCGCCATTATACAGAGACCTTGGCACTGCGACTATGCCTGTCGACTGCCCTCCCCGTAAATTCGGCTTTTGATGATTTTAGCTTAGGGATTTTCCCAGCTTAGGGCCACGCCTACCGGCTGTCCGGCATGGGACTGAAAAGGCAGCACACTGATTAAGTAATTCTCGCCATCGAGGAAAAGTTCAGTCGTCAGTGGCTCGCCATAGCCTGATCGCCCCAGATTAAGGCTTTTCCGGATGACGGATTCAAGAAGCTGCACCTGATCAAGTGGTATATGTTTTGATAAAAGCAGTAAATCATCTAAAGGTCGGCCGATATCCATAACATCAATATCCAGTACCGATTCAGAGGCTGCCCGATTAAAAGAACGCAGATGCAAATGTTTATCCAGTATCAGCAAGGCAATGGAAGCAACATCAAGCCGCTTAAACTTAGAAGCAGACTTTAGCTGCGCAGCATCGGCTTTCATATCCATGGATTGGCATATTGCTATCAGTTCCGCATTTTCTTCTTGAAGCCTTCTATTTAGAGCTTGTAGATTATCATTTTCGCGCCCTAACGCAGAATGATGATCAATTTCAGCTGCCTCTTCAAGCTTAAAAACCTCACCGGATGTCGCAGTTTCCATGCCAGCGGTATGTTCAATATCAACGTCAAAGCCAGTTGCAACCTTGTCTTGAACTGCAGCCAAGGCCTGAACAGGCTCATCGTCCAATTGCTCGCCCAGTAATAATCTTTGCAAGCCCACGGAAATTTCAACTGCAGGGGCTTTCAAAGCGGCTGCATGACCACTCTCATTGGTAAATACGGTTTTACTCTGAAGCAGGCTATTATCATGAAAAAAAACATGGCCTCCGGCAGCAATAACCGAATTGACACTTTCTGCATAGAGTAAATCTTTATTTTGCGCCTTCAATGATGGACTTATCGACGAAGGCTTACCGGCAAGACTTTCCAATACGTCAGAACCACCCAATAGATGAGTATTGCCAAATAAAATGGCTACAGGTGACGTGGCTTCGTGCCGGGCAATGCTGGAAAAAAAGCCCAGGCTTTTTTCAGCCAGTGTCAGCGAGGCGTTTAGCGGCTGAAGTTTTATATGCCCATTTTGCAAGGCCAGCTGGTGCATAAAAGGGCCGAGATAAATCCGCCCCGGCAGCACTGCCAAACCATCGATGGCTTCAATTACAGGTATTTTGGTGTAACGCCTTATTTCCTCAACTTCAAAAGCCAAATAGCGGCTGCTTACCGCCTGCTCCACCAGATAGACAATACGATTACTTCGAGGTAGCGCTTTAAATAGATGCTCGGCTGACGCTGAATCAGAGCCATCCCAAAAAATACCGCTAACAAATCTTGTGTTCAATTCGCCCGTGGCAAAGGTATGGGAAAACTCTACGGCGCACGCCTCAGAGGGATTATTTACCATCACCGCCGGTTTCGCTTGCCGTGACTGATGCGGTATTTTGTCTTTTTTATCTTGTGTAACCGCTAAATCCACAGGGCCTGCCTCATCAGATGTTCGATAAGCATCACGGTATTCCAGTAATAGTCTTTCGAAATCCGCCGGATCCAGGTCTGTCTCAGCAACAACCTTTTTCCGGCGTGAGTTCCATAACTCAATATCGGAATTCATTATTTCCTTGGCTCAATTATAAAACGAATAAAACTTAGACATGCCTCATGTGACACATCAAACCGCTCACCTGTAGCGTCTTAAAGACTCGCTAGCATTAATAGGTTTGCTTGAAGGCGGTCAATGCTCTATCTAAAACATTACGGTTTGATGGTGCTCACGCTTGTGGTTACAGCTGTGGCGGAC
Source organism: Pseudomonadales bacterium (assembly GCA_040235475.1). Lineage (GTDB taxonomy): Bacteria > Pseudomonadota > Gammaproteobacteria > Pseudomonadales > UBA3067 > JBECKY01. Next base: position 13,848 of record JBECKY010000030.1, read on the forward strand.
AGCACTAGCGAAGAGAATTCTGCGGATATAGCCTATGTCCCCTAATAAAAAGGCACCTTCTTTAATACTTGTAGCAGCTCCAGGGACTCCACCTAAATTTTACAAGCAGTTCTGAGAATGTGAACTCTATTCCAGATCGAGCCCAGATTCAATAGTTCAGCTCAAAAATCAGGCTTCTAGAGCATCAAGCTTTCCTATATCCTATGCCCCTCACTTGAGTGTATTTACGCGACAACTCTGGAATAACCATTGGAAAATTCAAACTCAACACAACATACCGGCATTATCCTGCTAAACCTGGGCACACCTGACACGCCCGAACCAAGAGCCATCAGGCGTTTTTTAGCCAGCTTTTTAGCCGACAAAAAAGTCATTCAACTTCCGAGGTTGATCTGGCTACCGATTCTTTACGGTTTTATTTTGCCGTTTCGGCCCCGCAAAATAGCCCCCCTTTATGCTTCAGTCTGGGGTGATGGCGACGGCCCTATGCGATCCATTGGTAAAAAACTGGCCGAGTCATTGCAGCAAAAGCTAAATCAACAGGCAACAAACCACAAACACCATGTTGTTTTGGGGATGACCTATGGCAACCCGTCCTTGCAACAAGCGTTTACAGACCTAAACCGCCATGGCTGCGAACACATTATTATCCTGCCACTTTTCCCGCAGTATTCTGATACATCCACAGGAGCCAGTTTCGATGCCGTTGAAAGGGCGCTGGCAAAGGTAAAGGTTAATGCAACATTGCATTTCATCCGTGATTACTACAAGCACCCCCTGTATATCAGTGCTCTGGTTACCCACATTCAAAAGTTCTGGCAAGCAAACGGGATCGGACTTGCTAAAGAGAACAACAGTAAAAAACCCAAACTGTTAATGTCCTTCCATGGCATTCCGCAAAGCTATGCCGATAAAGGCGACCCCTATCAACAGCAATGTGAAACCACGGCAGGTCTTATAATTGAAAAAATCAGCGCTACAATGGGCCTGTCCAAAAGCCAGTGCGCCCGAAGCTATCAGTCCCGTTTTGGCAAAGCCACCTGGATAAAACCCTATACCGATCAAACCCTGGCGGAATGGGGTGAAAAGGGTCTTGATGAAGCAGTAGTAATTTGTCCGGGATTCGCCGTTGACTGTCTGGAAACTTTGCAGGAAATTGCCAGTGAAAACAAAGAAATTTTTCAGCAGGCTGGAGGCAAAACCTTTCACTATATTCCAGCATTAAATGACAGCGCTGAACACGCAGACTTGTTATTTGATCTGGTGATTAACCAGGCCACTGAAGAAAAAAAATAGAAAGAACAGGGGCAATAATAAGTTCTTATCAAGTCAGCCATTCGGACATGGGCACAAACTCAATCAATTCACCCGCTGCAATCACCTGAGCAGGCTTAATCGGTACAAAGCCATTGGCCCAGCTCGATGAAGACAGCATACCGGAGCTTTGATTAGCAAAAATATTCACTGTCTGTTGACCATCGCTGTCAAGCTCAAGTCGCGCACGTAAATACTCTTTTCGCTGACTTTTATTATGCCGATCAAAACCCGCCTTGGCATGAATCATTAATGGCGCTTTTGCCTGCCCACCCGCAAGCTTCATCAAGTAGGGCCTGACAAACACACAAAACGTTATCAATACCGCTGCAGGGTTCCCCGGCAAGCCAAAAAAAGGCGTTTCATGGCCATCACTATTAATGAAACCAAAAGCTAAGGGCTTTCCAGGTTTGATTGCCAGCTTCCAGATATCCAAATGCCCCAGTTTTTCCAGAGCTGCCTTAATATGATCTTCTTCACCCACAGATACCCCGCCGGTGCTGATCACGCAATCAGCCTCTCTGGCAGCGGCCAATAAGGCCGCCTCGGTGGCTGCAGGGTCATCGGCAACAATACCAAGGTCCACCAGTTCGAAACCCATCGCATTAAGCAAACCCGCCAGGGTGTAGCGGTTAGAATTAAAAATCTGCCCTGGCGCCAAACCGGCGAAAGGCTTTTGTCCAGGATCAACCAACTCATCACCGCTGGACAAGATCGCCACTTTAAGTTTTCGGTACACAGAAACTTCATTGTAGCCAACGGATGCCAACAAACCCATTTCCTGGGGACGAATCCTACTGCCCTGTTTCAGTAATAAATCCCCGGGTTTAATATCTTCTCCTTTACGGCGAATATTCGCGCCTTTTTCAACCTGTTGCGGCACTGTCACCATCTCCACACCCGGCAACAGGTTTGCCACCACACAATCTTCCTGAATAACCACGGCGTCTGCCCCCTCAGGGACAGGTGCACCGGTAAAAATTCGTGCGGCGGTGCCGACCTGTAAAGCCAAAGGCGACTTTCCTGCCGGTATTCGCTGGCTGACAGCCAAGGAAACAGATGCTGAGCTTTTGTTCTGCCCACTGAGTCCATCAGCACTCAAGCTCTGAGTATTAATGGCATAACCATCCATGGCGCTGTTATCCCAGGGAGGAACAAATAGCCTGGCTTGAATATCTTCAGCCAGGTAAGAAGCAAAGGCCTGCTCTAAAGGCAAAGTTCTTGTTTCCTGCACCGTTTCGCAGCGGGCCAGCAGATATTCCAGAGCAGCTTGTTCAGACAATAAGGCGTGGGATTGCTTCTTATTCATGGACTTCCAGTGCTCATTAGGACTTACAGCAATTCCCCGACAAAGTTGCAGGGCCTGTGGCTAGCATCCAACTGCTCTGCGATAATTTTATCCCAGGCTGTTTTGCAAGCGTTAGTGGAACCAGGAATACAAAACACCAACGTGCTGTTTGCCAGGCCTGCTACAGCCCGTGATTGCACGGTGGAAGTACCAATTTCCTGGTAGGACAACTGCCGAAACAGTTCACCGTAACCGTCAACTATTTTGTCGAACAAAGGTATCACCGCTTCCGGGGTGCCGTCGCGACTGGAAAATCCGGTGCCGCCAGTGATCAACACCACCTGGGTCGCTTCATCGGCAATCCACTGCGCCACCCTCGCTCGAATTTTATAGAGATCGTCCTTAATCAGGGCTCGGTCGCAGAGGATATGACCGGCATTTTCAAGGCGATCTTTTAATAACTGCCCGGAGGTATCCGTTTCCAGTGTTCGAGTATCCGATACCGTTAAAACCGCTATATTGAGCGCTATAAATTTTTTTGAATCAGAATGTGGCATAGCCTACCCTCGCAAGCCCTTTGAAATTTCAATTGCACAATTATAGAGTATAATGCCATCAAGTTCTCCTACAGGGCTTTTTACCAGATTTTTTCAAATGTCCAAAAATTTTAAACCATTCAATCACTGAACAGGGTACAGTTTCAGGGCACTTTAATTCAGATCACATTAAAATTGTATTGCAAAATGCCAGATAAATCCCGAGACTCCATCTACGCCGAACCCATCAAGACCATCAAAGGTTTTGAGTTTGATGAGTCTGTAGCACAGGTCTTTCAAGACATGATTCAGCGCTCTGTTCCCGGTTATATGACCATCATCGGCCAGATCGGCCTGCTTGCTGAAAAGTTCGCTCAAGCCGATAGTTATTGCTATGACCTGGGCTGTTCTTTAGGTGCCGCATCCATTTCCATGGCAGAATCACTGTCAAAGCAACAGCACTTGCAGAACTGCCAGATCATTGCCATTGATAATTCAGCCGCTATGATCGCAAAAGCACAAACACTGCTGGGGAAAACCCCTCACCAAAACCGTATTACATTCGAATGCAACAACATCGAAGCTGCAAACTTTAAAAACGCGTCGATTATTGTGATGAATTTCACCTTGCAATTTATAGCCATAGAAAAGCGCAAGGATATTATTAATAAAATTTACCAGGCCTTACTGCCAGGAGGGCTGCTGATTCTTTCTGAAAAAATCACCTTTGAAGATGCACGCTTACAAGCTTTAAACACCGAGCTGCATCATCGGTTTAAACAAGCTAATGATTATAGTCAGCTTGAAATTTCCCAAAAGCGTGCCGCACTTGATAATATTCTCCTGCCGGAAACCATCGCAAGCCATAAAGAACGCATGCTCGCTGCTGGATTTAACAGCGCCGAAGTTTGGTTCCAATGCTTTAACTTTACCTCGATGCTTGCAGTCAAGGGCGTCTAAAATGAAAAATATTTCGGCAATTTATGAACCCTTGTATGAAACCTTGGCCCACAGCAATATGCAAAGCTGGCCAAATGTACTGCGTGAGCAAGTTGCGGGAAAATTAAACCCGGACAAGCACGGCGACTTGCCACGCTGGCTCGATGTTATCGAGAGCTTACCGGCACTGCAAGCTGATCGCCTCGAATTTGATTGCTCCAGCATCACTGCAGCCAGTCAACATACTGAAGCTGAAAAGCATCAGCTCAAAGCGTTATTAATGCAGTTAAGCCCCTGGCGCAAAGGGCCTTATCATTTTCATGGCGTAGATATTGATACCGAGTGGCGCTCTGACTTTAAATGGGAGCGGCTGAAGAATGCTATCACGCCACTCACAAACCGCCTGGTATTGGATGTGGGTTGTGGCAATGGTTATCATTGCTGGCGCATGCGTGGTGCTGGGGCACGCACAGTGATCGGCATTGACCCCTCAATTTTAGCGGTGTTGCAATACCATGCCGCCCGGCATTTTACCGGGGAGCAAGGGGTTTATGTACTACCTTTGCGAATGGAGGATGTACCAGCAAACCTCAGTGGTTTTGACACGGTGTTTTCCATGGGCGTGCTCTACCATCGCCGTTCGCCATTGGATCATTTACTCGAACTGAAAAACTGCCTTCGCCCCGGCGGAGAACTGGTACTGGAAAGCCTGGTTATCGAAGGCGGCGCTAATCAAGTGTTAGTGCCTGAAGACCGTTATGGAAAAATGCGCAACGTCTGGTTTTTACCCTCTTGCGACACCCTGCAAGCATGGCTGGTGCGCTGCGGGTATACAGATGTAAGGTTAATTAACTTGAGTCAGACCACGGGAAAAGAACAGCGACAAACCGAGTGGATGCGTTTTGAATCATTACAGGACTTCCTTCATCCCGATAATCCTGAGCTGACCGTTGAAGGCTTACCGGCACCCCGACGGGCAATTTTTACGGCGCAAAAGCCGCAATAGTTTTCTTAGTGTCATGAAATACAATCATCAAACACAATCATGAAAACCAGTAATGAAAAATCCATTAGAAGCTTTATTGGCCTGGAGCCGGATGTTTCTTTAAAATGCTTATTAAAGGCGGCCGTTGAAAATTACCAACAAGAAAGCTGGGCAGAACAGATTCGCTGGAGCGATGTTGATAATTGGCACATGACGCTCAAGTTTCTTCATCACACCTCGCAAGTACAACTGGATCAATTAGCTGACAATCTAGAAAAACGCTTAGCCCTCCAGCGCAGCTCAGGCTTTCAGCTTAAACTCAAAGTATCAGACACTGGCACATTTCCCAGCACGCAACGACCGGTCGCTATTGTTGCCCACGTTGAAAGCAACCCAAACCTTCAGTCACTGTTAAATGTGCTAGAGGACGCCGCATCCAGCTGCGGGTTTAAACCAGAAGCCCGTGAATTTAAAGGCCATATCACCTTGGGCAGATGTCGAAATACTTTTAATCCAGCCCAAAAGGTTGAAAATTTTCTGCTTAACAATGTCTGCCAGGTTAATGATTTATTTTTATTTAAAAGTGAAGTATCCAGCCATGGCACCTTGTATCCCAAACTTAAAAAATTCAGTTTGTAAGCGCCGGGGGCAGAGTGAACTTGATTAATCCTGATGCTCCGGCTCAACAAACAACCATAAACCCCGACTAACGCGTTACAGTCGAATGCCAGATTTTTAAAGTGGAGGATACAGGAATATAACTTATTGTTTTTACTGGTGCGCCAGGAGGGACTTGAACCCCCACACCTTTCGGCACTGGAACCTAAATCCAGCGTGTCTACCAATTCCACCACTAGCGCATACTGCCTTACAGCAGGGTT
>JBECKY010000059.1:0-51158 GCA_040235475.1 Pseudomonadales bacterium
ATGATGAAGTGGTACTTTCCCCCTGTGTAGGTATTTGTGCGCTTGACGAAAAGGATATTTGCATTGGGTGCATGCGTTCAGCAGATGAAATCCTTGATTGGGGAATCATGTCAAATGAGCAAAAGCGTCTGGTGCTGAAAAATATTGCTCGCCGATCGCAACAAGCTGGATAGTTCAGCCTAAGCACTTTTTTATGTTACTTCCTTTTTCAACTCACGCTAAGGATAAATAGCATATGGTTAGTATTGGCACGCCTTTTTCATCCACTGCAACTCGTGTACTGCTCTGTGGTGCCGGAGAGCTGGGTAAAGAAGTTGCAATTGAATTGCAGCGTTTTGGGGTTGAAGTGATTGCCGTGGATCGTTATGAAAATGCACCGGCAATGCAGGTCGCTGATCGTAGCCACGTTATTTCCATGCTCGATGGGGATGCGTTGCGAGAAATTATTTTGCAGGAGCAGCCCGACTACATCGTGCCGGAGATAGAAGCCATTGCTACCGATGTGTTAGTAGCGCTGGAGCAAGAGGGCTTTACTGTAATACCCACCGCCCGGGCAGCGCAGCTGACCATGAACCGTGAAGGTATTCGTCGATTGGTTGCTGAAGAACTTAAAATAAAAACCTCAGCCTATCAGTTTGCCGATAATAAGGCAGAATACCTCCAGGCGATTGAAACAGTCGGCATGCCCTGCGTTGTTAAACCGATAATGAGTTCATCGGGCAAAGGCCAGAGTGTAGTAAAAACCGGAGTGGACGTTGAGGCCGCGTGGCTCTATGCTCAAGAAGGTGGTCGTAGCGGTGCCGGTCGGGTGATTGTCGAGGGCTTTGTGGATTTCGATTACGAAATTACCCTGCTCACTGTGCGCCATGTTGACGGCACTGATTTTTGTCAGCCTATAGGTCATGTCCAGATTGATGGTGACTACCGGCAGTCCTGGCAGCCCCAGGCGATGAGTGAGAAGGCTTTGCAAAAAGCTAAAACTATTGCCGCTAAAGTGACTGAAGCTCTGGGTGGCCGAGGCATTTTTGGTGTGGAATTTTTTATTAAGGGCGACGATGTTTACTTTAGCGAGGTTTCACCAAGGCCTCATGATACAGGCATGGTGACACTTATTTCTCAAGACTTGTCTGAGTTTTCACTCCATGCCCGAGCAATTCTTGGCCTGCCGATACCAGCCATTAGAAATTTTGGTCCAGCAGCTTCAGCGGTAATTCTGGTTGCGGGTGAGTCAAGGCAGGTGCGTTTTGACAATATTGATCAGGCACTAAAAGAACCAGATACCCAGCTACGTTTGTTTGGTAAACCTGAAGTTGCTGGTTGTCGGCGTATGGGTGTCGCTCTAGCCTTGGGTAATGATATAGAACATGCGCTTACCAAGGCCAAAACCGCTGCTGATAAAGTTGTATCAAAGTTGTAGTTTTTTATTTTTATTGACGTCAACAGGTTCAGGTTTCTCTATTTTTATCCGGCTTGGCGATAAGCCTTTGTATGACATACGGGCAGCAACGGTTCTGGTCACCATTGTGGCCACCGTTGCCATACAGGTGTCAGCTAGGCTTGCAATCGCAAGGCTTTATTCAAGGCGGACGTGAAAAATAATACATGCTGTCGATGAAGAGTCAGTAAACTTAGGCAGCCACTGATTTAAGAAGCAACCAGGCTCAATTTTTTTGCAGCGTTTGCAGCCTGGGTACGATTGCAAACATCCAGGGTTTTTAGAATAGCGCTTACATGAGCTTTTACGGTCGCTTCAGATAAAAACAATTGCCGGCCAATTTCCTTGTTCGGAAACCCTTCTATCAGTAAAAGCAACACTTGCTTTTGGCGACAGGTTAGTTCTAAGCGTCTGTTATCCACATACCGGTTCGAGCATGTTTGACTATTGTGCACCAGCGCTGGAGGGATATAAGTGCCACCAGCCAATACCAGCTGGATCGCGGTTAAGATCACCCTCAAGGGCTCGACTTTAGTTAAGTAAGCTTTGGCGCCCTTGTTAATCGCTGTTCTCATCTTCAGTAAGTCATCAGAAGCCGATAGAATGATAACCGGTGTATCAGGCATTTGCTGCCTAATAAAATCCAATATCGACAAGCCGCTTTCATCACTCAAATCCAAATCCAGGATGATCAGATCGACATTTTGATGACTGATAATCAGTTCGCGTAGCTGCTGTGCAGAAGCAGCGGAGATTGCGCAAAGTTCTTCGTTGAACATTCTTAGTGATTGTGTCAAGCCCTCAACAAGTAAGACATGCTCGTCGGCAATAATCACCTTGTTTAGCATTTTTTATGTGCTCCTGTTGTTTTATCTCTTATTAGTCGTCGATAGATAAGCTTGCAGCGTCTTGTGTAAGCCATACTTCAAGCTTAATGCCATGATTGCAAATTCAAAAGCATGGCCGCAGTGAACTATTTGGCAGGTATTTTGTTATTTTTTCACAGCAAGGCGGGTCTGACTCTGTTTTTATACCTCAAGTATCGACTACGAATGTAAAAGTTAAGAATATAAAAAGCGTTGAGTCATTACATTTGCTGCAACAGGGAGGTCTATGGCTAAAAATGAAAATAAAGCAGTCGACGAAGTGTTGGAGCTGCATAATCGGCCTTTGACCGAGAGGCAGGTGTTACATCTGTCAGCGTTAACGGGTAAGGCAACTGAAGCCCTGCTGGGTCTGAGCATTGCAGAAATTCAGCAAAAATTCAGGTTCGAGTTTGATCTAAGCATACTGCTATTTCGCAGGGTTTGCGGCAAGGTGGTAAAAACAAATCCTGCTACGGGTGAAGAATATCCGGTTCCTTTTGCTACTGTTTATGTCGAAGGTAGCGACTGTAACCTTCTGGCCTACAGCCCTCCTGAGGGGCAATGGTTATGGTTTTATCCGCTGTCTTGTCAGCGTGAACAGGTGGCGAGCACTGTTACTGATCAATGTGGTAATTTTTGTGTACTGATACCACGCTGGGAGATTGACTGGATTTTACGCTGGCGGAAAACAAAAATTTGTTTTCCTGATATTTTTATCAAACCATCCATTCTCGATATTCTTAAAAGTTCGATTATGGCTCCAGCGCTCAAACCATCCGCCTCATGGTCTGAAAAAGATCCTGACTCGCTGTCTTTTATCATCAATCAAAATCCAGACATTTTGGAGCATTTACTGCAAGTAGTTGATCCACTGTTTGCTGATAAAGTTTCACGTATTCAACAGACAGCGGAACTGGGTGCTCCCGCTGAAACCCTGCGGAACTTACTAGATAGGCCTGCCTTTGAAAGATCTTTGCCACCACCTTTGCCTGATGATATAGAGATTAATGAAACCGCCAATTCACCTGATTTCGATAATATCAATGCCAAGGTAGCGAAGAACATCAATGCGCCGTTACTTGAATCTATACAACTTAATAAATTTATCGGGCCTTTTCAGCGCTGTAAAAATATTTACATGCCCGAATGGCATTTGATTGCAGATGTACCCGATATTACTTTTCGTGTCACTCAGGATATTGACGGTGATGGTGATGAAGAAGTCATTTACGACGAAGGTTTTTTTGATGTGCGCTGGAATAATGGCGATATTCCTAATGTTGTGCTACAGGCATCTGAAATTGCTATAGCGGCCAATGTTTGCCTTAACCCTGAAGTGGCTTGTCAGGCCTCGGCAATTGTCTCCGCAGGCTTGATGCCATTGTATAATTCAGAGCCGGTTCCTTACCATGATCAGCTCAGCGGTTATGCGCGTCGACCCAATCGACCTCACCCAAATGGAACTTTTAGTGCGCCGGCCTTGCCGATGCCACCGCCAGATCATTTGCTTGCCACAGCACCTTTTGCCGGTACCTTGCAACTCTATGGTTGTAATCATCATGAGGGTGCCGAGTACTACCGCTTGCGTTATAAATTTAACGGCAGTGCGTTAAGCACATTTAGCGGCCAAAGTTGGAACGTATTTCGCTGGCTTGGCTCACCTGGTCATTTGGATGTTCAGACAGTGACCTCTGATGTGCAAGGCTGGTACGCAATATTACCGGAAACAGACCTCTGGCTGCCTTCTCACTTATTGTTAAATTGGCCAACAAAAGGCTATCAAAATGGCCTTTATCAGATCAGCCTGGAGTTGGCGGATAGCAGTAAACACATTCTTCATACCACTACGCCCATAGGGGTGCGAATTGATAATGCGCTGCCTGTTGCAGCGTTTACTACGCTGGCATGGAGAGTGCAGGGTGGTGGAGAGTGGCATGGATTATCTTTTACCTGTCCGGTTATTCGACGTCCGGCTGGCAGTACCATAGAAATCAGTGTCGGTGCATATGTTAGCGCCCCACATTTACGTTCGGTGCATTTAAAGGGGAATGGTTGCGGCGCAGGTGCGCCGGTGTTGATATCAGCAGCACCTGACAATTGGGAAGTTTATGCCGGTGGCAGTGCCATCCGCCATTGGCATCGCGGAGCAAGTGACAATAGTTTTGATAACACTGCCACGCCTGCTGTTTTTGAGGTATCTGGCTCTTCGCCTTCAGGTGTTTATAGCTTTTATCTTGCTGCGTACAGCCGGGCTTTTAATCCATCTGGTGGAGGGGGTGGTTTTGAAGCTGATTGGCATTACAATCCTACCGAGAATTGGCGTCATGCCAATATACCCATCGCGGTGGTGGATGATATTTAGATGAGGCTAGTTGCTCTTTTTAGATTGGGCTTTAGGCTTCCCGGTATCCTGCAAAATCACTGGGTAGCCCTCTAGCGTTTCAGGTATGCTGCTTAATGTGCTGGCGCTGGGTTGGTTAACACCTACAGCAATGGCCAGGTTACCTTGTTTATTTTTACCAATACCCACAGACACAACACCAGGAAGTGTCATTAGTCGCTTTTCATGTCGAGCCTTTATCGCTTTCACTGTGCTTATTTCCTTTTCACTTGGCATGATTTGCTCTCCAGCATTAACACCAAACAATAATGTATAGGTGTTAAGTGTGATCAAAATAATAAGTGCTCTCATAAAATAACTCTTATAGATAATATATGCTTATAAACTAAGATCAAGGCTATTAAAAACATGCTGAATTCGATTAATAATCGTGGTTGTTTCGCTACCGGCAAATAACAAGCCTACCAGGCGTTTATTATTATCCAAAACGGCTGAGCCACTGTCGCCACCCTGGCTCATGGGGCTTGTCAGCAGTTGATCGCTGAAACGTGCGATTCTGCCAGCGCTGTACTCAACATTAACAGTAACGTCCACCTGTAAAATATTGCCGGTGGTAAATCCTGTAGTGCGCCCGAATTTTTGTAACGCCAGGCCAAGCTCGCCTTCGCCAAGTCCGGTAATGTTGCCAATCTCAAGGATAGTATTATCAACATCGATGTCATTAAAAGGACGTGCAATTGCAGCATCAACAAGGTTATCGCTGTAGCTGCTACTGATCGCTTGCAGTCGCACGCTGCTGCCAGTGGCGGCAATGCCGTAGTTCATGATCTTGACAAAACCCTGAGCAATAGCGCACTTACTGTTTGAATCAGCAAACATAATTGGAACAAAGTCAGCCAGGCTTGCAATGCGGTCTGTTGATAATTGACCGCCATCAACAGGCCCAGGTTGTAATATTGGATCGCCAATGTTTGCGTTATTACTGTTTGCCAAGACATGGTTATTAGACAGTAGCATTGCTTCACCATTGCGTTTAACAATGCAGCCCAGTGTGCCCGCAGTAATATTGACATGACCAATGCTGACACCGCCTGGTGCCGGGCGAAAGCGGCCGACAGGATTTTTCAGAGCAACAAATTTCCCGCTTGGAACAACGTCTGTAGGCACGCCGTTGATATCCGCAGGAACTGATTCATCGCTGCTTAATTTTGCAGGAGATAGTTTTTGCACAACGGAACATACTACGCAAAGCTCGTTAGTGCTTTCACCTGCTACAGTTTTATAACCGATGCCTGTAGCCACTACATTGGGTTTATTTAACAGACCTTGAGAATTCTGGCGCAGCAAAGGTCGGATTTGTTCAAGTGTGCTCGTCATAATGGATATCCATGTCTATGTCTATTTAGAGGCCTTTGCACGAAAGCCATTTTCCTTCACATTTAAAAACTGCTGTTAATTTAAAAAACAATTAGCTGGTCAGGCCGATATAGACCGTATTTGCGAATGTTAGTTCTGCTTATTTAAAGTCAATATCAAAAGTTGTGAAAAAATTTTTTATTAAAATCCAAAAGGAACGGGTACTCACTTTCTGTATTGGAAGACCTTGATTTCGATAACTTCAAGGACTTGCTTACTCATTCCTCCTTGAAAAGGCACGGAAAAATTACAGTGAGTGCTCGGAATTTAAAAAATTTCAATAAGTTAGCGTTAGCCAAAACACATGAATAATATTTCAGGGGCTTACGGAGAGTAACTTTTAATACCTTGAAAATAGAGTTATCCAAAATCGATGCAGGTTCACAACTTTGGCAGGTATCTACGCGAGATAAAGAAATAATCCAGTGTTGTTCACAAATCAAACAGGCTTAACTGCTAGTATATTGCTAGATTAAATTTTCACAGTGCGCATTTCAGATAAATTTTGGGTGACAGGTTGGAGAAAATGATGAGTAAAATCAAATTTTTTATAAGGTGTTTTTGCACCTGTATTTTATTTATTTCTGCTTTAGCTTACGCAGAAGATATTATTCTTCAGCCTGTTGGCCCCAGTACTTTTGGTACGGTAACGGGAGAGATTGGACTGGTCTCAGAAACTATCTTAGATGGCAGCATCAGCTCTTTTGTAGAGGGGGTGTCATCAAGCGCAGCTCTGGCTTCAGACGGTACATTTTCTCTTGCTGTGGGTGCCGGCGGCCCTTTTCGTTTATCCGCTGGTTTCACTCTTGAAGGTATGCCCAATGTAAATGTTTCATTCAACAACTTTTCGCCCATAAGCGAAAATGAAATACGCAATGTTGACTTGCGCCGGGCATCTGGCCGTTTGCTGGGTCGTGTTAATGTGATTGGCGGCGTTCTGGAAAAACTTTCTTTGTCGGCATTTTCATCCCTGGACAATAATGGTGTAAACGAGCGTTTTAGTTCTTTTAACTCAGTTTCCCGCATTAACGATACGGCCCCGGAAGTATTGTTGGCAATGCCCGCAGGCATCATAGTCAATGCATCGGGTAATGCCACCATCCTGACTCTAAATGGCTGTAGTGTTAACACAACTTTAGCTACCCAATCTGTCACTCTTCAGGATCGTTCATCAGGTGCTGTAGTTGAACCCGATAAGGTGGAATGGAGCGTTGATGTCAGTGATGTAAACTGTGAAGAAGGCAATATTATCGGTGAGTTTCGTCTTGATGGTCTTGACCCTGGAGTTGATTTTAATCAGCACCAATTAAATTTCTTCGGCCCAAGTAATAAAGAACTTAACCTGCTGGAGTTTGGAGCCTATCAACTTGATGGTTTGCAGCAAGGTCAATATTCGACATTTGAAACAAGCCTGTTTAACGCTCCTTACGGCAGTTTGCGCTTTGGGTCTAAAACCCTGGATCTTGTTGCCAATGACACAATAACTTTTAACGCTATTCACTCTGTTGCAACAGCTCAGGGTATCGTCAGTCTGTCTGGTGATTGGGATTATAGCAACACCAGCTTCGTGGATATTACCGGCTCGGGCATAGAGGCTGAGCCAAATGCAGGTAATATGACGGCTAATGATAGTGTTGATTTGACTACAGGACAGTTTAATCTGGTACTGGGTTCCGGTACCTGGAATATCAATCGCTATGGATTTACATTTCCTTTAAATGAAGCCGTGCGTATGGGAAGCCAGTCTTTGAGCGTTACCTTGCTCGCGGAAGAGGGTGTTACACGTCATATTGTTGCTGAAGGCGAAGCGCTTGCATTAACACCTGCAGCATTTACAACTGCTTCGACACAACTTAGCTTTATAGTGGCACAGCAAGCAGGGCAGTCAGTAGTGACTATTGATCGTTTCAATATGTCCGGCAACGCACAGTTAATAGACCCTAATACTAATATTTCTAAAGGTTCGGTAAATATTAGCACCCTCACTTCTGGTTCCCAGGAAAGCAGTTTATTGATAAACGTTTTCGGCCTGCCAGGCACTTACACCATGACTGCTTTTGGCATAGGCTCAGACGGTCGGCGTTATTCTGCAACCTTTACTATTATTCTTGGCAGTGTTCAAGGTGATGGAGGTGATGGAGGTGATGGAGGTGATGGAGGTGATGGAGGTGATGGAGGTGATGGAGGTGATGGAGGTGATGAGGGTGATGAGGGTGATGAAGGTGATGAAGGTGATGAAGGTGATGAAGGTGATGAAGGTGATGACGAAGAGGGTAGTACCTGCGATAAAGATAAAGAATACAACAATGAGTTCCGTAACCATGGTGCTTACGTCTCCTGTGTAGCTCATGAGGTAAACAGGCAAGCCAGAAAAGGCATCATTGACCATAACGATAAGGGCCCTGTCATATCTGATGCCGCTCATAAAAAAGAAGCAAAAAGCAAGAAAAATCATCACCATTGATTATCAAGCAGGCATGGCTGTTATCTGGCATAACAGCCATGCCTTGTACTAACATATATGAAAATCATCTGATGCTTTTTCATAACTGACAACCCGCAGTTTTCAAGTATTCTAGCTATTGTTTACTTATCCTTGATAAAATCCCGTGAGATAAAAATTGCTTAGTTTTGCTGGGCAGGTGGGTTAGAATAGCCGCTTGTAGAGAAAGCAAGGGAGCGAGTGGTTTTTATGTCGCAAAGCGTTCGGGTAGGTTCTTGCAGGGTAAAAAAAAGGGCAGTAGCTTTAATCATTATTTCGATGCTGCTCCATGGCTGTGGTTCATCGAACAGTTCAGATTCTCTCCCAATGAATGAAGACATAGTAAGCGCTTGTACTACTTCCTCTTCTGCGAATACAATTATCAGTGGTACAGTAACTTTTGATCGTGTTTTTCATCGTGCGAACAACGCCCTGGACTACAATAATATTATTGCAGAGCCGGTTCGTGGTGCTCTTGTTGAAATAGTGTGTAACCAGGATGGTATTGCCATAGCTTCAGGCAGTACTGATGACAAGGGTGATTACAGTCTTAGTATTTCCAGTGATTCAGGCAGTGTTTTTGTGCGGGTTAAGGCGCAAATGAAAAAAACCGGCACCCCACGCTGGGATTTTTCCGTAGTGGACAATACTCAAAATAAAGCCCTTTATGTACTGGATGGCTCAGTGTTTGACCCCAGTGCCGATGCTTCCATTCGTAATTTGCATGCGCCTTCGGGGTGGGGGGGGAGTTCATATTCCAGTGTGCGTGCGGCTGGCCCCTTTGCTGTTCTTGACAGTGTGTATGAAGCGTTTAATAAGGTTTTGCTTACCAAACCTGCTGCGGTTTTCCCGGCACTAAAATTAAACTGGAGCAAAAATAATATACCTTCACCGGGTGAGTTGGAGCAAGGTGAAATCAACACATCATTTTTTAATAGTGTTGAAATTTATTTGTTGGGCGCCGAAAATGTTGATACCGATGAATACGATGGCCACGTGATTATTCACGAATTTGGTCATTACCTTGAAGCGAATTTTTCTCGCTCTGATTCCATAGGTGGGAGTCATTCGGCGCTAAGCCGTCTCGATATACGGGTTGCCTTTAGTGAAGGTTTTGGTAATGCTTTTTCGGGCATCGCCACTGATGACCCCTATTACCGTGATTCTGATGGCTATGCTCAGAGTATGGGCTTTGGTTTTAATGTGGATAATAATAATTGCACCATAAAGGGTTGGTATAACGAATGCTCGGTGCAGGCGATTATTTACGATTTGTACGACTCGACACCAGAGTCGACCGATACTGTTAACCTGGGCTTTACGCCTTTGTTTGATGTGCTGTCTAATGAGCATAAAAATACCAATGCTATGACCAGCATTTTCAGTTTTATTTATGAGCTCAAGCAAAATAATTTACCCGAAGCGCCAGCCATTGATACTTTGGTTGCTGAGCAAAAGATTGATGTTATTACTGACGTCTATGGAGATTCTGAAACCAACAATGACCCAGGTGCTACAAATATGTTGCCTGTTCATGGGGTTATCACGCCCAATGATTCTTCCCCGGTGAATGTTTGCAGTACTGATGAATTCCAGGTGTTTAATGGCTTAGGAGTAAACCGCTTTTTGCGGTTTACTGTACCCGCAACGCAAGCAGTGACTATCACTGCAAACAAAACCAGTGGCACGGGTGATGATCCCGATATCTATTTATACCGCAGGGGCCAGGTTGTTGGTGCTGCCGAAACCTCAAACCCTGGTAGCGAAACCCTTAATTTGCCGGTTCTATTTTTCTATTATACCTATGTTATTGAGGTTTATGATTTTGGCAATTTGTTGGATGATGGGGTTGGCCCTACGTGTTTTGACGTAACGGTAACAACACTGTAAAGATCGGATGTGCATTGTCATGACTTATTTATTGAAACACATTAAGCGACTATCGCTGGCTTTGTTTTGTATGGTCTTAGTGGCCTGTATTCCTGAGGCCGAGAATAAGGTTGGCGAAAATAAAGTGAGTAAACCTGCTAAAAATGAAATTGCAGCGGAAAATGCAGCGTTAGCACCGAAGCGCGAGATCGGCAAAACTGTTGCGACCACTGCCGATAAAAGCAAGCAAACGCTGGCAGGAAATTCATCTGTATTGGAAAGCTCAAAAAAACCGCCTCATAATATGAAATTCCCAGGAAAGCCACATGCGCCCATCGAGCTAAAATTTATACTGCCGAAGGGTATTGCGGTGGGCGAAACCATGAGCCTGGATTTAGCCGTTGAGGCGGGTCGGGATGCCGATGATTTGCTTGTTACTTTACGCGCCGATGATGGCCTGCTGCTAAACAATCAACAGCAATTTGTCTTTGGCCAGCAACGTACAGGTCAGAAGAGCGATATAAAGGTGACAGTTATGCCTGAGAAAGAGGGAATGTATTATATTTACCTCTCAGCCCGTTTGGTGCTTGGTGCCGATCAGCAGTCGCGCAGTTTTGTTATTCCAGTCAAGGTGGGTAATGTTGATATCAGGAAGTCATTAAAGCCTGCCGGGGTACTTCGGCAAGAAAAAGGCGAGGCGGGTATCGTTTCTATGCCTGCGGTAGAAACCACAGAATAGTTCGGTTAAAAATGGGAGGATTACCCTGCAACCCTTACTCTGATTGTGGTGCCGGTATTAGTTTTTGTTATCAAATGGTGGCAGTGTATGGGGGGTGCCCAGCAGATGATGAGCCGGGCGTGGACTGATTAGGCGGCTTACTGGCGTAGCAGGGAAAAGCTGCAAACGTTGTACTTGAGCTGGCTAAAACCCGGCCAGTGAAACTTGCTGCTTCGCCCAGACTTGATCAAGATCTTCCTAAGATTTCCGCCATCTCTTAGGCTGTTCTGGCTTTGCCCAGATTCAATAGCTCGCCATTTTCATAAACCTTTTGAATCTGGGCAATTAAATCGTAATCCTGAACATCCCAGGGATGAAAGTCCCGACGATAAAATTGTACATAATGGCGCCAGGGTTTGGTAAACAAACCGTTTCGCCCAAACAGGAAAGGTAAGCCGTTACGCCAGGTTTTCCAGCGGAATAACAGGCCGTCTTTAAACAGTAATGGGCTCATTCGAATCGGTAAAATCAACAGCAGCGCGATGGTTGAAAAAACCATGGCAAATACCCTTGGCCAGTAGCGGCCATCAACAGCCATGTAAACATCATAAGCAACGGCTTTATGTTCGATTTCTTCAGCGGCATGCCATTTAAACAAAGGCATAAAGTCTTCGTGGGCAGGGTCAGAAAAAAACTCGGGTTCGCTGAGAGCTTGATGGGCCAGTAACGCGGTAAAATGTTCAAGTGCCAGTGTGTTTACCAATGAGGCCTTGGGGAATCTTTTATTGGCCCATTTGCCAAGTGCATCAATTATTTTATTCTCTCTTTCCAGGCTGGTGTAGCCTTGCCGTGTTAATACATCGAGGTGGTCCTGATGGCATCGGGAGTGATGACCTTCCTGCGTTGAAAAGTCGGTTATTTCCTGTTGCAGCTTCGGATCTTCAATTGCTCCACGGTAATGAATTACACTTCGGACAAAAAAATCTTCTCCAGGTGGAAACGTAGTAAAAAAAGCATTAAAAAAATGAGTTTTAAAAGGATCATTGTCAAACCAGTATTTCGGAGACGCATCGGTAATATTAAAGGTAACATCTCTTGGAATTATTTTGTGGTTGTGAGGTACGGTAGGGGCATTAATGGCAGCGCTCATTTTTCTCTCCTGGGGACTGTTTCTATAAACCGAATTTAGTCTGTTATAAAAAGCTATTAATAAATAAGAAATCTTCAGGTTGTTTTGCTTTCATTTGAGACATGAACAAGACCCGCTAGCTACTGTATTTAAGAAAAATACGGATCTCTATACACCATAGTATTTTTTAAAAATTAACCATTATCAATATCTAAAAGGCTTGGTTTTGGCGCATGGTCACAATAAACCTGCTTGAAAGGAAGAATAAATTTTAATGGTTTCGATTTGTTCTTGAAATGACTGTTTAAGGCATTTATTTAGCAAAGGTCTAGTAGCATAAAGCTTTAGTCGTTGTGTAATGGGTTTTGCTTTCAGCCCGAAAGAAAGCTTATCGCGAAAAGGTGCGAGTTTGCCTTATTGCTGGCAGCTTTGAGCTGGTCTGATGCAGTAATACTATAGTGTCGCCGAAGATATTTAAAAGCACAGTATTGCCAAAAGTAAGTGCCGTAATTACAAAGAAATGCCCTGCATGGCAGCGTGCCACGCTAAATACTTGTCTGGCAGATTGACCTCCTGTTGAATTGATCAGTTTTCCCCAAGTCGAGCAATAAACATTTCAATGAATGCTCCCCAGGGCCCACTGCTGCAGTCATTTGCCGCCCATTTAGATCAACAGTTGCTTCCTTGGGTTGGCCCTGCTGAGCAATTGTTGCAAATATGCAGGATTAATCACGCAAAATACAATCATCATGTTCTTGGTTCGGCAGCATATGGGCTTGCTAAAGACTTTTATAGGCTCCCAATCTGCCTTCGCATTAGGCGAATTGAAGTAAAAATCAAGTTCCATCTTACTGTTTTATATTACTTACTGTGACAGCACCGAGTATTTTGGTGTCGAATGAGTCACAACAGGGGCTTGGCTTTCAGTATAGTATTAAATAAAAAAATTAAACAATTATGCTGTAAGTGCATTGGGTAAAGCTAATAGCTTGATGAGTAAAAACCAACTAATACAAATAAGTATAAAATTCGTACGTCTCGACGAGCATATAAGATTACATAAAAAATTCAAAACGTTTACTTTCAAATATAGCCAACGTAACCAGAAACACTTAAAGCAATGTTATTAAGTGTTCAATAAGCATGTTGAAAGAATGCATGGAAATATTTAGCAAGTTGAATGGCCCTGGTAAATATTTTTCCCTTGGGGTTAAAAATATGTTTGCTAGACCTGTATCTAACACCACCCAGGTAGGTGTCTTTCTGGCGTCAGAAGGTCTAGCTGTGGCTAATATTGAAATCATAGGACAAGATGATTTTATTTTAAAGTCATATGAATATATTGACGAAAAAGACCCGGAAGAACAGTTTAAAGCTCTAAATTTATATATAAAGAAAAATAGATTAAAAAGGAAAAGCTGTATAGTTGTCATAGAAGAAGGAAAATACAATTTAATTCAAATGCCTGCACCCTATGTGGAAGAAAAGGAAATGAAGTCTGCATTACGATGGAGCTTGCATGATTATATAGATTATCCAGTTGAAAATTCCGTGATTGAAATTTTTAAGGTTCCAGGGGACGAGCATCACCAAAAAAAAGTATATGTGGTTGTATCCAAGGAGCAAGAAATTAGAGATATTGCTAAATTTATAGATAAAGCAGGATTAAATCTTAAAGTTATTGATATACCTCAGCTTGCTTTAAGAAATGTTCTAAAAAATAACGGTAATTATGTACAAGGCATAGCATTGCTGACTTTTAAAAAAGAATATGGATCAATAAACATATATAAAAATTCCGAATTATATTTATCACGAAAAATTGATACAGGGCTAACAAAAATAAGTTCTATGTTAAGCCAAGGAAAAAGCGAATTAGAGATAAATGAGTTGCTCTATGACCCAATTATACTTGAGTTGCAGCGATCACTTGATTTTTACGAGTCTTCATTTTACACCACGCCAATAAAACAAATACTAGTGGCTCCAGGTTGTGAGATGCTTCATGGATTTTGTGAGTATACAAACAAAAATTCAGGGGTCTCGGTAGAGCTTATTGATTTAAGAAAAGTATTTTCTAAGGCCATAACATTTAAGGAGGAAAGTGACGCTAATTGTTTCCTAGCAATAGCTGCGGCTTTAAAAAATTTGGAGTTGCAGAATGAAACAAGATATTAATTTATACCAAGCCCAATTTCATAAAATCATAGATTTGAGGCAGTTGGGTGCTTTGCTATCGATTGCATTGTTACTTATTATTTGTCTGGGCATTAATTTTTATCAAATAACTAGAATTGACATTTTTAAAAATAAAATCACATTAAACCAAAATCTGTTAAAAGATAAAGAATTATCATATCTTGCTTTGCAGAAAAATTTTGAACAAAGAGTAATGGACAAGAATCTGGCAGATCAGGTTTCCAGAGCTAAAGCATTAAATATAATCAAATATGAAGCAATAAGTATTTTAGCTGGTAATGATAATAGTAATAAGGCAGGTTTTTCTATGTTATTGCAAAGCCTGGGCAGGCAGAAAGAAAAAGTGGGTAATATATGGCTTAAGGAAGTAAATATTGATAATGGCGGGTTTGATATGCGTTTAATAGGAAAGCATTCGCGCCCAGAACTATTGTTAGCTTTTGTTAAAGGACTAAGTAATGAAGAATTGTATGCGGATAGTGAATTTAAGCAGGTTAAAATAAATAGAACAGAAAAAAATAATGGCAAAATAGAGTTTGTTTTGGATACCGGAAATACAGCTGACGATATTAAAAGTGAAGATTATATGTTGCGCAAAGAAAATTTTATGGCAAAAATAAATGCAGATAAGCTTAATAATGCTGTTAATAAATGAAAAAATATATTCAATTTATAAAAATATACTGGCGTAAGTTATCTGCGCGTGAGCAATTAATTATAACAGTAACATTGTTTGTAGTTATTATTATGTTATGGAAAAGTATTTTTTATCAGGAGCTATATAACAATCAAATTATATTGCAGTCCGAGTTGAGAAGAATAAATAATAATATTTCTGAAGTAGATAAAAAAATTCAACTTTTTAAAAGCGATAAAGATTTTGACCCTGATAGAGAAAATAGGCGTTTATTAGCAGTATATGCCGAAGAAGGTAAACGCCTTGATGCTACTTTAAAAAAATCTTCAAATCAAATTATACCTGTTCAGGATATGGCAGACTTGATGACAGATGTGCTTAAAGGTCAGGCTGAATTAAAATTTATAAGTTTAGAAAATATGCCTGCCATTCGTGAGTTTTCCGATGCGAAAAACCCGTCTTTTTACGGAATTGAATTTTATCGCCATACAGTAGTATTGAAAGTAGAAGGAAGTTATAGCAGTTTGTTTGCATACTTGAAAATTCTTGAAAGTATGCCGTGGAATATTTATTGGCAAGGAATTGATATAAAAGTAATTGAGTACCCCAATGCACTTATTACTCTTAAATTATATACCCTTGGTTTTGGGCAGGGGGTGCTGGGTGTTTAATCGTGCGGCCCAAGGAATAATTATGGGTATGTGTATATCAATGTTATGTATTTGCAATGTCGTTCTGGCAATGGAAGACCCTTTTCGGCCTCCTGGCTATAAAGAAAAAAATTCATCGCAAAATATAAGTTCAAAAAGCAAAACATGGAATGTGAATCAAATATTAACATCTGGTAATCGGCGCATAGCGATTATTAACAATAGAGCAGTAAAGGTAGGTGACAAGGTAGGTGGCGCAAAGGTTATTGAAATTATGCCGTCGCATGTGGTGTTGGAATATAACAATAAAATTTTTGAATCTACATTAATGCTTGTTCATATGAAAAAACTGGTGGCGCCAAATGCGGATCATTAAAATGGCAGATATAATTAAAATCTTAGGCGTAATTGTTTGTTGTTCTAGCCTTCTTTCCGGTTGTGCTTCTATCAGTGGTAATCAGAAAAAACCCTTACTGAAAAGTATACAAGGCACATTTGACGAAGCCCTTAAGCTTGAGGACAAAGAAGAAGAGCAAGCTATTCCTGATGAAGTTGCCAATGCGCTGTTGCCACCGGCAATGATTGAATTTTCAAATAATGATATTAAAACCGAAGAGCAGCGTTTTAATATTGCAGTTAATAATGCCGGTGCAAAATCATTTTTTGTAAGTCTTGTTAAAGATACCTCATACAATATGATGGTTCACCCAGAGGTGAAAGGCAGCATAACGCTTAATCTTAAAAACGTAACTATTGAAGATGTAATGGAAATGGTTTATGAAATCTATGGTTATGAATATGAAAAAAATGCTTCAGGTTTTATGGTAAGGCCGAATAAAATCCAATCTAAAATATTTCAGGTTAATTATTTAAATATATCAAGAAGTGGTCAGTCAGAAACCCGAGTAAGCTCTGGACAGCCAACAGAAAAAAATAGTTTAAGCAGTGGTAATGCAAATGCCATGACCCGGAGTACGAGTCAGTCCGTTCTTGCGGGCAGCAATATCAAAACTAATTCACATGTTGATTTTTGGTTGGAAATCAAGGATACAGTTGTGGCATTAATTGGAGATGGGGAAGGTAGAGGTGTGGTTGTAAGCCCACAATCTGGTCTTGTAGTAGTAAAGGCCTTCCCGGATGAGTTGCGTAAAGTTCAACGCTATCTTGAGTCTGCAGAAAAAATAATGCAGAGACAGGTTATTTTAGAGGCCAAAATTATTGAAGTTGAGTTAAAGGATGGTTATCAACAAGGTATAAACTGGGCTTCTTTAGATGAAGGGGGCGAGGTGTTAAGTGGTCAAACTGGTGGTGGCTCCTTGCTTCAGAATGGGGTTTCAGAAATTAGTGGTAATCTGGGAAACCTTGATCCAAATAACTTTGTTCAATTGTTTGGTAATGCTGTATCAGCCTTTGGCGGTATGTTTACTCTGGCAGTCAATTCCGGTGATTTTACTGCTTTTTTTGAATTTTTAAAGACGCAGGGCAATATGCAGGTCTTGTCCAGTCCTAGAATTGCGACGGTTAATAATCAAAAGGCTGTTATAAAAGTTGGTTCCGATGAGTTTTTTGTTACCGATATTTCCAGTACTACAACCTCTGGAGTAACCACTACTACTACCCCAGACGTGACATTGACACCTTTCTTTTCTGGCATAGCGCTTGATGTAACTCCACAGATTGATGTTGACGGTAATATCATTTTACATATTCATCCAACTATAAGTGAAGTCATTGACCAGGAAAAAACTATTGATATTACCAGTCAGGTTTTGACCCTGCCTTTAGCGTTTAGCCAAGTAAGGGAGTCTGACAGCATTGTAAAGGCAAAAAACGGACAGATCGTGGTCATTGGTGGCTTAATGAAAAATAAAGTTGTTCAAGTTGAGTCGGCAACACCCTTTGTTTCGGCAATTCCTTATTTAGGTGAAATTTTTAAACATAAACAAGATAAAACCCTTAAAAGTGAGCTTGTAATATTGTTACGACCGGTGGTTATAGACAATGATGATGTGTGGAAAAATGTTATTAATGGATCTTCGAATCGTATTAAAGAAATTTATCATAATTAACGCATAAGCTTTTAAGAGCTTGCGTTGGTGAGGCCCATGTATGTATTTACAATACTTTAATATGAACGAAAAGCCCTTTGAATTGTTGCCGGATACGCAATTTTTTTATGATAGCGATAGCTATCAAGAAGCGCTTAATGTTTTGCTTGTTGCAATCAGAACGGGCGAGGGTTTTGTAAAAGTTACCGGAGAAGTCGGTACCGGGAAAACAATGTTGTGCCGTAAATTATTGAACAGTCTTGGTGAAAATTATGTCACGGCTTACATTCCTAGCCCTTTTCTAACGCCGATACAACTTCGTATGGCATTGGCAGACGAAATCGGTGTTGAATATCATCAAGGCCCTCAAAGTGATATTACTGATTTTCGCTTAATAAAAGATATAATCGCTGGCTTGATAGAATATAACCAACAAGGAAAGCAAGTAATTGTTTGTTTGGATGAGGTTCAGGCTATGAACTTCAACACTTTGGAAGAGTTGCGTCTGCTGTCCAACATTGAAACAGAAAGTAATAAACTTTTGCAAATAGTTATGTTCGGTCAGCCTGAGCTTGATGAGAGATTAAAGCAAAAATCTTTACGGCAATTAAAGCAAAGAATAAGTTTTTCGTATCAACTCAAACCGGTCGCTAAAAAAAATATATCAAGCTATGTAAATCACCGGCTTCATGTTGCAGGCTATCAAGGCGGAGAGCTTTTTTCGCCCTGGGCAATGGCGAAAATTCATAAAAGTAGCAAAGGCGTACCTCGAAGAATTAATACCCTATGCAATAAAGCATTGATACTTGCTTTTGGGAAAGGTAATACCAATGTCAGTTATTGGCACGTAAAACAAGCAATTGCTGACGATGATGACAGCTTGCCTAATTACTATCGCAGATATGTTGCGCTTAGTTTTGTCTCGATTGGAATATTAATGCTATCGTTTTTGGTGGTTACCCAATGAGTGTTATTAACACTATGCTAAAAGACCTTGAGAAGCGCAAGGCTGAATCATCGTATATGTCTGAAGACGATGTGCTTAAGGACTTAGGAGCTATAAATAATAATGAGAAATTTTCTAAAAAAAGTATTAATCCATACTTGCTCGGCATAGCGAGTTTCATGTCGTTGATTTTTATTTTATTAATTAGCTATATTCTTTTACCTTATCGTTTAACGAATGTTTCAATTGCTGGTGTTCAAAATGATACTTATCAAGCTGAAGAAGCAGTGCCTATAAAGTCTTCCTCTATAGACACTAAAAAAGAAAATGAAGTGGATCTAGTCAGCACTGTTGTTAATAATCCAACTGTAAAAACCTCACCAGAATTGGCGGCGTCTTTGCCTCAATCTATGCCAGCAGTAGCCGAAGAACTTAAAGTTAATGCGCTTGTGAATATAGAGAAACAATCACAATCTGAAACGGCAGAAAATGTTCTGGCTGCGAAGACTGCTCTGGAAGAACCTAAAGAGCTTTTACAAGTTATTGTACAAAACGTAAAGAGTCAATCACAAGGTGATGTAGCAAAAGATTCTACGCAGCTTGATTTGGAGTCTGATGAGGAACCATTGCTGGTGTTTAATAAGAAGCAACCCGTGTTAACTGTTGAGCAGCGAAGTCAAAAGAAGTATCAGACTGCCCTTTCACTATATAAAAAAGGGGAAATTCAGCATTCAAGCATATTACTTTCGGAGGTGCTGAATGTATCACCTGAGCATATGGAAGCAAGACATTTACTGGCAATAATTCATCTTAAGAACGGTCGCCTTGAGCTGGCAAAAGAAGTTGTATCAACGGGCTTGTTGACTCAAAAGTATGATCAGAATTTGTTACGCTTATATTTACAAATATGTGTTCAAGAGGGTAATTATTCTGAAGCAATTGTAAGGATGGAAACGAGCGGTTTTGTTTCAAGCCCTGAAGACAAGGCCTATCTTGCCGGTTTATACCAGAAAACAGAAGATCATTCAAAAGCTTTTGAGCTGTATTCACAGGCACTAACTAGCAGGCCTGATCAGGCCGTATGGTGGATGGGAAAAGCTATTTCTTTAGAAGCATTAAGAAAAAATGATGAAGCACTGCAAGCCTATAAGACTGCTGCATCTTTTAATAGATTAACGCCGTCATTAAAAATTTTTGTAATAAGCCGCATTGGAATAATCGAGCGGATGCAAGTTAATACTGATGCTAAGCAAGCAAAGAAAAAATCATGATTGTAAACTTTGAACTTGAGCACTTTAAATGTCATTCTATTTACAAGGGTCTGTCCAGATGTTTACAAAATATAAAGAGTTTGTATAAGTGAGTAGTAGAGCCTTAAAAAAAATTCGACTCGGTGATTTACTTGTTGAGAAAAATTTAATCACCAGAGATCAATTAAATAAAGCGCTTGCGGAACACTTAAGTACAGGAAATAAACTGGGTCGAACGTTGGTTGATCTGGGCTTTATCAATGAGCAGGCTATTCTTAATATTATGTCTGAGCAACTTGATATTCCTTATGTTGATCTTAGTCATTTTAAATTTGACCCCAATGTTGTCAGAATTTTATCTGAAACTCATGCTCGCCGCTATCGTGCTATCGTACTTGGCAAGGGTGATAATTATTTATTGGTAGGGATGGCTGATCCAACAGATATTTTTGCTTATGACGAAATCACTAAACAATTAAAAACGACTATTAAATTAGCGATAGTCAGTGAACTTGCCCTGGTTAATACGTTCAATCTGGTTTATCGGCGTACTGATGAGATTAAGGGTTTTGCGCAAGAATTAGGTGCTGAACTTTCAGAAAGTAACATAGATCTTGATCAACTGGTAATGGCTGGAAGTGTATCTGATGCTCCGGTTGTTAAATTGCTGCAATCTTTGTTTGAAGATGCCGTGCAAATAAAGGCTTCTGATATTCATATAGAGCCTGATGATAAAGTTTTACGCATTCGGCAGCGCATCGATGGGGTTTTGTATGAGCAGGTCGTGGACGAAAAGTACATTGCAAGCGCGTTGGTGATGCGCTTAAAAATTATATCAGGGCTGGATATATCTGAAAAACGCTTGCCGCAGGACGGTAGATTTAATCTCAGAGTTAAAGAGCACAGCATTGATGTTCGTCTTTCTACCATGCCGACTCAGCATGGTGAGTCAGTGGTTATGCGCTTATTGGATCAATCCGGCGATATGCTTGACCTTGAGCACCTGGGTATGCCTGACGCTTTGCGAAACCGGTTTCGCTCAGCAATACATTCACCGGATGGCTTGGTGCTTGTAACCGGGCCCACCGGCAGTGGCAAAAGTACAACCCTATATGCTGCACTTAACGAATTGAATACCCCTGATAAAAAAATAATTACCGCTGAAGACCCTGTAGAGTACCGTTTGCCTAGAATGAATCAGGTGCAGGTCAATACCAAAATAGGCTTGGACTTTCCCCAAATTCTGAGGTCTGCATTGAGGCAGGATCCTGATGTTATTTTGCTTGGAGAAATGCGTGATCAGCTCACTGTTGAAATAGGCATTCGAGCGGCAATGACCGGCCACTTGGTATTGTCAACACTGCATACCAACGACGCAGTGCACTCTTTGGAGCGACTATTGGATATGGGTAGTCAAGGCTACTTAATTGCAACGGTCTTGCGTGCAGTGGTAGCACAACGTCTGGTTAGGCGAATTTGTATCAGCTGTAAACAGCCAGTTGCGCTTACCCATCATCAGCAAACCTGGTTAAAAACAGTTGCTACAGAGAAAATTATTGAGCATGAGTTTTTCCAAGGTAATGGTTGTGCCCGTTGTCATAACACAGGTTATCTTGGACGTATCGGTATTTATGAAATGCTTGAGCTTGACGAAGCCATGCTTGAAGCACTGCGTACTAATGATATAAATACTTTTGTCAAGGCCGTAAGTGCCAATAAAAGTTATGTGCCATTATTGACAGGAGCTATTGAACTGGCAGTGACAGGGGTAACGAGTTTGCAGGAAGTGATGCGACTTTCCGGGGATCTGTATGAGTATGGCGCTGTTATTGAAGACAGTTTTAACCTTAATGATTCGCACCCGGGTTAGTAGCCTTTTAGCGAACAACATGATCATTGAACCATGGAAATACAGAGTCAGTTATGAACATTTCTCATGAGTCAAAAATATACAATTACTGTATTGTAAAGCCTTGCCTTAGCCGGCTTGCGCTTGCCCCGCAAGGTGCTTTTGGTGTTATGTGGAGTATACGCCTTATATTTAAGTATTTTAATGCGATATTTTTTTCGTTTAAACTTGCTCAGAAGTTTGCTAGATCTTTTGTTTGTAATGAAGATTTCTTGTTAACAAATGCATATGTTGAATGTTGTGAGTCAATAATTTCTTTTAAATGCTCCAGCACATTTATCAGGAGCCTATCTATAGGCAGGCTTGTTTAATATGGCACTGTTCGAATACAAAGGTAGGAATCGAGGAGGAGGGTTAACTCATGGACGAAGAGAAGCGGATTCCATGGATTCGCTTGCCCGACAATTGTCTCAAGCAGGTGTTATCCCCATTGATATCAGTGAGGTAACGAAAGCAGCAAGTACTCGCGAGCAGTTGGCTTTAGCTTTAGGTGTTGGCAAACCCAGTTTGGTTGACCTGATTTTTTTTACCCGGCAAATGCATGCTTTAACCAAAGCCGGTATACCCATGATTCAAGGGCTTAATCTGGTGGCTGAATCAACGCGTAATGATCAGCTTGCACAAACCCTGTATAACGTTTTTGAGGATCTTGAGGCGGGTTACGAACTTTCCTCTGGGCTTGCACGTCACCCAACTGTTTTTAATAACCTCTATGTGAATATTATTCGAGTTGGAGAAAAGGCCGGTAAGTTGGAAGAGGCCTTTTTTATGCTTTATCAGTATTTGGATTCTGACAGAATAACGCTTCAAAAAATTAAATCAGCCTTGTTTTACCCCATGACAGTTATCGTTGCAATTATTTGTGCAGTTGCTTTTTTAATGGTTAAGGTAATACCCATATTTGCTGACGTATTTAAAAATTTTAATCTGGATTTGCCATTGCAAACAAAAATTATCATTTATTTTTCAAATTTTTTTGCGGATTACTGGATGATTATATTTGGAATAATTATTTTGTTGGCTTGGCGCATAAGGAAATACATAAAAACTCCTGGTGGCAAAATAATATGGCATCAGTACAAGTTAAAAATACCACGCATTGGTGATATTATTTTACGTGCAACTCTGGCGCGTTTTAGTCGTGCTTTTTTTATGTCGAACGCCGCCGGAATACCTATATTGCAAGGCCTTACCTTAACCGGAAAAGCTATTGATAATGCCTATATTGAAAGCAGAATTAATGAGATGCGCCTTGATGTCGAAAAAGGTGTATCCATTACCCGAGCTGCTGTTGCAACAAAATTGTTTACCCCATTGGTGGTGCAGATGCTGGCAGTGGGCGAGGAAACCGGGAAAATTGATGAGATGATGAAAGAAGTTGCTGAATTTTATGAAAGCGAAGTGGCTTATGATGTTGACAACATTACTAAAATAATTGAACCCATACTCACGTTGGCTCTTGGTATGATGGTGTTAATTCTTGCCATGGGAATTTTTTTACCAATGTGGGATCTGGTGCAGATCGCGCAAAAATAAATTAAAGGGCTGGCAGCAAGAAATCATCTATGAATAGTCCTGATTACTCAAGCAAGAAACTATTTCAGCAGAAAGGTATGGGTTTGTTTGAGTTGGTTGTAGTGGTTGTGATTATTTCGATCCTAATGATATATGCCATCGACAGGATGCAGAATTTATTTCTGAATATGGAAAAGGTATCTGTATTGAGAGTTATTGGTAGTTTGAACAGTGCTATTAATCTTCAGGCTGCAGAACGGGTGGTTGAGCAGGGCATTGATGGGATTAAAACTCTGGAAAATTCTAATCCAATGGATTTTTTATCTCAAGTGCCGCACAGCTACATCGGTTTGATAAGCGATCAGCAAGTTGAGCAGCTACCTGCGTCGAGCTGGTATTTTGATAAAGATAAAAAAATTCTTGGTTATATTGTCAATAATAAACAGCATTTTGACACTCCCCTTAAAGGGGTGCCTCGAGCACGCTTTAAAGTGACTTTGCTTTACAGTGAAACGGCTCTTGGGGGGAGTGAAAGAATTCAGGGTATTGCGCTGACAAACCTGGATGAATATCGCTGGAAGTAGATCAGCTGATTGTAGCTATTGCTTGACGCTGCGTGATTTTGATAAACGATTATATAGGGCTAAACCTTTTGTAATTGGTCAGAAAAACCGGCCGCTGGTCGGGTACAGCATTCCTGTAGAATGCTTGGTATTATAATATTAAAGAGTGTTAATAAAGTTTTGTTGCGCTTCTTTTGATACGAATTACGCGAAGCATTTCTGGTTAGACACAATTTTTTGGTGATGGCGGGGTTTGCCTGTAGTTTTGAGATCTATGCCCCATTATGTGTTTTATCTTTGTTGGAGTATTAGCAAGTCTGTCTTTGGCAAAGTAGTTAGACATCGAATCTGTAATAAAGAAGCTTGAACTTAACTTAAACGCAAAACAGGAAAACGTTATGAAAAAACAGCAATCAGGTTTTACTTTAATAGAACTGATCATGGTTATTGTGATTTTGGGTGCTTTGGCTGTGGCGGTTATTCCCAGGTATGTGAACCTACAGCTACAGGCAGATCAGGCTGCTCTTGATGGAGTGGTCGGTAGTTTGGCTGCAGGTGCCGCAATTAATTATGCTGACTGTGTAGTTGGAGGAGCCACTTGTTTAACAGGTGCGGCATGGGATAATTGTGATGATACAGGAACCTCGCTACAGGCTGGCTTACCTGCGGGCTATGTTATTACTCCGGGTGTATTAGCTGCACCATCAACTACCTGTACTGTCACGGGACCGGCACCAAACTCCTTGGTTGGAACCTACCCTGTTCCAGTACTATAGAGTGGGCTGTTAAACCTGTAAAAAGCGGGTTTATACAAGCTTAGATTTATTTAGATTTATGTTGCTGCAAAAGCGCGCCTTTGGCTTTACCCTGGTTGAATTGATCATGGTACTGCTTATCCTGGGCGCGCTTGCTGTTTTTGTAATACCGCGCTTTTCAAGTAAGTCAAGCTTTGACACTCTGTCTTTTCAAGAGGAACTCAAAACCGCCATTCGCTTTGCTCACAAGCTCAGCATAGCCTCGGGTTGTGAAGTGCAGGTAAACCTTACAGTGAACAGCTACGCGTTATTTTATCCTGATTCCTCTTGCAATCCTCCGGATGGTTTTGGTGCCAAGCCGGTCAGTCATCCGGTAGCATCTGGTAATTATAGTGGCACTGCCATGGCGGGTATCACCATAACAGGCTTTGGTAATTTTTATTTTAATAGTCTGGGCGTGCCTAATGTCTCCGGTGTAATAACAGTGAATCCTGGCGCCAGGCAAATCAGTGTGCAGGCCTTAACGGGGTATGTTCAATGAAATCGTGGGGCAGCCTTGCCGGTGGGCGCTTCACCAGTGGCTTTACTTTGATTGAAATGGTGATTGCCATTGTGGTTCTGGCCAGCGCGGTGAGTGCGATTTTATTTGCAGTGGCGCAAAATGTTTCAACCAGCTCAGATCCAATGATCAAGCTGCAGGCGATTGGTATCGCCCAGGCGTATATGGAGGAAGCAATGCTAAAACCCTATAACGATCCTGATGGTGGTGAAACCGGCAGCTGCGAAGAGGGTGCTGCGAGCAGGTTGCAGTTTGATGATGTGGCTGATTATGATTGTATTAACGATACAGCAGGGGCCATTGATCAGTTTGGCAATGCCTTGGCCGGATTGGAGGCTTACAATGTGGTGGTTAATGTCAGCGTGGCCAGTATTGGTGTGCCGGCCATCACCACCCGGCGTATTGATGTCACAGTGACCCACGATGTGGATACCAGTATTGCCATGACTATAAGCGGCTACCGGGCCAGCTATTATTAGATTTACTGGTAGAACTCGTTATAACGACTGTTGGCAGTGACACGAGAAATAAAAACAGCGCGGGTTTATTTGATTGGAAGACAAGGTGTGAAGCTGAAATTTAACGGAGACAAAAACCCAAGCAAAGGTTTTACACTGATTGAGCTAATTATGGTCATCGTGCTTATCGGTGCCTTGGCCTCCATTGCTTCGATTTTTATTGTTAATCCCGTAGAGGGGTTTATGGACAGTCAGCGTAGAGGGGAATTGGTTGATATTGCTGAAACCGCTTTGCAGCGCGTCGCCCGTGAAATACGCGATGCGGCCCCCAACAGTGTCAGGCTGGCAAATAACGGCACGCAGTTTGGTATAGAGTTTCTCAGCACTGTCACAGGTGGTCGCTACCGGGGCCTGCAGGCTACTGGTGGGCCCAGCAACCGCTTAAACTTTAATGTAAATACCGATACCTTTGATATTCTCGGTGGTTTGCCCGGGTTTGCTCAGGTGGATGTGGCTGGTGGTGTGGGTCAAGCGGCGTGCTTAAACAATAGCGTAGATTGTTTATTGATATACAACACCGGCACCTCGGCCACCGATTTCAACGCCTACGATGGTGACAACATTGCCGCTATCTCGGCTGTCAGTAATACTTCGCTTACCTTTAATAATTCAGATATCCCCGGCTGGCGCTTTCCTGCTGCGTCACCCAGTGGGCGTTTTTTTGTGGTGGATACCCCGGTCAGTTTTGTTTGCGACAGTATCACTGGGGAGTTATTGATGTACCAGGATTATAACATTGCTGCCTCACAGGCGCTGACGGCCGCGGGCTTTGGTGTTGCCGGAGCCGTGCTTGCCGACCAGGTTTCGAATTGCAATGTTAACACCTTTTTATACAACGCCGGAGCTGGTCAGCGTTACGGACTGGTGGTAATACGCTTGACCATTACCGCTCTCGGTACCACCGAGAGTGTGTCCTTGCTGCAGCAGGTTCATGTGATGAATGCGCCATGAAAAAAATCACTAAAAAACCATGTAAAAATGTCGTTAAAAAACCCCAAGGCTTTATTCTCGTTTCGGTGATTTTTTTGATTACTGTTATCGCCTTGATGGCAGTGGTAATGGCAACCACATCCGGCGTGCAGAACTTTACCACGGTGTATTCATTGCAGCAGGCCAGGGCATTTACTGCGGCTAAAAGCGGTCTTGAATACGCGGTGCAACGTGCTGTTAATGCCTCAGTGTGTACCAATGGAGCGCTGGTCTTGCCAGGTATAAATTTCACCGTGACATTGAGTTGTGCCTCTGTCCCTGTGAATGAGGCGGGCATAACCACGACTGTTTATACTATTAGCTCCACAGCAAGCACCGGCACATTTGGGAATTTGGATTACGTAACCCGTACCGTCAGGGCATCGGTGACGCAATGATAATATATTATTACTTCTCTTTATTAAACAAGCTGGAAGGTTCAAGCATAGAAGTTTGCTCCAGGGTATTGCGAAACACGCTGTTACTGATAATGTTGTTGCTACCACTAAAAGCCATGTCAGCACACGAGATTCCGAGTATTGCTTCAGTGACTGCGGATTGCAGTAACTATTTTTCTGTAACTATTAATTTCACTGGAAATATCAGCAATGCGTTGGGTAGTGACCCAGCTAACTTTTCTATTACCGGTGGCGTTACACCCGTCAACGTGTTGGCCGCTAACAGGAATACTAACAGTACGGTAACGTTAACAACAACCGCTATGACACCGAATGTTACATATACCCTCAATACGCTTCAACCTTTGTTTCAGAATGTGAATTTTAGTATTTCAACGACGACTGTCAAAAACGTTGGTGATCAGTTTGATAGCCCTGCCTATAACAATAATGATGGCAGCCTGAACTGGGCTACTGATTGGCTGGAGATTAATGAATTTGATGGCGCTCAAGCGGGTGATGTGCAAATTAGAAAAGATTCAGGAGATGATCGCCTTAGTGTGGGTAACGGGAATAAGGGGCTGCAACGAGAGGTGGATCTTTTCAGCTTTACGCAAGCGACACTAAGCTTTGATTATCGGCGCAGGCAGCTGAACGATGTTAATGAATATGTGGATTTGGATATTTCAGCTGATGGCGGTAGTACCTGGGTGAACCTTGCCCGTTTTGCGGGTCCCGCAAATGATGGCGGCTATCAGACGGTATCTTACGATATCAGTGCCTATAGAGCTGCCAATACTCGAATTAGATTTTTAAGTTCGGCTGCCCTGGGAAACAATGATGAGATTTTTTTTGATAATGTTGACATTAGAGGTACTGTACCCATACTGAATCCAGCGTGTGTGCAGGTAGATCATTTTGCTATTCAGCATGATGGTGCGGCAGTGAACTGCCAGGCCGAACCCGTTATCCTTCGGGCGCATCAGCTGGATCACAGTGATGAAGCAAGCTATGCTGATACAGTTACCTTATCGACATCAACCGCTAACGGTGATTGGAGTTTGGCCGTGGGCAATGGCCCTTTTGTTCCTGGGGCAGCAGACAGTGGTGCAGCCAGCTACACGTTTGTGCCGGCCGATAATGGCGTAGTGCAATTGCTATTAAAGAACACTCATCCAGAAACCCTGACGATTAACGTTATTGACACCAGTGGCGTTACTGAAACCAGTGGTGTGGCACTGGCCAGTGAAGACCAGAACCTGGTGTTTTCAGCAACCGGGTTTCGTTTTATTGATGGCGCAGATGTGGCTGCTATTGGTACACAAATCGCCGGTAAGGACTCCAGCCTTGCACCCAATGCGCAAACACTTTATTTGCAGGCTGTTCGAACCAGCGACGATGGTGTCAGTTGTACCGGGGTGTTCGCCGATACCACTGTTGTTAATGTCGATCTGGGTTCCAGTTGTGTTAACCCCGGCAGTTGTTTGGCAGGGCAGCGGGTTAATGTGAGCAATAACGCGACAACAACGGCGATAGCCAATCCGCAAAACCAGGATGCCGGCCCCTCTAACTACACTTCTGTGCCACTGCTGTTTACCACCAACTCACGGGCGCCCTTGGTGCTTAATTATAGAGATGCGGGGGAAATTCAGCTGCATGCTCGTTACAATATTCCCCTGGACAGCGGCGCCCCTTCCGGCAATTTAATGTCTGGGAATAGTAACGCTTTTGTGGTTCGCCCATTTGGTATCGATCTGGACTTCAGCGGTGACCGCGCCACAAATGGCATCAGTGGAGTGTCCTATGCCGCCGATGCCAATGGTTCAGCTTTCCAGATTGCCGGCCAAGTATTTGATGCTTCATTAAGGGCCGTTACATGGAATAGTGTAGACGATACTGACAGTAATGGTGTACCGGATGCCTGTGCGGATTTAAGTGATAACACAGGTACCGCAAATTTTGGTAAAGAAACCATTGCTGTTACCCCGGCTGATGCCTTGTTAACGCAGACCTTGTTTGCGCCAGCCACCGGTGTTGTGGGTACACTGACGACGAGCGCGAACAGTGTCGCCTTTGTCAATGGCGTGGGCACTAAATCCATCGCGTGGGATGAAGTAGGCATTATCAATCTGGATGCTACGGTGAATAATTATCTGGCGTCCAGTCAAAATGTTCAAGGTAATGCCTGTAATGTCGGGCGCTTTTATCCTAATAACTTTGTTCTTGCCAACCCCGTGCTAAGCAATCGTAGCGATATACTGGCCTGCCCCGATACATTCAGCTACATGGAAGAAAACTTTAACATTACCTTTGACCTGCGGGCGATGAATGCCTTGGCTGCTCCGGCGGTCACCCGGAATTACTTCGGTACATTTGCCAAGCTTGATCCTGCTTCTTTAGTGCAGATGAATTATGGCGCTGCTGATACCGGCACGAACCTGACAGCCCGGCTCAGTGTAGCATCTTCAGGCGCTTTTTCTGCTGGTATAGCTTCTGTGTCAGCAACTCAGGCCTTATCCCGAAACGCCACACCCGATGGTGCTTATGCCAACTTTCAAGTGGGCATTGCCCCTGTAGACAGTGACCTGGTGTCTTTGTTGCCCGCAGATTTAAACTTGTCGCTAAGTGGTGGTCCGAATACTCATGGCTTGCTGGATCAAACTGCTTTACGTTATGGTCGACTAAGCAGCCAAAATAATTTTGGCTCAGAATTGTCACCACTTACCTTGCCTTTAACAGCTGAATATTATTTAAATACAACGGCGGAATTTGTCACCAATACTGACGATAGTTGCACAGTAATCGCCTTAGCCGATGTATTGTTGTATAACGATCAGGAAGTTAAATCCGGACGGGTATTAGGTAGCCCTACTATTGCCGTTAATGGAGCTGCTTCAACAACCTTAACCGGGATCAGTGCTTTTTTGGGCGGTGTTTCGAGTATGTCTTTCACTGCGCCAAATGCGGAAGGTTATGTTGACGTTGAAGTGCAAACGCCGTTTTACTTGCGTTCAGACCTTGATGGTATTGATCAGGGGCCAGCAGGGCCTGGGGCACACTGTATACCGAGCTTGGCGGGTACGGGTGATCCGGCAGATATCAACCCTTGTACCGCAGATGGTAATCTGATTGATGATGTGCCAATGAGTCGTGCCAGCTTCGGCATTTTCAAAGGCAGTAATAAAGTGATTTATATAAGAGAAGTGTATTAGTCAGTAAATCCTGAAAAAAATATATAATATGTTCCTCAGGATTTAACTGACTAGCTAAACATTATTTTTTCCGTAAACTACGAGCCAGATGAGTCATGGTGCCAAACATTTTCAAATGACCCGTTTCAGCACCGTAGATATGCACCTCGTTGTTGGTCATGCCGTCTTCACGGTAGTAGGCTTTGCTGGTACCTATTAAGTTTTCATTGCGTGCAGGTTCGCAGAAGCTGGCCTGAATGGTTAGTGTTACTGCCATGCCAAATTCTTCTGCCAGTGAACCACCCGAACAGCCGGAAACATTATCGAAAAATAATAATAATTGTCCGGCAGAAATGTTCCCCTGGTAATCGTATTGGTCGGGAAAATCTTCCTGGGCCATTTCAGCATAACCTTCAGACATATAATGGACATAGCTGCCGGGGTAAATGGGTGCCATCATGTTATTGAAAATTTCAACAAGGTGATAATTCGGAGCATTTTTTGCAATCTCGTCAGCTACTAAAGCTATCTTCTTTGACTTATCCTGTTGGTGTCGGGTTGGGGCAGGGATTGCTGACGGTGTATATATGCGAATTAACACATTGGCAGCAGCCAAGGTTTCGTTTTGCTGGTTATGAACTTCGCAGCGGGTAAACAAAAACTCTCTGGTTTTGCGGGTGACGGTGGCTACGGTTTTGAGTGGTTCAGGACCACCGGCTTTAAAATAATTAATTTGGAAATCCATCAGCCGAAATGAAAGTTCGCCGTCGTTTTCGCAATAGGCCTGGGCCAATAGTTTTGCCGAATCGATTAATATTGAGCCAATAACACCGCCGTGCATGCGGCCACCCAAATTCATATTTTGCTGACGGAAAGGCAGGTGAAGCTCAATGTGTGTATCCGTCAGTGTTGTAATTTCAGTGCCGATGCGTTGAGCCCAACGATCTTGAGCATAAATATCGATTAATTCGTTACGAGATAACATGTAGAAGCCCTTCTTTGCTTGTTTAGATTATTATGCAGGCCGCATTTTGCCTGATTATTGTGCAAAAGTCTTGTCGTAGGGATTTTCTACATATGCAGGCTTTGATCGCTTTAAGAACTGGAGTGTAAGCGTAAGAAAGCGAGTTTGTTTTGTTTAACTTCGGCTTTAACCGCAACAATTCAATGTTTAAAGACTGCCATAAGGTGTGAATTTTTCGCTATGTCCAGCCTTTACTTAGAAAATCCGTTTAGCTTTACCGGCGTTTTCCGGTGACGGTGGTTTAGCGGCTCCGCATAAAGATGACTGAGGGCGAGCTGCTGATTCGGGCTGGAAAAATTATCAGGAGAGTGCGGTATTGCCTATCAACAGCCCGCCACCCAATTTGCGTCAAAATTGAGAAACCTGCGGCGGTTTTTAAACGTATAAGACGTAGAATAGCATAGAAGTTTATACTGTTAAGCTCGCAGCAAGAGGCTATTGCTGGATGAATTGTTGATAGTGGTGGATTAAGGAACGGGACATGTCTGAACCGATAACAAAAACTGCTCTGGTGCCTCTTGCTGAAGGGTGTGAAGAAATAGAAGCGGTGACTATTATTGACGTTTTGCGCAGGGCAGGGGTAAAAGTCACCGTGGCAGGCGTGGGGTCATTAAGTGTAAAAGGTGCTCATGGGATCAGGTTTGAAGCAGCAGCGTTGATTTCCAAATGCCTAAAAAAAGAGTTTGATTTGATAGCCTTACCCGGTGGTATGCCTGGTGCGGAGAATTTACGTGATAACAAAGAGTTGATTACTTTGTTGCGTAAACAGCAGCAAGCTAATAAATTATACGCTGCTATTTGTGCATCCCCTGCGGTGGTATTGCAACATCATGGCTTGATCGCTAATCGACGGATAACGTGTCACCCTGATTTTCTGGACATGCTGCCACAGTCTCAGGTGGTAGAAATGTCCACCGTGAGCGACCATGGCTGTATTACCAGTTGTGGTCCCGGTACAGCCATGGAATTTGCCTTAACCCTGGTTAAAGAGTTGTGCGGGGAAGAAGTTGCACGGGCTATAGCTATGCCGATGATTGTCCGCTAGCCAGCGCGTCGTAGGGACATTCCCCTTGCCTGGAACGCCCGCTGCTGATGCCTGAAATGATGCCTGAGAGAAAAATCATCGCGTGAAAAAAGTTTTTATAAAATAAACTTTTGTTATTCATACCATATGTTATTCATACCATAGTTGAATGCTGGAAAAATCCAGCTGTCCATTACCGTGCTCAGCGAGTTCTTTATACAGCTTTTGCGCCAGACTGCCCATGGGGATTTTTGAGTGTGTTTGCAAGGCGGTTTCTGCCGCCAGGCCTAAATCCTTATTCATTAAGTTAACGGCAAAGCCGTCGGCATAATTTTTCGCAGCAGGCACATTGTCTTGCACGCCGGGGTACGGGTTGTAGAGTTCAAGCGACCAGTTACGCCCGGAACTTTTCAGCATAATGTCAGACAATACCTTCGGATCCAGTCCGCCATCAACGCCCATCTTTAATGCTTCTGCCGTGCCAATCATATGAATGGCCAGTAACATGTTGTTGCAGATTTTAGCGGTTTGTCCTGCGCCGTTAGTGCCGGCGTGGAAGATGTTTTTCCCCATGGATGCAAGGATTGGTTTGGCGCGTTGAAACGCTTCCTTGTCTCCGCCGACCATAAAGCTCAAGGTGCCAGCCTCTGCACCCGCTACGCCACCTGATACCGGAGCGTCAATGGCGGTAATACCTTTTTGCCTGGCGGCATGGGCAACATTACGGGAATTTTCTGCAGCAATGGTGGAGGAATCAATAACCAGGGTATTGGTGTCAATATGGTCGAGTAATTTAATCTCGTGCAGGTAAATGTCTTCGACAATTTTGCCTGATATTAACATGCTGATGAGAACGTCAATATCGGTTGCGGCTTCGATAGCACTGGTGGTCATCTGTGCACCTTCGCTCGCTACCAAATTCATTTGCGCCACATTCAGATCAAAAACTTTTACCTGGTGGCCGGCTTTTAATAAATTTATCACCATGGGTGCGCCCATATGGCCTACGCCGATAAAGCCAATATTTGCCATTATCTTTTCCTTTTGAAATTTTTTGCCGTTGATAATTTATTTTAAATCAATGCTCATATTAGGTCCGCTGGGAATATCTTCGTCAAACCAGCGCGAGGTAACAGTTTTTGTTTCGGTATAAAAACGAATCGCCTGCTTTCCGTAAGCATGTTGGTCACCGTAAAAAGAGTTTTTCCAGCCGGTAAATGAAAAAAAGGGCATCGGCACCGGAATAGGAACATTAATGCCTACCTGGCCAACAGTAATTTCATGTTGATATTTTCTGGCGGCGGCACCGTTGCTGGTAAAAATAGAAGTGCCGTTACCATAGGGGCTGTTGTTGATTAAGTCTATGGCTTCGTCGAGACTGTCTGCTGTTATCAGGCACAGCACCGGGCCAAATATTTCTTCGCGGTAAATGCTCATGTCAGGAGTTACTTCGCTGAACAGCGTAGGGCCGACCCAGTTGCCATTGGGGTAACCCTCAACCACGCAATCAGAACCATCCAATAAACAATTAGCGCCTTCTTCCTTTCCCTGTGCAATTAATTTTAATACCCGTTGTTTCGCCTGGGGGCTGATCAGGGGGCCATAAGCGGCTTGATCATTGTTCCATGCGCCTGGCTTTAACTGGCTAAGGCTGGATTTAATATCATCAATCCATGTTTTTGCTTCGTCCACTAATACGGCAACGCTGATGGCCATGCAGCGTTGTCCGGCTGCGCCGCAGGATGCACCGGCCAGGGCGTTAATAACCGCCTGTTTGTTGGCATCGGGCATTACCACCATATGGTTCTTGGCGCCGGCAAAGGCTTGTACACGTTTTAAATGCGCGGTGCCGGTTTTATAAATGTATTGCCCGACATTGACCGAGCCGACAAAGGAGATGGTTTTAATATCGGGATGTGTTAATAAGGCATCAACCTGTTCTTTACCGCCGTGAATAACCTGTAATATATTTTCTGGAGCGCCTGCTTGCAGGAACAGTTCAGCCAGGCGCATCGGTGTCATCGGATCTTGTTCTGAAGGTTTTAAGATAAAGGCATTGCCGCAAGCAATGGCCAGGGGAAACATCCATAAAGGAATCATCGCCGGAAAGTTAAACGGTGTAATGCCTGCGCAAACGCCCAGAGGTTGTGTATAGCTGTAAGTATCAATGTTGTTGGCAACGTTTTCTACGGTTTCCCCCATCATCAGGCTGGGAATATTGCAGGCGTGTTCTACAACTTCTATGCCTCGCCAGACATCGCCTTTGGCATCTTCAAAAGTTTTACCGGTTTCCAGACTTAGAATTTCGGCTAACTCATCGTGATGTTCTTTAAGTAGAGCCTGGTAGCGCAACATTACGCGGGCGCGGGCTGGTACCGGCGTGTTGCGCCAGCTCAAAAAGGCTGTTTGGGCAGAAGCAATGGCCTGCTCGATTTCTTCAGCGGTGGTGCAGGGCACCTGGGCAATGACTTCCTGGGTGGCGGGGTTGCTAAGGTCTATCCACTGTGTGCTGCTACTGGTTTGTAGTTGTCCGTTAATTAACTGTTGTACTTTTTTGGGCGTGGGCCTGGATAAGGAGGTCATGGCAGTAAGCTCGTTAAAATATATAAGGAAATATTAAAGTGGCTGAGTGTAAAGATGGTATCACAGACTTAAAGACGAATTATAACCGCTTGGCAGGGGTAAACAAATCTGAGCACAAATAGTGCGTTGACGATAAAACAGTTGGTTAAGTTGTTTTAAAAACCCGAATAGTTTTTACTATATTGTTTTTAGTCTGCACAGTTTCCATTCGGTAGCGACCTACCGTAACGCAGACGCTATT
Organism: Pseudomonadales bacterium; assembly: GCA_040235475.1. Lineage (GTDB taxonomy): Bacteria > Pseudomonadota > Gammaproteobacteria > Pseudomonadales > UBA3067 > JBECKY01. The sequence continues at coordinate 35,236 of JBECKY010000059.1, forward strand.
ATCGGGTATGGATTCCAGTGCTTCAAGGATCAAGCCGTTAAGGGTTTTGGGCCCTCCGGTGGGCAATTTCCAATTCAGGGCGCGGTTTATTTCGCGAACGGTAGCGGTGCCATCAATCAGGAAGCTGCCATCTTCCTGGGGATGGATGTCTTTACTGGTATCTGCTATATCAGTGGTAAATTCACCAACGATTTCTTCCAGAATATCTTCCAAGGTCACCAAACCAAGTGCATCGCCGTATTCGTCCACCACAATGCCAATACGTTGTTTGCTTTTCTGGAAATTTACCAATTGGGTATGTAAAGGTGTGCTTTCTGGCATGAAATAAGGTTCATGGGTGTATTGTAAAATGGTGGCTTTGTTGATGTCGGGCTTATCTAAAAACCGAGTGGCATTGCGAATGTGGAGCATGCCTATAATTTCATTAATGTCGCCCTTATAAACCGGTAGGCGTGTGTGTTGAGTGGATTTTATCTGGTTCAGGATTTCTTCTATATCGTCATCAATATCGAGGCCGGCTATTTCGTTACGGGGCACCATGATGTCCTCCACGGTGACTTTTTCCAGGTCGAGAATATTAATCAACATGCCCCGATTGCGCCTGGACACCAGGGCGCCGGATTCTTTCACCACCGTGCGCAATTCCGCTGAATTCAAATGGTCAGTAGTCATGCCGGCATTTTTAATGCCGAAGATTCGCAGCAAACTATTGCTGATGATATTAACCAGCCAGACAAAAGGGTACAAAAGCTGCAGCAGCGGATTCAAAATAAAGGATGCAGGAAAAGCTATGCGCTCGGGGTACAGTGCCGCCATGGTTTTGGGCGATACCTCGCTAAAAACCAAAATGATTAACAGCAGGGAGCCGGTGGCAAGAGCAATACCGGCATTGCCAAATAAACGAATGCCAATAATCGTGGCAATGGATGATGCCAGCAGGTTGACAAAGTTGTTGCCAATTAAAATAACCCCGATCAGGCGGTCGGGGCGTTTGAGCAGTTTGAGCACGCGCTTGGCAGCACGGTTACCTTCATTAGCCTGATGGCGAAGTTTATACCGGTTCAGAGACATCATGCCTGTTTCAGAGCTGGAGAAGAAGGCTGATAACACCACCAGAGCAAACAAAATGGCGGCTAAAATGCCAAGAGGAACATCATTCAAGGAGAGGTAGGGCCTTTAATTGCTAATGATAGGGCAAGTTTTAGAATCTTCTGCAAGCAGTGTCAAGAACTTGTCGTGATTATTCGCTTATTTGCTCGTTAAATGCGCAATTTTGGCGCTATAAAGTCAAAAGGGTTCAGCTAAAGGCGCATTAAGCCAAAATAATTTCCAAGACCAGTTTGCTGCCAAAATACGCCAATAACAGCAGGAAAAATCCACTCAGGGTCCAGCGAATAGCAATGGCCCCTCGCCAGCCAAGAAAATGCCTGCCGCCCAGTAGCACGGCAAAAATCACCCATGCGCTGATGCTCAATACAGTTTTATGGATCATGTGCTGAGCCACTATATCATCGAGAAACAACACGCCGGTTACAATAGATATGCTGAGCAAGCCAATGCCTAACCACAGCATTTCGAATAACACAGTTTCCATGGTCTGAAGCGGCGGTAATAACTCCAAAACACCATGGGTATGCTTATGTTTTAACTGGTAATTTTGCGCCGCCAGCAACAATGCCTGGGCCACCGCAATGGCTAAAATACTATAAGCCAGCACGGAAATTATAATATGAGCAATAATACTGGGAGCAGGGCTGATCAGCACCGTGTTGCTAGATACTAAAATAGACGACCACAGGGAAATAGCGGCAATGGGATAAGCAACAATAATCAGGTTTTCAATCGGGCGATACAGGCTGGTAATAATGGTGAGTGCGGCAATGACCCAGCCAAACATCGAGCCGATTTTAAAAAAACCGAATGCTAAACCTTCGGGGGTGAAGATGATCCCGTATAGGACATACAAATGAAGCAGCAATGCCGCAACACCAGGGAGCAGCAGCAGTGACTTAGTCACTGTTTTGCCCACATACAGGTGGTAGGCCAGGTAAGCAGTAATGCTCAGATAAAAAACACTCGCAACTGTACCCGTTAAAACTGGGGTCATAAAACAAGTCTCTGTAGTTCCACCGACGGGGTGATTAAGGACACCTTTGTCGTTAAAGTGTCAGGGCTGCTTAAAGTCTGTCAAAGACTTTAAGTATTTTTCTATTATGCGGGTTACTCTGTCAATTGGGAATGGCTATAATCACTGTTCAATAAGTTATTACCAGCGGTTTAGAACCTTTGGCCGTGAGGCTTTGCTCATGGCTTTTTGCATGACTCAGGATGTATACCTATGTTTGACAATTTAACCGACCGCCTTTCGGAAACCCTTGGTAAAGTTACCGGGGGAGGGCGACTGACTGAAGACAATATCCAGGAAACCCTGCGCGAAGTGCGTATGGCCCTGCTGGAAGCTGATGTGGCTCTGGAAGTTGTAAAGGCTTTTGTTGGCCAGATTAAAGAGCGTGCCATTGGTGAGGAGGTCATTAAAAGCCTGAGCCCTGGACAGGCCTTTGTCAAAATTGTTCATGAAGAGCTTGTGGAGGTTATGGGTGAACCCTTTTCAGGCTTAAATTTAGCGGTTAAGCCGCCCGCCGTTATTCTTATGGCGGGTTTACAGGGTGCGGGTAAAACCACCACTGTGGCTAAACTGGCCAAATGGTTGAAGCAAGAGCACAAAAAAAAGGTTCTGGTGGCCAGTGCCGATGTTTACCGGCCAGCGGCCATTAAGCAGCTGGAAACCCTGGCGGGCGATATTAAAGTCGGATTTTTTCCCAGCGACAGCGGGCAAAAACCCGTTGAGATTGCCAGGGCAGCCATTGCTGAAGGCAAAACCGGCTTTATGGATGTGGTGATTATCGATACCGCCGGCCGCTTGCACATTGATGAAGAGATGATGGGCGAGATTAAAGCCTTGCATCAGGCCATTAACCCTGCTGAAACCCTGTTTGTTGTTGATGCCATGACCGGCCAGGATGCCGCCAACACCGCCAAAGCTTTTAATGAAGCCTTGCCATTAAGCGGAGTGATATTAACCAAAGCCGATGGTGACGCCCGTGGCGGTGCGGCCTTGTCCGTTAGAATGCTAACCGGCAAGCCGATCAAGTTTCTTGGTGTGGGTGAAAAAATTGACGGCCTGGAGCCCTTTCACCCTGACCGAATGGCCTCCCGAATTCTGGGCATGGGCGACGTGCTTACGCTGGTGGAAGAGGCTGAGCGTAAGCTGGATAAAGACAAAGCCGATAAGCTGGCGCGAAAGATTAAAAAAGGTAGAGCCTTTGACCTTACCGATTTGAAAGATCAGTTCCAGCAAATGCGTAACATGGGCGGTATGGCCGCCATGCTGGAAAAAATGCCCGGAATGGGCAATATGGCGGCTGCGGCCCAGGATCAGCAGGCGCAAAAAGGCATGCTGCAAATGGAAGCCATCATTGATTCAATGACGCCAAAAGAGCGCAGGTTTCCCGATGTTATCAATGGCTCCCGTAAAAAGCGCATAGCGGCGGGATCCGGCACCCAGATCCAGGACATTAACCGTTTGTTAAAGCAGCATAAACAAATGGCCAAAATGATGAAAAAAATGTCTGGAAAGGGGGGGGTAAAGAGGATTATGAGGGGTATGGGTGGGATGATGCCGCCTGGTCAGAGCATGCCCCCAGGTAAAATGCGCTAGTAACGAATTAACCCTGAAAAACTTGTCCATGATTTTTTCACTTGCAGCTAAAAATGCTTAAGGTAACAGCATGATACCCAATACGGTTTTACGGGGCGGGGTGCTTTCGTATCTGCTTCATCGGTAAATGGTGGCACGTTTGTGTGCTTCACCGTCGATCAGATCAACGTCTTTAGCGAGCCATTGGGCCGTAATCAGATTTTATTCACCGTTATGGGCATGAAAGGCTTTGAATAATGGTAGTTTTCACGTAAAATGTGCGCCCTCTCAGGTGTACAGTTTTGTGGCCTGGAACTGGCGGATTAATTTGCCATTTTGCGCTGCTTGCAGCCTGACTTACAAATTGCATACCTTACAAATTTGTTTTCATTAACATTTCAGGAATATTTTATATGGTAACCATTCGTCTGACTCGTGGTGGTGCGAAGAAAAAACCTTTTTATCATGTGGTAGTGGCTGATAGCCGTTTTCCCCGTGATGGCCGGGTAATAGAAAAAATTGGTTTTTTTAATCCTGTGGCCCAAGGTGGACAAGAGCGTTTGCGTTTGGATCAGGCCAGGGTTGAGTATTGGATTAGCAAGGGCGCCCAGCCTTCTGATCGCGTTGCAAAATTAATTAAAACTGCTGTAGACACTGCCGTTGCTGCTTAGTTTTGGGTATAAAGGGGAGCATTCCTTCGCCCTGAGTTTGTTCATTGTGTCTGAGAATTGAGTGTGCAGTTAGTTGACGGGGTGTCAAAAGGCGATAAGCCAAATGATAAACGGGTAATAATCGCCACCATTACCACGGTTTTCGGTATTAAAGGCTGGGTTAAAATTGCATCCCATACCCAGCCTCCTGAAAATGCTTTTAAATACCAGCCCTGGCAAGTGCAAATAAACAGTCAGGATGCAGGTGCCACGGTAAGAGGTTCCGGTTCAAAAGCGTCGCAACAAGCAAGGCAATGGCAAACGCTAAACGTTACAGCATTTAAGCAGCACTCTAAAGGATTGCTTGCTAAGTTTGATGGTTGTAATGATAGAGATGAAGCCCGCCGTTACACTGGTCTTGATGTTTATGTAAATCAAGAGTTAATGTTGCCGTTGGAAGCAGGTGAGTATTATTGGCATGACCTGGAAGGTTTAAAGGTTATTAACCAGAAGGGCTGCCTGTTCGGTAAAGTCGACCACTTACTGGAAACTGGCGCTAATGATGTGCTGGTGGTCCAAGCCTGTGAAGGCAGTATTGATGGTAAAGAGCGCCTGATACCTTACTTATTTGATCAGGTGGTAAAGGATATAGACACCAGCCGGGGTGAAATACGGGTTGAATGGGACGAAGATTTTTAGTTTAAGCCTGTTTCAGTGGCTTAAGCAAAGGGTAAGATAACACCAAGGGCGCTTAATGATATGCGTGTAGGTATAGTGTCCATCTTTCCCGCTATGTTTGAGGCTATTACTGCTTACGGTGTTACCGCCAGGGCCGTTGAAAAAGGCTTGCTGGATTTGCAGTACTGGAACCCTAGGGATTATGCTGACCCAGACGATAGTTATCGTAGGGTGGATGATCGCCCCTTTGGTGGCGGCCCAGGCATGGTAATGATGGTGGAGCCTTTGCGTAAAGCTCTGGCTCAAGCCAGGGCGGGTCAGGGGGAAGCAAAACCAAAGTGCATATACCTGTCACCACAGGGTAAAAAGCTTGATCAGCAAGGCGTTGAGCAAATTGCCGCGTACCAGAATATCGTGTTACTTGCTGGGCGCTATGAAGGCGTTGATGAACGTTTGCTTGCAACAGAAATCGACGAAGAATGGTCGATTGGTGACTACGTCATCAGTGGTGGTGAGCTGGCGGCAATGGTATTGATTGACGCCATTGCCAGATTAGTCCCCGGAGTCCTGGGGCATGAAGGCTCAGCTCAGGAAGATTCATTTTTTAATGGCCTGCTGGATTACCCGCATTACACCAGGCCTGAAGAGTTTAAACAGCCTGGCTCAGATGATTTGGATCGGCTAAAAGTCCCTGATGTTTTATTAAGTGGGCACCATGAAAAAATTAGGCTTTGGAGATTAAAACAATCCCTGGGTCGTACCTGGGAAAGACGACCGGATATGTTGCAAGGCCGGCACTTAACAGAAGAAGAGAAAACCTTGTTAGCGGAATATATCCGGGAACAAAACGGCTAGCGAATAAATAGAATACAGCCTGATTAAAAAATCAGGTTTAAAAGTGAGGAGTTAGTTATGAGTGGCAAAAATACCATCATTCAACAGATTGAAACTGCCCAGTTGAAAGCAGAATTACCCAAGTTCTCTCCGGGTGATACTGTAGTGGTTCAAGTTCGAGTAAAAGAAGGCAGCAATGAGCGTTTACAGGCCTTTGAGGGTATTGTAATTGCTGTAAAAAATCGCGGCTTAAACTCTGCATTTACCGTGCGTAAAATTTCTCACGGCGTGGGTGTCGAGCGTGTGTTCCAAACCCACAGCCCTATCGTTGCGGGTATTACCGTAAAACGTCGTGGTGATGTGCGACGCGCCAAGCTGTATTATTTACGTGAACGTTCAGGTCGTTCTGCACGTATTAAGGAAAAATTATCTTAAGCAGAAGGGCAGCTTAGACGTAACTGTTTTTTTGTGCCATCATTTCGATACTTGTTGCGCAAGGCACTGTTTTAGTCAGTGCTTTGCGCCAACTCATAGCAACATTCCCCCAAGCCCTTGTGAAAACTTCGCGGCTCCCTTTATATGGGTTTAATAGATCTAAACCTTTTGGCAATACTCTTGCCCTATCAGGCTTGTTTCATAGCCATCACCAACAGAGGGCGTTGAATATTGCGCAGTCCTGATAAACTTGAGAAAATGTCCATCGCTTAACGAGCAGTTATCCGCCGGCTAGCTTTGCATTATAACCTTCAGCTTTCAGCACCTGTAGAAGAGTTTCTCGGTGATCACCTTGAATTTCAATAACGCCTGATTTAACCGCGCCACCCGTCCCGCAGGTTTTTTTCAATTTTTTTGCAAACGGTTTAAGCTCTTCTGCGTTTAAAGGAATACCGCTAACGGTGGTAACGGTTTTTCCGCCTCGACCCTTTATTTCCCTTTTAATTTTCACATTGCCGTCGCCTACAACTTGTGATTGTTTGCACACGCAATTGTCTATTGGTGCATTGCAATCAGGACAAAGACGGCCGTGCTCAGTGGAATAAACAAGATTTTTTTTCAATGCTCAGTTCGCTCGCGTGCAAAGATCTCTATTTGATAACTTTACACTGCCCCCACTCGCATGTCACCGTTCTAGATGAACCGTCCTGACATACAGCACGGTATAGCTCGTAAGGCCAATTGTTACGTTTGGTTTGTAAGACGGGCTTGCGGCAAGCTTCAGCACGCGCAGCACGCTCTGCTGTATAGGCGGATCTGCCGATAGGTAAGTGCTGGTCAACATCGTTCTGAGTCGGCGGCATCTCCGAACGAGGGGGTGGCGAATATTTCTTGATAACCATAGGCTCAACTGCAAGCGGTTTAGGTTGTTGCTGGGGTTTTTTACTGCGCTTGAGTTCCTTTTGGGTGACAGTTTGTTTATTTGATTGTGGTCGTGGATAAAGTTTTTCGACTTTTTCCTGTGCTTTTTTCTCAACCCGCTGTTGATGATGCTTACCAAACTGCCAGTTCAGTCCCAGTGAAATAAGGTTTTGCTCTTGTTCATATGAGGTATATTCCAGCTCCAGTTCAAAGTCGGAACCAAGGCGTATGCCGATACCGGCTCCTGTGCTGAAAGCCGATTGAGTGTCAGTGTCATCAAGCTCAGGAAAATCTGCAAATTCGATCGCTATTTCCCGCTGAGAATAACCCATTTTACCCTTTAAAAAGACCATGCCTTTACTGCGATAAACGGCGTTACCCGAATAGGCCTGGAAAGACGCTTCCGCAGTAATTGGGGCCCCGGAACTGTCTTCGGAGATTTCCCCGCCTCCAGTGCTGGTGATAAAATCCATTTCGAGAGAAATGCTTCCGTATTCAAAGTCAGGTAAGCGGTAACCAAAGCTAAACCCGGTATTGTCAATATCATCGCCCTGTTTCCATTGCAAGGGGCCTGTTTTCAATGACACAAGCCAATTGCCTGAGCGAGCTTTGGAGCTCAGCAGGTCATTGTTTATTGCTGCCATTGACAAGCCTGATGCCGTTATACATAGGCATAAAAATGTGAGCTGGGTAAAATTAAATAAAAATTTTTGCAAACTCATTGCATGGCTATCAGCAAGGTGAAAGGAGAAGCATAATCCGACTAATGGAGGAGCACTTAACAATGATCATACAGAAAAATCAAACAAAAACTGGCAACTTGTTCTAATTTCAATCATCAACTATGGGAGCTGCTATTTATAACCTGTCAGTTTTCTTTGAACTCCCGCACCCAAAAGATGGTGGCGCCAGCTACAGCCGCAGGCATAACCAGAAAATTGACAATGGGAACGGAAAAAGCTAACACAGTGGCTGCACCAAAGCCGAGTGTGAGCATTGGTTTAGAGCTTATTTTTTGCTTCATGGTATCGAAATCGGTCTGGTGGTTATCCATTGGATAATCCACATATTGAATAGCTAGCATCCAGGCGCCAAAAAAAAACCAAACCACGGGACTTGCTATCTGCAACAAAGGAATGGCGGTAATAATAATTAAACCAAGCACTCTGGGTAAATAATAGCCGAGTTTCTTGCCTTCCCGCTTCAGGGTATAAGGAACAAGGGCCAGTACCGCTTTAAAGCCGGTTTCCGTATCGGGTGTTTTGCCGGTTAAATGCTGCTCAACTTTTTCTGCAAGCAAGCCATTAAAAGGTGCCGCAATAAAGGCTGCAACAAGATTAAAACTGTAGCCGGAAATCAGCAAAAACAGTAGCGCAAACACCACCCAGAATATCCATGAAATAAATTCCAGCCATTCCGGCAGATGTGAAGTCAGGTAGTTGATCCAGCCCTCCATAAACTGAAAAGAAAAGTAAAACAGTAGCGAAAAGATAAAAATATTAAGCATCAAAGGCACAATCACAAATGCCCTGATGCCGGGTTGCGTTAAAATTTTTGCGCCCTCGATTAAGTAATGGGCGCCCTTGCCAGGGTTGTTAGCCATGTAATACTCCTTTGTGCTGTTGATACGTTTGATCAAAGCTTACCTGCCACTTTACAGTAAATCCACTTGGGTTTGCAGCCTGGTACTGATTTAGGTCAAGGCTTGAATATTATTCTGGCGGTAAATTATCAGATCTGCTCCTTTGTATTGAGTCGTATAATATTACAGGGAATGATGACGATGGAAAATTTTTCAGTTGATGCATATAAACCAAAAGAAATTGCTCAACGTATTGATCAGGCATGTATCAGTAAAAGCCTGACCGACCCATTGCGAGTATTTGTTCTGGCGGTACTGGCAGGGGCATTTATTGCTTTCGGGGCCGCTTTTTACACTGTTGTTACTTATCATTCCGGCGGTATAAACCCTGGCGTCTTGCGTTTAATGGGCGGCCTGGTGTTTTCTTTAGGTTTAATCCTGGTGATTGTAGCCGGTGCCGAACTGTTTACCGGTAATAACCTGCTGGTGATGGCTTATGTTGATAAAAAAATTACCCTAAAGCAATTAGTAAAAAACTGGAGCATTGTTTTTTTCGGTAATTTAGTCGGTGCTTTGGGCCTGGCTGTACTGATGTATTTATCGGGCTTGTGGTTCGGCGATGTTGGCGAAAAAGTATTGCTGATTGCCAACGCCAAAGTTAACTTGAGTGTTACTGAAGCCATTAGCCGGGGTATTTTATGTAATATTTTGGTTTGTCTGGCGGTTTGGCTTTGTTTCGCTGGGCATACAGTTACAGATAAAATCCTTGCCATTGTCTTCCCGATTTCTGCTTTTGTAGCCTTAGGGTTTGAGCACTCGGTTGCCAATATGTATTTTATTCCTGCAGGATTACTCGCCAAGTACCAGCCCGAACTTTTAGCTTCAATGGCAGAAACCAATCCAAATATTACCTTTGATCATTTAACCCTGTACGGATTTTTGGTAAAAAACCTTTTGCCCGTTACCTTTGGGAATATCATTGGAGGTAGCGTATTTGTAGGCCTGGTGTACTGGTTTGTTTATTTGCGGGATTAATATTTTATCAATGCTGTTTAGCATCGGCACTCATTATGTTTGAGGAATTTCAGGGTGCCGATTATCCCAGGGGTAGGCTTGCTCCAATTGTGCTGCTAGTTGCAATAGGGTGGCTTCATCACTTAGCGGCGCCATAAATTGTACGCCATAGGGCAGCTGTTCGGTTTCACTAAAGTAAAGCGGCACAGACATGGCGGGTTGGCCGGTAAAATTGGCTAGTTGCGTGAAAGGGACTCTACTTAGGTTGTCCTTTGCTTGTTTTTCTACCATGCCCGTTGCCAGGAGTAATTTTCCCAATTTAAAACGTAAAATAAATTTTGATCCAAGTTGTTCCAAAAAGGGCATGTCTTGTGAACCAATCAGGGCCGGCTTCTGTGCAGTTGTAGGTGTGAGGTAGAGATCGTAGCGTTGATGAAACTCCCCCATGGTGCGGGCAAATTCATTCCAGCGAAAGTGGCTGGCAACATAGTTCCGGGCGGAAGCGGTTTGCCCGAGCATGGCCAGAACCTGAGTGTCCAGTTCAGTATGTGCCTTGGCCTGCTTTTCACCCACTTGCGCAACCAGGTCTTGATACATTGCCGCGACATGGCCGAAATAAACCATTAAATAACATTGTGCCAGTGCTTCACCGTCAATCGCGGGTTGCGCTTCTTCTACTTGGTGACCCAGATCTTCCAGCATGGCAAGTGTTTTTATAACGGCGCGTTTTGCTTCCTCGTCTACCGGGGTGCCAATGGGAGATTTCAAGGTATAGGCAATGGTCAGTGGTTTGGGTGCTTGGTTAATAATTTGACGGTAGTTTTGTTCAGGGTTTGGTAAAAAGTAAGGATCGCCAGGCATGGGGCCTGCGAGTACATCCAGCATGGCAGCGCTGTCACGCACAGAACGGCTAAGCACGTGGTCGGAAACCATACCGTCCCAGACCTCTGCATAGTGGGGGCCGCAGCTCACTCGTCCTCTTGAAGGGCGCAGTCCAAACAGCCCACAATAACTGGCAGGAATTCGAATCGAGCCGCCACCATCGCTTGCCGAGGCCATGGGCAGCATACCAGAGGCTACGGCTGCGGCAGCGCCACCGCTGGAGCCGCCAGGGGTTCGACTCAGATCCCAGGGGTTTTTGCTGGCGCCAAAAAACTTATTATCGCTGTGGCCCTTTAGGCCAAACTCAGGCAGGTTGGTTCTACCTAAAAAAATCAAGCCAGCCTGGCGGCACTTGCTGACGTAGTAGCTGTCTTCACTGGAGGTGAACTGCTGTAAGGCTCCGACACCTTGGGTAAGCGGCCAGCCTTTCACATGGAGCAAAATATCCTTAATCAGAAACGGTACGCCTGCAAACGGGGCCGTGGAGGAAGTCATTGAGCCGGGTGAGGCAAGGCTGGCCTTGGCCTGTTCAAAAAAGCTGAAATTAACCGCATTTATGCTTGGGTTTAGCAATTCAATTCGGTGCTGGGCTGTTTCCAGCAGTTCCATTGGGCTAACTTCGGCCTTTTTCACCAGTTCGGCCAGGCCCAGGGCGTCGTACTGCTCATATTCTGAAAAAGGAGTTGGCATGGCAAAAATAGTTCCTTAAAGTTATTTTGGTGGGATTTGTGTTAGCATATTTTCCCGAATACTCCATTAAATATTGATCTTACTGACATGAATAGTGTGACGCAAATGCCTTCATTAATCCGCAAAACTTTTCCCGTTGGCCCTTTGGGCTGTAACTGCAGCATTATTGGCGACCCGATAAGCAAAGAAGGCATTGTGGTCGATCCAGGGGGGAATGCCGAGAAAATTCTAGCTACAGTGGCCGAATTGGGACTGAAGATCACCGGCATTATTCACACCCATGCCCATTTGGATCATTTTTTGGCAGCGGGTGAAATTAAAAAAGCCACTGGAGCGCCCTTATGTTTACACAAAGACGACAAGCCTTTGTGGGACATGGCGGAAATGCAATGCACCATGATGGGTGTGCCGTTTAAACCTCTGCCAGACCCTGATCAATGGCTACAGGACGACGAAGGCTTATGCTGTTGTAAGGGTGTTGCCCTGCATACCCCAGGGCATACCCAGGGTTCCATGAGTTTTTGGTTTGAAGAGCATAATTTACTGCTCGCCGGAGACACCCTGTTTCTAGGTTCAATTGGCCGCACTGATTTGCCGGGGGGTGACCCTAAAGCCATTGTTAAGTCGATTCAGAATCGCTTGTACACTTTGGACGATGATGCCGTAGTTGTTACCGGACATGGGCCGGAAACCAGTATCGGTTTTGAAAAGCGGTCTAATATGTTTGTGAAAGCTAAATAGACGGCGCCAGGAGCTTTGAATAGATGGAAATCTGGATTAACAAAATACTGAGCCAAAGCGGATTCGATCCGAGTCAATTGCAATGGCTAAACTACGTGATACAGGCTGGTGGCATTTTCCTGTTGGCAGTCGTAATCAACTTGATTACCCGCAGGTTTTTTATTCGTGGCATCGATTATTTAGCCCAAAAGACCGAAACCACCTGGGATGACGTTTTAGTTAAAAAAGGTGTTTTTAATCGCTTGGGCAATATCGCCCCGGCAGCAGTATTCTATATTTTTTCCAGTGGTTTTGGCCCTTTTGAAATATGGGTGGAGAAATTTGCCCTGATCGCCATGGTGATTACCACGGTAAGAATGCTCGATGAGTTGCTTGACAGCCTGGTTGATATTTATCAAGTCACTGATATTGCCAGAGAAAAACCCATTCGTGGTTATTCTCAGGTGGCGAAAATTCTTGCTTACATGGTAGCAGGTATTTTTGTTATTTCGATACTGTTAAACAAAGAACCCTGGAGCTTGTTAACCGGCCTGGGGGCCATGAGTGCCATACTGTTACTGGTGTTCAAGGATTCCATTTTAGGTTTTATTGCTGCGGTTCAAATCGCCTCCTACAACATGATCAGGCGCGGCGATTGGGTCGAAATGTCCAAATACGACAGCGATGGTGAAGTACTGGATATCAGCCTGCATACCGTAAAAGTGCAAAACTGGGACAAAACCATCAGCACTATTCCCACCCAGGCATTTATCAATGAATCGTTTAAAAACTGGCGGGGTATGGAAGAATCCGGAGGCCGCAGAATTAAACGTGCGATCAGCATCGACATGGACAGCATACGCTTTTGTGACGACGCCTTACTGGAAAAGTTCAGCAAGTCAGAAGTGATTGGTGATTATATCAAGGGAAAAAGGCAAGAGGTAAGTGCCTATAATGCTGAAAAAGGCTACGATCCCCGCGAGACAATAAATGGTCGGCGGCTAACAAATATTGGCACTTTCCGCGCCTATGTGGAAGCCTATCTGCGGCGCCATAAAGAAATCAATATGAACATGACCTTTATGGTGCGGCAATTAGCACCCTCCGACAAAGGTCTGCCGATTGAAATTTATGTTTTTTGCCGGGATCAGCGCTGGGCTTACTATGAAGCCATACAAGCGGATATTTTTGATCACTTGTTATCGGTATTACCGGAATTTGATTTGTGGGTCTTTCAAAGTCCCTCTGCCAGAAGTGTTTTGAATCTGGGTGGCGCTGTAAAAAATACGTAAATAAAACCCCAGTTTTGTTAACTTATTCCTAAGAATGCCCAGCGTGAATCTGTACTTTCAAGCTTCATGTTCTATTATGTTCAGACGCAAACAGCTGCACCAGCGCAGTAAAAAAAGCGCAAAAATATAAGGGAATCAACCATGATAGAAATGCTTGCAAAACTTCTCAAAGCCCTTAACTCAGAATCAAACCCCAGCCAAATCAGCTTGGCCTTTGCCATGGGGATGATAGTGGGTTTTACACCCTTAATGAGTATGCATAACCTGGTGATACTGTTTCTGGCCTGCATATTGCGGATTAATTTTAGCGGTTTTATATTAGCCGTAACTGCCTTTTCAGGCATTGCTTATCTGCTCGACCCGCTGTTTATGCAGATGGGAACAGCACTGTTAATAGAAGAATCGCTACATCCCTTCTGGACAAGTCTGTACCAATCTGATTTCTGGCGCATCAGTCAGTTTAATAACACCCTTACACTGGGCAGCTTGTTTGTTTCTCTACTCTTGTTTCTACCCGCCGTATTATTGTTTAGAGTGCTGATTATCAAATACAGGGTGCATATTTTAAGCTGGGTTAAAAAATTAAAATTAGTGCAAATGTTTCAAGGCAACCAGTTCTATAAAATCTATCAAAAAGTCAGTAGGGGTGAGCTATGAGCTGGATACGTTGGCAAGGGGTGCTTGCCTTTGCAGCTATTGTTGGCCTGATTATCGCTTTGTGGTTATTGCTAACAGGCCCCTTGCTAAAACATTCCATTGAAAAATACGGCACAGCATCGGCAGGTGCCAAAGTGGAACTGCAAAGCGCGCGGGTAAGCTTTGAGCCGATTGGTTTTAAACTGAAAAACTTTCAAATGACCAATGCCAATAAACCCATGACAAACTTGTTTGAATTCGAAAGGGCAGAAGTGTCGGTGGATTTCCTGAAGTTATTAATGGGTCAGGTGGTGATTAATGACCTGGCATTGGAAGGCATACAATTTAATACTCCCCGGAAAAAATCCGGTGCTCTCGCTGGTAAATCAGCTAGTACTGCAGCGGGTGGTTCATCGGATAAGAATGAAGCTGTCAAGCTAAAAGACAAGCTGCCCAGCGTTGATGAAATAATGGCCCGAGAACCCTTGCTAACGCTGCAACGAAAAGCCGAACTGGAACAAGCCTACGCAGAAGAAAAAGCCAAACTTGATGCTGTCATACAACAGCTGCCAAAAAAAGACGTATTAAAAATCTACCAGCAACGTATACAAGTCCTGACTCAAAATGATATTAAATCCCTAGAAGATGCTTTGGCACGTAAACAAGAACTGGACAGTATCAAGCAGGATATTAGACGTGACAAAGAAACCATTAAAGCAGCATCCACACAAGTTAAAGCAAGTAAGCAACGGCTGCAAAACCAGGTAAGCTTACTGAAAAACGCACCGCAACAAGACCTGAAAAATATCAAGTCAAAATACGGACTCTCTGGCACCGGTGCGGCCAATATCAGTAAGCTGTTGTTTGGCGAGCAAACTGGCGAATGGGTTGGTATGGCCGTCACAGGCTACGAACAAATAGAACCCTTTATGGGGGAGGGCGAAGATAGTGATGGGGGTGAAACAAAAGCAGAAAGTAAAGCTGCAAATATCCGCGCGGCTGGAAAATACATTCATTTCCCCACCAACGACCCGATTCCAGACTTTTTACTGAGAAAAGCCAGCCTTGAAATACTGCTCGACACTGAAACAGTAAAAGGTACTTTAAGCGGAGAGTTACGCGACCTCAGCACTCAGCCGAATATTATTCGACGACCCGCAACTCTGAAACTACGGGGTAGTGAGCTTCAGAGCCTGGACAGTGTAGTGATAGAGGGCATCTTCAACCATATTGATGCCAAAAATCCTGTCGACACCCTTACCTTTAATATCAACAGCCTTTCGGTAAAAGAAAAGCGCCTTGGTAAAAGTGCCAACCTTGGCATTACCATGGCTCAGTCAAAACTGGATATTCAAGGTCAGGTTGTTATTGAAAAAGGCATTATCGACGGTCAAGTTAACAGCCATTTTTCTAACACACATTTCAGTGGCCAAGGCAAAGACAGCTGGGCGAGGGAGCTGATCGCACTGCTTGGCAAAATAGAATCTTTTGTATTACAAGCCCGCGTAAGCGGCCAGCTGAAAGACTTTGATGTCAGTGTAAGTTCTGATATTGATAATCAACTTAAAGCCGCAATGAAATCCCGAGTGGCTGAAAAGAAAGGTGAACTTGAAGCTCAATTAATGGCAAAGCTCAACGAGCAAATAAGTGCTTCTCTGAGTACCTCTGGTACAGAACTGGATACTTTAAGCAATCGGGAAAATCAGCTTGATGGCGATCTCAGGCAAATTGATGAGTTGCTAAAAGCACAAGTCTCAAATTTTCAAGATCAGCAAAAACAACAGCTGGAGCAGAAAAAACAGGAAGAGAAGGATAAATTGAAAGAAAAGCTTAAAGATAAACTTAACTTTGGGCTTTAATCTGAGATTTCCCCAGCTAAATGGTGAGGGGAG
>JBECKY010000099.1:0-25316 GCA_040235475.1 Pseudomonadales bacterium
GGGGGCTTAAATGCAGGAAACAACTGAAAGGGTTCGTCCTAAAGTCACTAAATCATATAGAGGTACTGTTCCTTATATAGGAAAAAACTATCTTATTGAGGCATTACCCGAAGATGTGAAAAATCGCGTGCTGCCCAATCTTGAGCTGGTCACATTGCCATTGGGTAGGGTGCTATATGAATCGGGGGATCACTTGCGCCATGTGTTTTTCCCAATCGATTGCATCATCTCTCTGCTTTATGTCATGGAAGATGGGGCATCGGCGGAAATTTCAGTGGTGGGCAATGAAGGGATATTAGGTACGGCATTGTTTCTGGGCGGAGAAACGACCTCCAGCCGTGCTATCGTGCAAAGCGCAGGACATGCCTATCGCATGGAAGCAAAATTATTCAAGCACGAATTCGCTCGCCACACTGAAATGTTGATGCTGTTGTTACGTTATACACAGGCGCTGATTACGCAAATGGCACAAACAGCCGTGTGCAATCGGCACCATAGTATTGACCAGCAGCTTTGCCGCTGGATGTTGTTATCGCTGGATCGCCTGCCGGGTAATAACCTGGTGATGACCCAGGAATTGATTGCGAACATGCTCGGTGTTCGCCGTGAGAGTGTCACTGAAGCGGCAGGAAAGCTGCAAAAACTCGGCATCATCTCCTACCAGCGTGGGCATATTAAAGTGTTGGACAGGCCAGGGTTAGAGAAGCTGTCCTGTGAATGTTATGCCGTTGTAAAAAAGGAAACGGATCGGATTTTACCTCGGAAGCCTTCGGTTTGAACATGAACGCCCCGGCCACTTTATAAAAACTTGCTGTTGGTATGTGATGGCGCGCAGTGCGCCAACGTACAGATCAGCATGCCTTTGTCATGCATACTCATGCCGCGAGATTGCCTGAGCACCTTTTTCGTGCCTTCCATGGCCTTGTGTGCTGCAGGACAACTTGTAATGTCAGCTCGACCCACCCCTGTTACTAATCAACTGATTGAATCCCTGCCACCCGGCGTTCGAAATAAATTGTTAAAACGTTGCGCCTTAGTGGATTGGACGTTTGGGGATATCATTTGTGAAGCCGACCAGAAGCATGAGCATGTTTATTTTCCGGTAACCGGCTTTATATCCTTGTTGATGAAAGAAAGTGATCATCATCCACTGGAAGTAGGGCTGATTGGCCATGAAGGTATGCTGGGAACCAGTCTGGTGTTGGGCGTCAATAGCGCGCCCTTGCGGTCGGTTGTACAGGGGGCGGGCACGGCGTTATCCATTCCCGCTGATCAGTTCCAGAGCGCATTGCGGGAGTATCCCGGTTTATCGAATTTGCTGATGCGCTATATCTATGTCCTGATGCAGCAGCTTACACTGGCTGGTGCGTGTCTGCATTTTCACACAATAGAATCGAGATTGGCACGTTGGTTACTGATGACACAGGATCGGGTTCAAGGAGATACGCTGCATCTGACCCATGCCTTTCTGGCGTACATGCTTGGCGTACGCCGAAGCAGCGTGAGCCTGGCGGCAGAAGCATTGCAGAGGCAGCATCTTGTCAGTTATTCCCGCGGCAATATCACTATTCTGGATCGCAAGGGTTTGGAGGCGGCGTCATGTCAGTGTTACCAAACAATGGCTGAGTATTACGCTCGGATAATGCGGCGTTAGACAGACCCTGACACCGGGTTTTTTGGCATCACACTATTTGGCATCACACTAACAGGCAGGTATCACTAAACAGAATATCCTCACGCAATGAGCTTCGACAGCGACATTGATGATTTTGGGCTCATGAAAGCCTCTATTCGTCAGAAATCGCTAATTTATCGATCAGGTCATTCAAGTTATCAAAGCAGCTATCGTTTACCAGTGGTTGCAGCGCAGGATCGTTGCGAATCTCATCGAGATAACTCTCTCGTTTGCTAATGGCTTTTGCTAGAAAGCGCAAAGCTTCATCGAATTGTTTCAAAGCGGTGTAAGCACAGGCCAATTGATAAAAGGCATGGCTGTTGCGGGGATCTATTTCGAGAGCCTGATGGCATAAGTTCGCTGCCCACTGTGGTTCGTCTAACTCGAGTACTGCGTCCGCTTTGTAGGTGAGAGCTTCGCAGTCGTCGGGGCGAAGCTTTAGAATTTGATCGTAGATATGTATTTTATTGGTCGGCGAGGAATCTTGTTGTGCCCGAAGCCAAAGCGATTGAACTTCTTGTGTGCGTTCAATTTCTTCTCGGTTATCTTCAATATGCTGGGTTTTTTGCTGCAATTGATGTTCGATAACTTCCAGACGTTTTTCATATTCCTGGATAAGTTTCGATATCTGTTCATCTGCAAGAGAGTGGACACGCTCCTTGATGTCACGAAGGGATGTCCATCCCACCAACACCAGTATGGAAGTTGCTGCGGCAATCATATAGAAAAAATAGGTCACCGTATTGGTAGCATATGCGACGGCACGATCGACTGATTGATGCTCTCGATCAACAATCTGCTGGATTAGCTCTTGCTTGGTTTTTGCTTGATCGGTACGAAGCTGCTTAAGCTCGTCTAAAACATAGCGTTCAACAAACGGCGAATAGAGAGGCTTATCTAGTGCTTCAACAGCTTTCTCGATGTTAGCGTTTTGGTTTTCAGCGAATACCGGTATAGGTAAAATCGAAGCAAATAAAATAACGATCAATAAGATGCGAGACATATTGCACGCCCATGGTGATTGGTTTCGACTAATTCCTCATGTAATTTCTTGATCGTTGCTTCATAATCGGATTCATTCACAATAAACTGTATATCCACTTGTCGCATTGACTGATGCACCGCCAGCAGGCTGATATTTTTGTCGGCAACCGCCTGCACGGTTTTTGCGAGAATACCCGGTATCTGCATATCACTGCCAATGGCCGAGACAATAGCCACTTTTTGCTGATTAAGTTCGGCTTCCGGGTAGCGCTCTTCGACAGCCGCCTGTATGCGGTTTACCGTTTTTAAATTGGTCGATAGAAAGTGGGTTAAGGTATTGGCGTTGATATCTTTAGACACAATATGGGCTTTGAAGCGTGCAATGATGGAGAGCACTTCGCGGTCATAGTTATGAATACTCCCGGCCATGTCCTGGTCAAATAATTCAAGCGCGTAGATACCCTTGCAGCCTGCAATAATTTCCACTCGCGGAGAGTCACTCACATAGTCACCGGTAATAAGTGTGCCGGTATGCTCTGGCTCAAAGGTGTTTTTAACCCGCAGGGGTATATTGTTTTGCCGCAGGCCTTTGGCCGCTTTCGGGTGGATAGCTTCCACCCCCAGGTTGGCCAATTGGTCGGCCACATCGTAATTGGTTCTACCGATCGGGATGGCTTTGTCCTCGCCGACTATTCTCGGGTCGGCGCTACTCAGGTGAAACTCTTTGTGAATAATGGCCTCACTGGCTTTTGTGAGTACCGCTAGGCGACTGAAAGTCATTTCGCTGTAGCCGCGATCAAAGGAACTCATCAAACCAATATTGCTATGTGCATAGCCGGTCACGACAGGCAGCTGCCTGTCGAGATCAATGTTCGCGAAGGCCGCTCGAATACGTTCATCCAGTGAAATATGCGCAGTGCTGCGCCATCCGGTCAGATCTACAAAGCAGGCGTTAACGCCATCACGCTGCAAAAGCTGAGTCATATTCCAGGCACTGTGGGCCTCACCAATGCTCGCTAACATTTCCCTAACGGTGTCAAGATGAGCCTCTAAAACAAAGTGGCCATGCTGACAAAGGCTTTGCAAATCCAACAAGCACTGCTTGGCACTTTCGAGCCGCTCGTTCAAAAACCGATTTGCTCGTAAGAGTAATTCCCCGTCGCCAAACAGCTGGTGATTAATCTGGTTGAGCTCCGTACTAAGCTGGTCAAACATAGCTGACCAGCTATCGTCTTCGATGCTGCTGGCAAACAAGCCGAAAACGCCGGGTTGACCGCTCTTTTTATGCTCCAGCAGTTTATCGGTAACCCCGCTGTAAGCAGAAACAACACACGCGCGTTGGTAAAAGCTTTTTTTATCCTTGCTGAAAATGATGTTGTCTCGCACCGAAGCATAGTCACTCATCGATGTGCCACCAATTTTTTCAATGATATGCATAGGTTCGTTTATTCCTTAAGTCTAGTTGTTGGTGCTGGCGCAGGCCACGCACTGGCGGGTTGTTAACACTGCTTTCAAGCGATCAATCGGGATGTCGGCACCACATTGATCACACAGGCCTGCATTATCACTTTTTAACCATGAAATGTTTTTTACCAGCTTTGCAAGTTCCAGCTTGTGTTCGGCTAGAATACTTTCGTCAACGGACGAATTGATCATTAAATCCAGATTGGCTGAAGTATCTCCCGACTGACCCTTCTTTTTATCAGACAAGGAATGATGATCAGCTATGGTACTTTTTAGTGCTTCAATACGCTGCTCCATGAGTGAAATGAGCAGAAATAGATCGTTTTCACGCATATTAATTTCGCTCCTGGCTACGAACCAGAGGCTGGATGTTCTCTCTGGTACAAATATATTCAGGTCGAGGAGCCAGATCGCAAAAGGGGCTGACCACCTTGTTGCTTATGGCGTTGTAAACAAAGAATAGATTTGACCTTGGAAATGGTGTGATATTACTGTTAGAGCCGTGCATGACGTTACTGTCAAAGACGATTACGCTGCCGGGCTTGCCGGTTGCTGATACGATACCGCCCTGCGCTAATAGCGCTTCGAGACAGGCATCGGAAGGGACGCCAAGCTCTTGCTTTTTTAATGATGCCAGATAGTGGTTTTTCGGTGTTTCGCCCTCACACACTGCATACTGTTTGTGCGAGCCGGGGATTAGCATGACTGGACCATTGTGTGCAAAATTTTCCGTCAGCGTAATTGACATGCTGAGTGCCCGCATGCGGGGCATCCCGTCTTCTACATGCCAGGTTTCAAAATCGGAGTGCCAATAAAATTCCTTACCCCGAAATCCTGGCTTGTAGTTCAAGCGAGACTGGTGGATATATACCTCGTCATTCAACAGATACCGCGCGAGGTCGGCCAGGCGCTTGTCAGCTGAAAGGGTTTTAAAGAGCCCACTGGTTTCGTGTATACGAAATACTGAGCGAATATCCTTGCTGCTTTGTTCAGTAATGACTTCGCCGGAATTTTTTATCTTAGGATCTGTTCTGAGACGTTCCAGCTCTTGCTGAAAGCTGTCTACCTCCTGCGGGGTAAATACTTCATCGAGGATGACAAACCCCTGTTTCTCATAGCGGTCCACAAGAGACTGATCAATCGGAGGCCGCATTTCTTTGTCTGCGTAGACAACAGGGTCTTGTCTGTCTTTCAGTATTGCCCGCTGCCCGCTTCTCGATGGATATATATCTGCTGTGGCCATCAATAAAGGCTCTGATCTCTGATTGGATACAACTTCATTAATCATCCTGCTCACTACTCCTGATTGGATACAACTTCATTAATCATCCTGCTCACTATTCCTGAATGGCTTCCGCTTCCATCGCATAAGCACCTTCCTCGTTGTGAACTTCTTTTCCATTCAGCGGAGGGTTAAAAACACAGGCCAGTGTCAACTCTTCAAATGCTCGCAGCGTGTGCTTGTCATGATTGTTAAGTAGGTAAATAGTACCGGGTTCTATGGCGTACTTTTCCCCATCGTCCAGTGTTTCCACTTCGCCTTTGCCTGATATGCAGTACACTGACTCCAGATGATTTTGATAATGCATCTGAAAATCAGCACCTTTGTAAATTGTGGTGATGTGAAAAGAGAACCCCATCTGATCGTTCTTAAGCAAAAGGCGTGTACTTTCCCAGTTGCCGTCTGGAGATACAATTTTTCGATTAGTTTTGCTCGCAGCTGATAAGCTTCTAACAATCATAAAAGCACCTTGATTTAATTTTTGAGATTTTTAGTTCAATAAGCATGACTTACTTTGTTGTAAGACCAGTTACGTCCCCAACGCTATTGGTGAAGTCATCACCCGTATTTGCTGTAGGCTAGAGAGGATTAAGCACATAGATAAACTGTTCCCTGTCAAAACTATGCAAGTGATAATAGCAGGCAGAGGGCTTTTTATCCGCAACTAACCCACATTGAAAAACACGGTCTCTTTGGGTATTTCGGTAACTTTGTTACAGACTTCCCGGATCTCGGCTTCGACAATATCGATCCCTTTTTTAAGATTTTCGTCGCTGATAATTAATGGACACAAGAACTTCACCACTTGATCATCTGCGCCGCTGGTCTCGATTATAAGGCCCTTTTTAAAGGCGCTTCTGGTAATTTCTCCGGCAATTTCGCCATTGACACAATTAATTCCCTGGAACATGCCTCGCCCTCTCGCGCTAAAGTTTCCTTCACCGTATTGACAGACAATGTTTTCCAGACGCTCGGATATATAGCGCCCCTTGCGTTTGATTTCATCGGAGAATTGTTGGTCAGACCAGTAGTGCTCAATAGCAGCTTTCGCCGTCACAAACGCCAGGTTGTTGCCCCGAAACGTGCCGTTATGTTCACCGGGTTTCCATTGATCCAGCTCCGGTTTCATTAACACCACGGCAAAGGGCAAGCCGTAGCCCCCCAGGGATTTTGATAGCGTAATGATGTCCGGTTCTATACCGGCCTCTTCAAAGCTGAAATAGTCACCGGTGCGCCCACAACCTGCCTGAATATCATCAACAATGAGCAATAAACCGTGTTTTCTGCACACAGTTTGAAGGTTTTGCAACCATTCAATGCTCGCGACATTAATACCGCCTTCTCCTTGAACGGTTTCCACAATGACGGCGGCAGGGGAGTTAATGCCGCTGCTGGAATCGGATAGCACTTTATCCAGGTATTCCGTGGTATCAAACTGCTCGCCCAGGTAGCCATCATAAGGCATGCGATGGACGCCACTTAAACTCACGCCCGCCGCGTCGCGATGATGAGAGTTTCCCGTTGCCGCCAGGGCGCCCAGGCTGACTCCGTGAAAACCATTGGTAAAGGAGACGATGTTTTGCTGGCCAGTTACGTTACGGGCAATTTTCATTGCTGCTTCGACAGCATTAGTACCGGTAGGACCGGTGAACTGCACCATATACTCCATGTTGCGCGGTTTCAGAATTTTATCGTTAAAGGTCTGCAAAAACTCTCCTTTAGCCTGGGTATGCATATCCAGGCCGTGAGTAATGCCATCATTCTGGATGTAATCGAGCAGGACTTTTTTAAAAACCGGGTTGTTGTGTCCGTAGTTAAGCGTTCCGGCCCCGGCCAGAAAGTCGAGGTACTGATTACCTTCTTCATCCCACATCATTTCGCCCTTGGCGCGATTAAAAACGCGCGGAAAGGAGCGGGCATAACTTTGTACCTCGGATTCAATTTCTTCAAAAATTTTCATGTTGCCTCTCTTGTTAAAAGGTTAGCTGTGCGAGTTAAAAGGACCGATACGCACAAGTGTTTCAGAATCGCGAAGCCCGCCAAAATGGGCGTCTTTATCCATCCACACAGAAGATTGAAAGTCGGCGTTCATGGCCTTGGCGAAGCTTTTGAACAAAGCCCAGGATGCCTTGTTTTTTTCGGTGATAGTGGTTTCCAGCTGAGAAATATCATGGCACTGCGGTCGGGCAATGATGTGCGCGAGCATGCGAGATGCCAGCCCAAGCCCTCTGGCCTGCTCAGAAACCGCCACCTGCCAGATAAATAAAGTGTCGGGTCGCTCAGGTATGGTGTAACCAGAGATAAAGCCGACGACTCCGCTCTCTCGCTCTGCCACCACTGAGGTGTTGGCAAAATGACTGCATTGGAGCATGTTGCAATAGCTGGAATTGGTGTCCAGAGGTGGGCAATCCGCAATTAAACGGAAAACATCCATGCCGTCCTCAAGTCTCGGTATTCTCAATAACATTCCTTTGATTTCAGACATAAGTTCTCCTAATGCCGTTTTTTCATAGTATACTAAATAAAAATAAGCAGCTTTATAGGTGAAATCTACATATTCTCCCTTTTGTTATGCGACTTTGGAATTAAATATCTCTAGTATATTGCTTAGAGTACGAAGCATTGTACACTATTCTTTATTTGCCCGCCACCTCGTGCCCGGCGAAGCATGGTGGCAGGGCTGTCACCATGTTCAACAATCAACCTGGAAGACGCCTTGAGATGGCTGCTAAGCCGTTCGGTATAAGCGCGACTGCGGCAAGCAAAGTAACCACCATTGCGTCGAAGCGGGTGGGATGGAGCGATCAGGAACGCCTGCGACAGGCTGCTGCCATCCGCATCGCCGGTTATAGATGCTGACTGACAGTTAGAGCTGAGCGGATATTTCCTGGCCAATCCGTTAATTTGTTTAGAATCCTGAAGCGCTCACACTATAATGGCTTTGTCGAGTCTAAATAGGGAACATATTTTGAGTAATATTGAAGAAGTGTTAGTGGCCTTGCGCCGTGTTATCAGAGCTATCGACCTGCACTCCAAACATCTTGCAAAAACGACGGGTTTGACGGCACCGCAAGTATTGCTCCTGCAGACCATTCGCGATAACGGTGAAGTGACAATTGGTGAGCTGGCCAAAGAAATGAGCCTGAGTCAGGCAACAGTAACCAGCATATTGGATCGACTCGAAAAAAGAGGCCTGGTCTGCCGCGAACGCTCCAAAGAAGATAAGCGTAAAGTGCACGCATACCTCACAGAACAGGCTTGCGAAACCTTGAAGGAAGCGCCGATTCCCCTGCAGCAGCACTTTGCCAGACAGTTCAATGATCTCAATGATTGGGAACAAACGATGATTATCTCCTCCCTGCAGCGGATCGCGCACATGATGGATGCCCAGCATATTGACGCTTCGCCGGTGTTGGATATTGGTATGCTGGATCGACAGGGTGGCGCGGCTAAAAAAACCAGTTATTCCACGAAGAAGGCGACAAGTAATACAAAGAGATAGCCGCGCATTCCCCGGTCAGCAAGAGAGTATGCGTCAGCTTCTCCAGGCTGGCGGCTTCGATCAAGGGCTTGGCTTTGTAGCTGGCCAGTCGGAAGTGCTCCAACCGATTGGAGACCTTGAGCGTGTACGCCTCCCTGTCATTGGTCTTACCCAACTGATAGGGCAGTGTCTCACCTGCTTTTTGGGCCAGCGCGACCGCCAGGACGGGATTGTCCAGACCATACTCCTTGTTGGCCTCTCGCCCCAGGACATGATCGAAGCGCAGGTCGGCCAGCAACCTTGAGGCGGTGATAAGGCCTTGAAGTCACCACGCAGCTGTAGCTCAACTGCATTCGAAGCGTTGGTCAAAATAATCCAGTGTTTGATTTATAAAACGTGCGGCCGCCACAGGTAGTGTGCGCCCCTGCAGTTGGCCTATATACAAAGAGCCTGACGGTATATCTTGTTCATCAATTTTTTTATAGACAAGTCCGTGTGAGTGTTCCTGACTAGGCAGACCTATTTCAATATGGAAAGTAATGACATTTTCATTCAGCACCTGGTATCTAAGAAATTCAAAGCTGTCAGATTCCACCATGGGCTGTAAGCGTCCAGAAGTACGGCGCACGGCAATTTCAAGTAATTCACGGACGCCATAGTACGAGCTGGGCAGTGCAAGTGGGTACTCCAGGTATTCCCTCAATCTCACGTTTTGCTTTTCAGCGAGGGGATGTGACGCTGACATGATGGCGAACACAGGCTGGCGCACGGTTAATAGTATTTTGAAATCAAGCAGCCTTACAGGCTCAAATACCATTGCCAGATCGGCGCTGCGGTCAACCAATGCCATTTCGGCTGCGGCACGATCACGGCGATGAACGCTAAAAGTGACAGCGGGATGGGCCTTTCGATATAAAGCGATCTGTTCTGGTAAAAATGCGGTCAGTAATGCCTGGCTGCAAGCAATTGAAACATGCCCCCGTCGTTCACCCTCCAGATCTGATATTTGACCCTTTACTCTCTTCATATCATCCAACTGCTTACGAATGTGATGCAGAAGAACTTCCCCCGCAGCTGAAAGCCTGACCCCACGGGGCATGCGTTCGAATATCTTGACACCTAATTCTTCTTCAATTGCAAGAACGCGCCTGTTGAGCGCGGTTGAGGTAATGGCTAGTTTTTCAGCGGCTTTACGGATAGATCCAGTGCGAGCGATGGTATCTATATATTCCAGTGGGAGTAGTTGTCTCATGATCCATGCCTAAGTAGTGCAAAAATTGCATCGGTATGATGCAAACATAGCAGTATTCCTCAGCACACTCTACTGATTTAATCCCATTCAAGAAATACAAAAGCGGGATTGTTGCGTATGAATTACAACCAATCGTTTGATATTGCCAGTTTGCAAAATGCTTATGCGGCTGGGCAGATCACTCCTGAAGCGGTCATTGATGAATGCTATCGACGCATCCAGCGGGTGGGTGACGACGGTATCTTCCTGCATCTTGTTGATCAGCAAAGCGCCATTGGTGAAGCAAAAAACCTTGGGCCATTTAATTCTGCTGACAAAGCTCTGTGGGGTATCCCTTTTGCCATAAAAGACAACATTGATGCGGCTGGAACGCCAACAACGGCGGGGTGCCCGGGCTTTGCTTATGAGGCGAGCGAGGATGCCGTGGTGGTTAAACGCTTGCGCGATGCCGGCGCCATTCTTATTGGTAAAACCAACCTGGATCAGTTCGCTGCAGGCCTGGTTGGCTTACGTACACCTTATGCGGTTCCTAAAAATGCACTTGATCCGGACATGATTCCCGGCGGCTCAAGTTCGGGTTCCGCATTAGCCGTTGCACATGGCATGGTGACCTTTGCCCTGGGCACGGATACCGCAGGTTCGGGCCGAGTGCCTGCGGCACTTAACAGTATCGTAGGGCTGAAACCTTCACTGGGTGCGATATCAAATACCGGCGTTGTGCCGGCATGCCGGACTCTGGACACCGTTTCCGTATTTGCCATGACAGTGGAAGACGCTTACACGGTTTTTCAGATCAGTGCCTGCGTTGATGAACACGATGCATATTCCCGTGCTATTTCTGCACCACCTTTAGGCCTGCCCCCTCCTGAGCTGATTATCGGTGTGCCGCATGGATTCAGTCGTGAGTTTTATGGCGACCAATTGCAGGCTGGATCCTTTGACAGGACGCTTAATGAAATAGCACACATGGGTGGGAAAATTGTAGAGATAGATTTTTCAAGCTTTTATGACATTGCGCAATTACTTTATGACGGTGCCTGGTTGGCTGAGCGTTATGCCGTGATTGAACCGATGCTGAAGAACCAAGCGGACGAAATTTACCCTCTGACACGCCAGATCATTGCGGCCGCTGAAAATCTCTGTGCAGTGGATGTCTTTCGTGATTTTTATCGTTTACAGGAACTCAAAAAACCTGCGTTCAAAGCGCTCGAAGGCATCGACATGTTGTGTGTGCCGAGTATCCCCACCTATTTCACAGTTGCGGATGTCGAGGCAGATGCACTGGGGCCGAATTCCAAACTGGGCACCTATACAAATTTTGTCAATTTGATGGATATGTGTGGCATTACTGTGCCGGTTTCACCTCGTGAAGACGGCAGGCCAGGCAGTGTCACCTTGCTGGCGGTTGCCGGTCGCGATGTTCAGATTGCCGGGTTTGCCAGTGCTTTGCAGCAGCAGTGCCAGGCACCCATGGGTGCTACAGCCTGGCGCTTACCCGCAATGCGTACAAAAGCTCGTCAGCCCGC
Organism: Pseudomonadales bacterium; assembly: GCA_040235475.1. Lineage (GTDB taxonomy): Bacteria > Pseudomonadota > Gammaproteobacteria > Pseudomonadales > UBA3067 > JBECKY01. Next base: position 11,665 of record JBECKY010000099.1, read on the forward strand.
TGCAGATGAAATTGCATTGGTGGTCGCTGGGGCGCACATGTCGGGCCTGGCCTTAAACAAAGAGCTTACTCGTTTGGGTGGTCGTTACTTATATTCCTCCAGAACTAAAGATTCGTATCGTCTTTACAAACTGGCCGGCGATCCACCCTATCGTCCTGGTCTGGTGTATGCGGACACCGGTAAGGCTATCCAGATTGAAGTGTGGGCATTGCCTGGAAAAGCCTTCGGTGACTTTATACAGGGCATCCCATCACCACTGGGTATCGGTACAGTGATACTGGAAAACGGCGAACAGCTTAAAGGTTTTATTTGTGAGCAACGTGGCCTTAAAGATGCTGTTGATATTACCTCTTTTAAAGGTTGGCGCGCCTATCTTGAATCGCTGTCTGCTTCTTAAGTTGGAATGATGGAAAACCCATTATGCAAAACGTATTTTTTAAAATTAATGGCTGCCGAAACTTTGTAGATAAATTTAAACAAGAAATTTCAAGTGAGTTAAACCGCAATATAACTGTATGTCTGAGGAGAGCAATTATGCCATGTATGAAAATCGCGCAGTCGAGCGCTAAAAAAATAGCGATAAGTTTTTTTAAACTGACAGCCGGAGTCATTTTAATAATGACAATGATGTCCCATGCAATATCTGCGGATTGGCAATCAAGCAATGTTCAATTGTTACATGGCTCTGATTACGAAGATCTAGGCGGGGCGATAGATTTTAACAGCAAAACCGTTTTCACATTTGAACATGCAAATGGTTGGGCCTACGGGGATAACTTTTTTTTCTTGGATGTCAGTAATCCAGGCAAAAAAGGAACCGGGTATTATGCCGAATTCTCACCGCGAATCAGCCTAGGGAAAGTGGTGAAAAAAGATTTGGCCACTGGAATTATAAAAGATGTTTTAATTGCCTTCACGCAGGAAATGGGGTCAGGACTTCATGCCAGCTTATATGGTGTAGGTCTTGCGCTTAATGTGCCCGGGTTTGCGTTCTCAGATATCAATTTCTATGTGCGCGAGAGTACACACGATATTTTTGGTGACTCCAGGTCTGGATATCAGGTGACCTATGACTGGTTGGTTCCTTTTTCTATCGGTTCTACTAAATGGGCGTTTGAGGGATTTTTTGATTATGCCTTTGGTGAAGACGGTGGCGATAACCCTAAAGAGGACAATGTGATAACGGGGCCACGACTACTGATAAATATCGTGAATGGTTTACAGTTTGGCCTTGAGTATCAAATCTGGCGAAACAAATTCGGCATTAAAGACGTCGATGAAGAAGTCGCTCAAGTCATGATTAAGTGGACAATGTAACCTTTAAAAAAACCAGGTGAATAAAATGAAAAATGACATTGAAATAACAGCAGTGGAATCTGTAGACACGACTGAAGTATCGAAATCACGTCGTGACTTTATGAAGAACTTAGCACTGGCGGGTACGGTGGGCGCGTTAGCTGGCTGGCTGCCAATGACTGTGCAGGCAGGTGGTAAAGTTAAAATGGGCTTTATATATGTAGGGCCGCGTGACGACTATGGATATAACCAGTCACATTTTGAAGGAAAAACAGCTGTAGCAAAGCAGAGCTGGGTAAAAGCTGTGGACGAGGAAAAAGTACCAGAAACCATAGAGGTGCAAAAAACCATGGAGAGCATGATTAATCTGGACGGTGCACAGATTATATTTCCGACATCATTTGGTTATTTTGATCCGCATATTTTAGTGATCGCAAAAAAATATCCTGATGTAATGTTTCTACATTGCGGTGGTCTATGGGATGCCAGCAAACACCCGAAAAATGTGGGCAGTTATTTTGGCTATATCGATGAGCCGGTTTATCTCTCAGGTATTGTTGCGGGGCTGATGTCCAAAACAAATAAATTAGGCTATATCGCGGCCATACCCATTCCTCAGGTGCTACGAAATATTAATAGTTTCACCATGGGTGCGCGTAGTGTTAACCCTAAAATTACGACCAATATTGTGTTTACTGGGGGCTGGTCTAATCCTGTGAAAGAGGCAGAGGCCGCTAACAGCATGGTTGATCAGGGCATAGATGTACTGACATGCCATGTCGACAGTCCGAAAGTGGTAATAGAAACCGCAGAAAAACGCGGAATTTATTCCTGTGGTTATCATGCGAACCAATCGGTGCTGGCACCGAAGGGCTTTTTAGCTGGAGCAGAATGGAACTGGAGTAAGGTTTACGAAGATTATGCCCAGATGATTAAAAACGGTAAAACTATTCCTAATCTGGTACGTGGTGGTTTGAAAGAAGGCATTGTTAAAACCTCACCGTACGGCGCAGTTGTTACAGATAAAGCAAAGCAAGCTGCCGAAACAGCCAAAGCAAAATTTATGGATGGCTCCATGATTGTATACAAAGGGCCGATTATAGATAACACGGGTAAGACAGTTATTCCGGCAGGCAAGGAATATAAACAAACGGACATTTGGCTGGAGAGTATGAACTGGTTAGTGGAAGGTGTGATCGGCTCGACTGCAGGTTAGTAATACGGCTTTGTAAATTAAGCGGACAAACACGGAAAAAAATAATGCCATCAATACTGATTACAATTGGAGCACTTTTTGTTTCATTGTGTATATTCGGCGCATTTGTGTCAGCAGCAGGAGCAAACGCATTTGAGGTCTACCACTCCATCTATCGGGCAGCATTTGGTAGTTGGTTTTCGTGGCAAAACACCCTTGTGCGCTCTGCTCCTCTTATGCTTACCGCTTTATGTACTGCGTTACCGGCACGTATGGGTTTGATCGTAATAGGTGGCGAAGGTGCAATGGTGGCCGGTGGAATGGCGGCGGCGATTACCGGCGCGACATTAAATGGCTGGCCACCGCTTATGGTTATTTCAGCAATGCTGATAACGGCAAGTGTGATGGGTGGCATGTGGATAGGTGCTGTCGGTGCCTTAAAGCATTACAGAGGTGTGAATGAGACTATCAGTTCTCTATTACTTAATTATATCGCCATTGCCATAATGAGTTTTCTGGTTATCGGCATGCTGCGTGATCCAGAAAGCTTGAATAAACCCTCAACGCATCATATTGGTGAAGCCAATATGATTGGCTCAATGGGCGACAGTTCGATTCATTGGGGTTTAGGTATAGGGTTATTTGTCTGCGCTATTTTGTGGTTCCTTATGCGACGAACCAGTTTTGGTTTTAGTGTGGATATTGCCGGTGGCAATATGCGAGCGGCGCAAATTTCTGGATTACCCGTTGGACGAATGTTATTAATTGTGTGTTTTATGGCTGGGGCAGCTGCCGGTATTGCCGGCATGCTTGAGGTTGCCGCAGTTCATGGCCGAGCTAATGTTTCTTTGAATGCAGGTTATGGTTATGCGGGTATACTGGTTGCGTTTCTCGCCCGCCACAATCCTATCGGCATCATACCCGTAGCTGTTCTGCTCGGTGGTATTCAGGCAAGCAGCGGGCTATTGCAGCGTGCGCATGATTTGCCCGATGCAGCCGCGCTGGTTCTGCAAGGCATTATATTTGTCGTTATCCTTGCTAGTGAAGCTTTACAGGGGCGGAACATATTGGCATGGTTTCGCTCAGCTCGAGCATAAATATATTCTTAATTGGAAATAAACACATGAGTGACGGCTCGGTCGAAATATTCAGCATATTAATGGCAGTTCTCGGAGGCGCTGTACGCGTGGGAACGCCTTTTCTTTTTGTCAGCCTGGGCGAATGTCTGACCGAAAAAAGTGGGCGAATTAATCTTGGGCTGGAAGGTAACTTGATTATGGGCGCCATGACGGGTTATGCAATTTCTTATCTGACAGGATCTCCCTGGCTTGGTGTGCTGGCAGCCGGTGGATCTGGCGTGTTGCTAGGCTTAATACACGCACTGCTGTGTCAGCAAGAGCGAGTGAATGATATTGCTGTAGGGATTGCGTTGATGATATTTGGAACCGGACTGGCATTTTTTCTGGGTAAATCATTTATTCAACCGCAGGCGCCACGATTGCCAGCAATCGAATTGGGCATGTGGAGCGATTCACCCGTGGTGCGTTCAGCGCTTGAAATAAATATATTATTTATTGTTGGCTTGTTACTGGCGCCGGCCCTGGCCTGGTTTTTTAAATATTCGCGCTGGGGCCTCTTTGTGCGAACCGTTGGCGAAAGCAAAGATGCGGCTTTATCCATGGGTCTGAATGTTAATCGGGTGCGATTGTATTGTACTTTATGCGGCGGATTTCTAGCGGGTGTCGGTGGCTCATTCTTATCACTTTATTATCCAGGCAGCTGGAATGAAGGCTTATCAAGCGGCCAAGGCTTAATGGCGGTCGCGCTGGTAATTTTTGCCCGATGGAATCCCCTATATTGTTTATATGCATCACTGCTGTTTGGTGGAGCAGCCGCTTTAGGCCCTGCATTGCAGTCAGTGGGTGTAACCTGGGGCTACTATTTATTTAATGCTGCGCCCTATGTTTTGACGCTGGGCATAATGATAGTCAGTTCATCATCACATCGAAGACTTATTGGTTTGCCAGGAGAGCTGGCAAGCTTTAGTAAATAATATAAAAGCCAGCTTTTTCTTAGACAGGAAATACGCATATGGAAAAGTTTATTGAGTCAGACCCTTATCCATGGCCATACAATGGTGATTTGCGTGCTCATAATACAGCATTGATAATCATCGATATGCAAACCGACTTTTGTGGAAAAGGCGGTTATGTCGATTCGATGGGATATGATATTTCTCTAACGCGCGCCCCAATTGAACCGATAAAAACGGTATTGACCTTGGCAAGAGCGCAGGGATTTATGATATTTCATACCCGTGAAGGCCATCGACCCGATTTATCAGACCTGCCCGCCAATAAGCGCTGGCGCAGTCAGCGCATTGGGGCCGGTATTGGCGATGCCGGCCCTTGCGGCAGGATTCTGATACGTGGCGAACCCGGTTGGGACATTATAGAAGAGCTTTATCCCCTTGAGGGTGAACCGATAATAGATAAGCCGGGCAAAGGTTCTTTCTGCGCTACTGATCTTGATATGCTTATGCGCCAAAGTGGTATCAGGAATCTGATTCTTACGGGTATTACTACCGATGTGTGTGTTCATACTACGATGCGCGAAGCAAATGACCGCGGCTATGAATGTTTGTTGCTGGAAGACTGTTGTGGAGCAACAGATTACAAAAATCATTTGGCCGCAATTGAGATGATAAAAATGCAGGGTGGTGTGTTTGGTAGCGTCTCAAATTCAGAAAAATTTATTCAAGCGTTTGCTTAGGTGCAGATTCGGATATGATCTATGAAAGATAAAAACATACTGGAAGTTATCAATATCAGCAAACATTTTGGTGAGCTGAAAGCGCTGGACAAAGTATCGCTACGGCTTAAGGCTGGAAGTTTTCATGCCTTGTTGGGTGAAAATGGAGCCGGTAAAAGCACCTTGGTTAAATGTATTATGGGATATTACAAGCCTGATGAAGGAGAGGTGCTATTTGGTAATAAGCAGGAAAATATATTAAACCCTCATGACGCCATGAGTCTTGGTATTGGCATGGTGTATCAACATTTCACATTAATACCAAACATGACAGTTGCTGAAAATATTGTACTTTCCAAACCAAAATTACCTGCCGTCATCAATTGGCATGCAGAGATTAAAGTTCTTGAGCGGAAAATGCAGGATATGCCGTTTTATATTCCTCTGGATATGCAGGTAAACAAACTATCTGCCGGTGAAAAACAAAAAGTGGAAATTATTAAGCAGCTCATGCTGGATATAAAAATATTAATACTGGATGAACCCACATCAGTATTAACACCCAATGAGGCTGACGAAGTATTAGGTAAAATAAAACAGATGACCAAAGATAGAGATCTGAGCGTGTTAATTATCACCCATAAGTTTAGAGAGGTTATGAATTTCGCCGATGAAGTCACTGTATTACGTAAAGGAAAATATGCAGGGTCTGCACAAGTAGAAAATGTTCGACCACAGGATCTGGCGACCATGATGGTAGGCAGTGAAATTATCAGTGAAGCATTAAAGCGTAAAGAAATGGATAATTCGCAGATGAAACCGGTCATAAATATTAACAATATTTATGTAGCAAATGATGAAGGCGTGAATGTCGTCTGTGATCTGTCAATGACAATCAAAAGTGGAGAAATAGTCGGTATTGCCGGCGTTTCAGGCAATGGTCAGAAGCAAGTGGTTGAAGTGCTTGCAGGACAGCATCCGTTGAAAAGTGGCCAGATAAATTTGCACGGAGAAGAATATTTTGCGACACGTGAACAAATGCGCAGACACAAATTTCATTGCTTACCTGAAGAGCCGTTAAAAAATGCCTGTGTAGCGACCATGAGTGTGGCCGATAATCTGGCGTTTCGTCGTTATGATCGTGCGCCATTTTCCTGGAAAAGCTGCTTGTTAAACAGAAAGGCATTTAGTGAAAACGCCCGACAAATGATTGAACGATTTTCTATTCGCACACCGGATGAGTTTCAGCAAATAGGTAATTTATCAGGTGGCAATGTTCAACGTACCGTGCTTGCCAGAGAGCTCGCTAATGAGGTCGATGTCTTGGTAGTTGCCAATCCGTGCTTTGGCCTTGATTTTGGGGCGGTAGCTGAAATACGAAAAAAAATCATGGAGGCTCGCAATAATGGTGCAGCCATATTATTAGTCAGTGAAGATCTGGATGAAATATTGGAATTGAGTGATCGCTTTTATGTCATCTCAAATGGTGCGTTAGTTTATGAAACTATTCCACAACAGGCCAATCTCACAGAAATTGGACAATATATGGCGGGGCATTAGTGAAATATGAAACACATTATTAACGCAAAGCCCTTTGCATATAAATTGCCTGACCAAGCGCCCGCGCTGATTATCATTGATATGCAGCGAGACTTTGTTGAAGAAGGCGGGTTCGGTTCATCATTAGGCAATGATGTTACCCCATTGCAACAAATAATACCGCCTTTGGAAAAAGTGTTGCACACATTCAGGCGCTTGGGTTTGCCTGTCATACATACCCGTGAAGCACATAAGCCGGATTTGTCGGACTGCCCACCGGCAAAACGACTTCGAGGCGATTGTACAATAAGAATAGGTGATGAGGGTGCTATGGGGCGCTTACTTATTGATGGCGAGCCCGGTAATAATATTATTAGCCAGCTTGCACCCATCGCAGCTGAATATGATATTGCCAAACCAGGCAAAGGTGCATTTTATGCAACCCGCCTTAGTGAAATATTGGAACTGGAAAAAATAACACACCTTATTTTTGCGGGAGTGACAACAGAAGTTTGTGTTCAAACCACGATGCGAGAAGCAAACGATAGAGGCTATGAGTGCCTGTTATTGGAAGATTGTACCAGCAGTTATTTTCCTGAATTTAAACAAGCAACGATTGATATGATTATCGCTCAGAGCGCAATCGTTGGATGGGTTGCAGATAGCTCCCAGGTGATAGAAGTCCTGGAGAAGGCATATGGATAATATCGATATGCCAAAAATAATTTCCGGCTTGCTCAATATTGAAGAAACTATGAATCATTTCAAATGGGAGGAATTGAGAGAAGGTATAGAAATTTATCAAATTTACGCAGCGACAAATGACGGCCCGTCCGCTGCTTTATTACGTTATTCCGCAGGTGCAAGTGTCCCATTGCATTTGCATACGGGATTTGAACATATTTTAATACTGGCCGGCACACAAACGGATGGGGTTAATGAATACAGCAAGGGAATGTTGATGATAAGTGAACCTGGCTCCCAGCATCGAATTACAAGCGAGGCCGGTTGTATTGCTCTAGCCATCTGGCAGGCCCCGGTAAAGTTCTCAGGTTAGACATAATTTATACGCTATACATATTCAGGCATATAAACCAGCAATATGAGTGTTAATCATTCCAAGAAAACAGACAAGCAAGTCAAGATCAGCCAGCTTGAGTTCGTACTCCGTCATGTCACAGCCGCGCTTTGCAGCCCTTGGACCAGATGACAGAGGATGAAGTACGGCGAACCAGGTACGGAATACCCCTGATACGAAAATCCCTGCCAACTCTTTTCGAACCGTTGATGCTGAATCGACTGCGGCAGTGAGCGCCTATGAAAAACGCATTGGAGACCTTTATCCCAGCAAGCAAGTGATGCAGGAAAAAATAGCTAACTGTGGGCGTCTGCTAAGAGACTTTGATGAAAGTTTTCGAACCCCGAAAAACCACCTTACCTTTCAAGGCGTTAGGCGGTTTTTCGGGGGGTGAAAATGAAATGGCGCGCCCGGAGAGATTCGAACTCCCGACCAATTGGTTCGAAGCCAACTACTCTATCCAGCTGAGCTACGGGCGCATTTTGAAGGCTGGCCATTGTACAGTACTTTGGGTGCTGATTTGAAGTGGCTTTTTTGTTTTTTGGAACGTTTCGACAAAGCGGGTACTGCCTTGTCAGGCTCAGTGCTTGTGAACAAATTGCCAGCGCTTGACCCGGTTGGGACTTGCCGCGGATACTAAAGCTATTTCAGTCAGGAATAGGAAAATGATTGCGGAAATATCATGGTTGGCACTTAGCTGGTGTGGCTTGCCCATTGTTCTGGTAGCCGTTATTTATTGCCTTTGGGAAAGCAATCCTGTGGAAGTGTTAGTGGCCAGTGGGCGTATGATTGGCCAGTTAATAGCGGTTGGCTATGTGCTGGTGTTTTTGTTTAGTAATCCCTCGCCCTGGGTTTCTCTTGCGGTTTTATTAGTAATGATCAGCGCAGCTTCTTGGATAGCCATTCGTCCGGTGCGAGATCAACAGGGTTTTTTAAAGCCCGCCCTTATAGCCTTAGGGGTTTCTGTTTCCCTGCACTTGTTTATTTCGCTGAAATTAGTGATGGATGTGCAACCCTGGTATCAGCCAGGCGTGTTAATACCCTTGGCCGGTATGTATTTCGCTAACTGTATGAATGCTATTAGTCTTGCCGCTGAACGTTACCATGCAGAACTACTCGATAAAAAGTCTGAAGCAAGCGCACGCATAAGTGCTTTTCGTACCGCCATGATCCCACAAATAAACGGTTTGCTGGCTGTTGGCCTGGTGGCCTTGCCAGGGATGATGACCGGACAAATTTTATCGGGTGTTTCGCCACTGATTGCTGTGCGCTATCAAATTCTTATTATGACCATGATCCTGGGGGCAAGCGGCCTGGGTGCCGCGCTGCTGCTGTGGCAGTTAGGTAAATTTAAACTGATTCAGACTGAGCAACTGCCTGAGCAACTAAATGAGTGAAAACCCAAGGTGTCTTTCAGGCCTGTATTTATTGCCTTGTCGGGTAAATTGACAAGTTAAAAAACCACTCAAAGCAAGGTGTGGCAGGTGTCACCGCTGCCGGTTTGATTTTTGCAGCCACCTCGTTTCTTTTAACTTACAGGTCTATTGTGTTTCGGGGGTGGCTTGTTTAAGATGCTTGAGGTAAAAGTTCAGCACTTTTGATAGTGGATCTGAGGCAATTTCTTATAGTCAGGCTGAAATAACAGTCAGGCTGAAATAATAATAACAATATGACAGGAGAATAATAAAATGCTTGATATTCTTAGCTCCATTCTTATTTGGCTTCCCGTTGGCTTAGTCCTTTATGCATTAGGCTTTATGATTTGGGTTGAAGTGCAAACCCGGGGCGATGGCTATTTTGCAAGAACATTGGCAGAACGGCAACGATTTATTCAAATCCTGCAAAAGCACGCCATGTTCATACGCCCTGTTTTTGAGGCGGTGGCAAAAGTGATACGCCTTAAAAAAATACCCGTTTTTAAATATCAAGGCGTGGCCGGTCCAATGATGATGAGCAGCAAAAAAGCCTATGCTGCTACCGTCAACTATAAGCCCGGGCAGGAAGATATTTTTATTGCCACGCAAATGAAATGTGGTACTACCTGGATGCAGCAAATTGTATTTGAAATACTAAGCGCAGGCGAGGGTGACTTAAGCGATGCGGGTTATCGCCATATGTATGCCTTGAGTCCCTGGATAGAAACCAGCCCCAATGCCAGTGTACCCATGGAGCGTGCGCCTTTAGTCGGCAGGTACAATAACCGCATTATTAAAACGCACATGCCTGCGCAGCTTATACCCCACAGCGATGAGGCAAAATATATTTACGTTACCCGCCATCCGGTGAGTTGCTTCGCCAGTTGTGTTGATTTTATTCATTTGCTGGGCGGGCCTTTAGTTCCTGACCGCCAGCATTTGCTGGACTGGTATTGCAGTGAGGATATGTTATGGATGTCGTGGCCCGATAACGTGGAAAGTTGGTGGCAGCGCAGTCAGCAGCATAGCAATGTCTTGTTCGTACACTATGAAGAGCTTAAAAAAGATTTACCAGGGATGGTTAATAAAATTTCTCAATTCTTAAATAGTCCGTTAAACGCCGAAGAGCTACAAAAAGTGGTTACTAAAGCCGGTTTCGACTACATGAAAGAGCATGAGTACTACTTTGAAATGTTTTCTCCTAATATATTCAGCGTTTCCAAAAAAGACATTCGTTTTATGCAATCCGGTTCTCTTGATCGTCATGAAGATACCGAACGCGCAGAACGAGAACGTATTAATGCATTTTGTCGCGAAAAGATGGCTCATGCGAGCTACCCTTTGGCTACATACTACCCGGACGTATTGCAACCGTAGGCAACAGCAGCTGGCAAGTCAAAAAGAACACGCTAAGCCGTAGATACTTTCATTTATGTCATTCATTGAAAATAAAAAACATTTAAGGACACTTCGTGGCTAACGATTTACCAAATTGCCCAAAATGTAACTCAACCTACACTTATGCGGATGGGGGCGTATACATTTGTCCGGAATGTGCTCATGAATGGTCTATGGATGTGGCGACTGATAATGTCGCTGAAGAGGGCCTCGTGGTTAAAGATTCAAATGGCAATTTATTACAAAATGGGGATACCGTAACAGTGATAAAAAACCTTAAAGTCAAAGGTTCTGCATCGGTGGTGAAGGTAGGGACTAAGGTCAAGAATATCCGTCTGGTCGAAGGAGATCACGATATTGATTGCAAGATCGACGGTATTGGTGCAATGAAGTTGAAGTCAGAGTTTGTTAAAAAGGTTTAAACGAATTTAACGTTTCACAGCCCAGGTTTGTGCTGAATGCGCATAAATAAAATAAAAAGTGCGGTGTAGGCGGGAGCAAGGCAAGGATCTGGTTTATGTGCCCGAATTGCCTGCCCCCCAGCATATTATTGGCTGGCAAGGTATTCCTCATAAGTACCCATGAAGTCCACCAGTTTTTTATCCTTGATTTCAACGATACGATTGGCAAGTGATGAAACGAACTCGCGGTCGTGACTGACAAAGATCAATGTGCCTTCATAGTTCTCCAGTGCCAGGTTTAACGCTTCAATAGATTCCATGTCAAGGTGGTTGGTGGGTTCATCCATGAGCAGGACATTGGTTTCTGTCATCATCAACTTGCCAAACAGCAGACGGTTTTTCTCGCCACCGGAGCAGACCTTAACTTTTTTTGTAAAGTCATCTGTAGAAAATAATTGCCGGCCCAGTGTGGCGCGAACCACCTGGTCATCGTGTTTGGGCTTGCGCCACTGACTCATCCAGTCAAATAAATTCAGCTCACAATCAAAATCAGCAGTGCTGTCTTGAGGACAATAACCCAGAGTTGCATTTTCTGACCACTGTATGCTGCCGCTATTGGCATCGAGTTCATTCATCAAGCAGCGCAGGAATGTGGTTTTGCCCGCGCCATTTTCACCGATCACTGCCAGGCGAGTGCCGGCATCCAGTATCATATCAGCGTCCTTAAATAGCGTTTCACCGTTGAAGCCGTGCTCTAATTTCTCCAGAATCAATGCCTGGCGGTGAAGTTTTTTCTCTTGAGTAAAACGAATGTATGGACTGACCCGGCTGCTGGGTTTGATGTCATCCAATTTTATTTTTTCAATTTGTTTAGCCCGTGAGGTGGCCTGTTTGGCTTTTGACGCATTTGCCGAAAAGCGGCTGACGAATTGTTGCAGTTCAGAAATCTGTACTTTCTTTTTGGCATTTTCTGACTGCATGCGCTCGCGAGCCTGGGTTGAGGCGGTCATGAAATCATCGTAGTTGCCAGGGTAGATGCGCAACTCACCGTAGTCGATATCTGCAATGTGTGTGCACACGGCATTGAGAAAGTGGCGATCGTGAGAAATGATGACCATGGTGCTTTTGCATTCGTTGAGCAGTGTTTCGAGCCAGCGAATGGTGTTAATGTCCAGGTTGTTGGTGGGCTCGTCCAGCAGCAGAATGTCCGGGTCTGAGAATAGCGCCTGGGCCAGTAACACCCGCATTTTCCAGCCGGGGGCAATCTCGCTCATAGGGCCGTTATGCAAGGCCAGGTTTATACCCGCGCCCAGGAGGATCTCTCCGGCACGGCTTTCGGCGCTGTAACCATCCATTTCGGCAAACTGAATTTCCAGTTCGGCGACTTTCATGCCGTCTTCTTCAGACATTTCAGGTAGATTGTAGATGCGATCGCGCTCTTGTTTAACCGCCCAGAGCTCTTCGTGTCCCATAATGACCGTGTCAATTACGCTGAATTTTTCAAAGGCAAACTGATCCTGGTGGAGTTTACCCAGGCGCTCGTTCGGGGTAAGCGACACGTTTCCGGCGCTAGGTGTCAGGTTGCCAGCCAAAATTTTCATGAAAGTGGATTTGCCGCAACCATTAGCACCAATAAGGCCATAGCGGTTGCCATTGCCAAATTTGACGGAAATATTTTCAAATAAAGGCTTGGCGCCAAACTGCATGGTGATGTTTGCGGTAGAGATCAAAGGGATAGGCTCCTGAGCAAGTCAAAATGAGTGTTTTCAGAGGGTGCATATCATAGGCGTTTGTGGTGGTGACGTCGAGTTATACTGTGTAAAATCTAGCCACTATTTGCCAGATAGACGATGCCTGCAGCTACTGGGTCGGTAATGAGGGTTTCAGAAAAACAGCTTAAGCCCCCATTGCCTTGTACAGATTTACTTGATCACTGCAATCGGTACAGACAGTACCAATAGCAGATCGCTGATAACCCCCGGATTTTTGCCGGGGTTGCTTTAGACTGGGGAATAACTGTAAAAGCCCCGGTATTTTGCATAGCGACAGGCATGCAGCTCTTTGGCATCGGCAAAGCTTCTCGCAACGGTTTCCTTGCGTCTTTTGTCCAGGGCTTTGCCCTTTGGGTTAAGCGGTTTTTATGGATGAGTTCTTTGTGTTCTTCCCACGTGTGACGCGTGTTCGTTTTGCTGTGGTTTTTGTTTTTTGTGCACTTCGATAAAAATTCACACTGGGCCCAAATATTGGGGCGATTTTTTAGCATGCCCCATTATAAAAAAATCCCCCCACCTTAAGGCGAGGACGTTGTCAGCAGTTTGACGCCACTTCCAGTGGCGTGCTATTTTCAATCCGGAGAAAATAATATTGAAATTCCGTTTCCTCAGTGTGATCCTCATATCAAAAATTCAGAGACATTAAAATGAACGATCACATCCTGTTAGCTTACTCATTTATCAATGGTAAAGCAGAGCCACTAACCGATAATGCGATTGCTGAACAAATTAAAAGTACCGATAACCTTGTCTGGGTGCATATGAATGCTAACCACCCAGACACGAAAAACTGGTTACAAAAAGAAG
>JBECKY010000064.1:0-9084 GCA_040235475.1 Pseudomonadales bacterium
CCGAACTCAGAAGTGAAACGACTTAGCGCCGATGGTAGTGTGGGGTTTCCCCATGTGAGAGTAGGTCATCGTCAGACATTTATTCCGAAGGCCCTTGGTGCAATGCACCAAGGGCCTTTTTTATACCAGCCTGCCGGGGCCACGGTACTCAAAACACTCGCTTTCAACCCATTGTGTTGACTGTGTTCACGGGGCAGGCTTTTATATCCAATCTTATGTGACGCCCGCTATAGTTGCAGCTTTTGTTGCAGCTTCGATTGATTCCAGAAGACCCTGTTATTAAATTCCGCATAGCTTTTGATCATTTTGCAAGCAGAGATGCTCTGGCTTGGTGGAAAAAACGGCAGCTATACTCTGCAAAGCCTTCGGGCCGGCCTCTGTACTATTCCTGCAGCCTCTCTACGCAGGCTATTGCCCATCAAATAAATAACCTTAATAAAAATGTGCCACAGACAGTATTGCTCTTCTTTAACTATGTTAGAATTTTGCCGCAATCGATGCTTATTTTAGAAAACTGACCGAGAAATCAATAAGTCATGAGTGAGAGTAGCGAACTTTCTATTTTGCCCGTGGTATTGGCGGGAGGCGTTGGCTCGCGTTTGTGGCCCTTATCACGAGCGCAATACCCAAAGCAGTTTCAAGACCTGCTGGGAAGCGGGGAAAGTTTTTTTCAAGCCACCTTGAGCAGGTTAAATGGGCTTGAGAATACCTCTTCGCCCATTGTTGTCTGCAATGAAAGCCATCGCTTTCTGGTGGCAGAACAGCTGCGTGTTATGGGGCAAGCGGCCGCTATTTTGCTGGAACCCAGCGGTAAAAATACGGCACCCGCCATTGCTCTGGCCGCTCATCATATTTTGGCGAATGGCAAAGATGACATTATGCTGGTGATGCCAGCAGACCATGTTATTGAAGACCATGAGCTTTTTCATCAGGCATTAAGAACCGGTTATGAACTGGCATGCAAAGACATGCTTGTGACCTTTGGTGTTACACCTACTGCGCCGGAAACTGGCTATGGCTATATTTGCAAAGGCCCTGCACTGAATCAAAGCAGCTACCGCATTGAAAGTTTCAAAGAGAAACCTGATCTAGAACAGGCCCAGGCATACCTGGAGTCAGGAGAATACTTTTGGAATGCTGGCTTGTTTATGTTTCGCGCCAGTATTTTTCTGCAGCAACTTGGCCTGCATGCCGCTGATATTAACGATATCATTGCCCTGGCCTATGGCAAGGCCACCCAGGATAAAGACTTTTATCGGGTTGATGAGCAGCTATTTGAATCCTGTCGGGCAGATTCCATTGATTATGCGGTTATGGAAAAAACTGAAAACTCAGCGGTGGTAGCATTACCGGCCAAGTGGAGTGACGTTGGTGCCTGGTCGGCCCTTTGGGAAGTCAGTGATCATGATGCCAATGGCAATAGCGTCAGAGGCGATGTTATCCTTGAACAAACTTCCAACACGCTGGTGTATGCAGAGTCACGTTTGGTTGCAGCCATTGGCCTGGAAGACTTTATGGTGGTAGAAACTGCGGATGCCGTGTTAATAGCGCCGCAAAAACTGGCACAAAATGTTAAGCATGTGGTTGCCAGCTTAAGCCAGTCACAAAGAAATGAGGCGGATACTCATACCCAGGTTTATCGACCCTGGGGCTGGTATGAAACCATTTGTTTGAGCGAGCGCTTTCAGGTGAAGCGTATTATGGTCAACCCCGGTGCTTCATTGTCGCTGCAGCTACATCATCATCGGGCTGAGCATTGGGTTGTTGTTAAAGGCACTGCGGAGGTCACAAGGGATGAGGAAGTGATTCTCTTAAGCGAAGATCAATCCACCTATATACCTTTAGGTAAAAAACACCGTTTAACCAATAAGGGTGTTATCCCCTTGGAAATTATCGAAATTCAAACCGGTAGTTATCTCGGTGAAGATGACATTGTTCGTTTTGATGATGTTTATGGGCGAAGTGGGGATAAATAGAAGTGGGCATAAATAAAAGTATGGATAGGAGCAGTATGGGCGCACGCTACAAAGGTATTATTCTGGCAGGGGGAGAAGGCAGCCGTCTGTATCCACTTACCGGCTGTGTCAGCAAGCAATTGATGCCGGTCTATGACAAGCCAATGATTTATTATCCCCTGTCTACTTTGATGTTAGCTGGAATTCGTGAAATTTTAATCATTACAACACCTCGGGATGAGTCTGCTTTCCAAAAACTACTTGGAGATGGATCTCAGTGGGGTTTGCAGCTTGAATATGCTACGCAACCCAAACCGGAAGGCTTGGCTCAAGCTTTCCTTATTGGTGAAGAATTTATTGCTAGTGATCCGGTTTGTCTGATTTTAGGCGATAATATTTTTCATTCAGAAGGCTTATCCAAAAAACTGAAAAAAATCACCGAGAAAAATCAGGGCGCTACCGTCTTTGGTTACCGGGTCAGTGATCCAAAACGCTATGGTGTGGTCAGTTTTGAACACAATGGCCAGGTCACCAGTATTGAAGAAAAGCCCGCTAAACCCAAATCAAATTACGCCGTTACCGGGCTATATTTTTACGACAACTCAGTAGTAGAAATTGCGAAAACCATCAAACCATCACCTCGAGGCGAGCTGGAAATTACCGATGTTAATAACATTTATTTGCGTAATGGTGAGTTGTCCGTAGAAATTTTTAATCGCGGTACAGCATGGTTGGATACAGGTACCCACGACTCACTGCTCGATGCCGCAACTTTTATCCGCGTTATAGAAGAACGTCAGGGCACAAAAATTGCGTGCCCGGAGGAAATTGCCTATGTCGAGGGTTTTATTAATAGCGACCAACTGACTTTACTAGCCGAGCCTTTAAAGAAAAGCGGTTACGGTGAGTACTTGCTGAACTTGCTTGAGCATGACTGAATAATGAAATTTATTCCTACTCGTATTCCCGATGTTATTATTATTGAACCGAAAGTTTTTACTGATGCGCGTGGTTTTTTTATGGAAACCTGGCGCAAGGATCAGTTTACAGAAGCCGGTATAGCGTTTGAATTTGTTCAGGATAATCATAGCCAATCCACTCAGGGCATATTGCGCGGCTTGCATTACCAAACTCAACACCCGCAAGGTAAATTAGTAAGAGTGATGAGAGGTGAAGTGTTTGATGTGGCTGTGGATTTGCGCAAGTCCTCGCCCACCTTTGGGCAATGGGTAGGGGAATACCTGTCGGCTGAAAATAAAAAGATTATGTGGGTGCCTCCGGGTTTTGCTCACGGTTTTTATGTTACCAGCCCCGAAGCCGAGTTTGTTTACAAGTGCACTGACTATTATGCACCTGAATATGAGCGTTCTATTTTATGGAACGACCTTGATTTAAACATTAAGTGGCCTGTTCCACAGGGTGGCGCCCCCATTTTATCTGCTAAGGATTTAAAGGGTTTGGCTTTTGATAAAGCGGAATATTACCCATGAAAGTCATGCTTGTGGGTGCCAATGGTCAGCTTGGTCGTGAGCTTATGAGTACCCAAGCTGAGTGGGCTGAGCTGCTTAGCTTTGGTTCTGATACCCTTGATATTGGTGATAAAGAACAGCTCCGCACAGCTATAAGCGAGCTGAGACCGGATGTGCTGATCAATGCTGCTGCCTATACGGCTGTTGATAAAGCAGAAGCCGAGCGGGAAAAAGCCTATAAAGTTAATGTAAGCGGCGCTAAAAATCTTGCCGAACTGTGTAAAGAATTTAATATCAGGCTGATTCATATATCAACCGATTTTGTTTTTGATGGCACAGCCTCCAGACCTTATCAGGAAGATGCGGCAAGCAATCCTATTAACTACTATGGCAAAACCAAGTTATTGGGAGAGCAAGCCATAGCTGAAATTTTGCCAAAAAAACACCTGATTATTAGAACGGCGTGGTTGTATTCAAGCTATGGCAACAACTTCGTAAAAACCATGCTCAGACTGATGAATGAAAAAGACGAACTAAAGATAGTTGCAGACCAGGTAGGTACACCTACCTACGCAAAAAAACTGGCTTCACTGATTTGGCAGTGTTGTCAACGCAGTGAGTTAACGGGCATCTATCATTGGTCAGACGCCGGCGTGGCCAGTTGGTACGATTTTGCCATGGCTGTTCAGGAAGAGGCGCTGGAGCGTAAACTGTTAAATAAAAATATTCCGATACAAGCTGTATCAACACGAGAATTCCCGACCCCGGCCAAGCGGCCCAGCTATTCGGTATTGGATAAAGGTAAAATGGTTAATGCTCTAGCCATAAAGCCCGTTCACTGGCGAGTAGCCCTCAGACAAATGCTGGATGACCTTAAAGTTAAACATAATGAATAATAGATTGCTTGTAAGCGGTGGCGCCGGTTTTATTGGCGCTAACTTTGTTCATCACTGGCTGGCCCATAATCCCCAAGACCAGATCGTGGTGCTGGATGCGCTCACCTATGCCGGTAACCTGGCCAGTCTGGCATCTGTAGAAAAACACCCGGGTTTTCGCTTTGTGCAGGGCAATATCTGTGATCAAGCCCTGGTACGGCAGCTATTACAAGAAGAATCAACAACTGCCCTGGTTCACTTTGCTGCTGAATCCCACGTCGATCGCTCCATTACCGGCCCCTCGGCCTTTATCGAAACCAATATCAACGGTACTTACATCCTTTTGGAAGAAGCCCGGCAATACTGGCAAGGCCTGAGTGGTAAAGATAAGGATCAATTCCGCTTCCTTCATGTGTCTACAGATGAAGTGTATGGTTCGCTGGGAGAAACGGGTTACTTTACCGAATCCACACCCTACCAACCTAATTCGCCTTACTCAGCCAGCAAAGCCGCATCCGATCATTTGGTACGTGCGTGGCATCATACCTACGGTTTGCCAGTGCTAACCACTAACTGTTCAAACAATTATGGCCCTTACCAGTTTCCTGAAAAACTCATTCCCCATGTAATACTCAATGCGCTGGCAGGTAAACAATTGCCTATATACGGTAAAGGTGACAATGTAAGGGACTGGCTCTATGTAGAAGATCATGCCAGAGCAATAGAAACAGTGATCAAACAAGGGCAGCCAGGTGAAACCTATAACGTGGGTGGCTGTAATGAAAAAACTAACCTGGAGGTTGTGCATACTCTGTGCGATATTCTTGATGAACTAGTGCCTTTACAAGCAAGTTATAAAGGGCTAATCACCTATGTGAAGGATCGCCCAGGGCATGACAAAAGATATGCTATTGATGCTGAAAAAATTGCCAATCAGCTGAACTGGAAACCCCAGGAAAGTTTTGATACCGGTATACGAAAAACAGTGGAGTGGTATTTAAACAACAGGGCTTGGTGGCAAGATATATTGAATGGTAAGTACCAGCTGCAAAGGCAAGGTTTAGGTTGAAGTACAATGCCTGGGTCTGGAACGCTGGAATCTGGTCGTGATCAGGCGTTCCGGTTTTTGATGCTTTCCGCATAATGTCCAAATGGGCTTGAATTATAACGAGAATCGGTGATACTAGCTGCTTTCATTATTGCGGCATAGTTGGTTGAAGCAGGTTTTCGCTAACCCCACTTTTAGAAACCCGTGGTATTACAACGCGAACCCTTTTAAAACAAGACATATCAATAATGCCTAAGAACCACTTTTTAAAAACCGCCTTGCTCCTGTTGTTGATCCCTTTTCTGACCACTCTTTCAGCTCAAGCTGCGCAAAATTTTGGACTTGGGCAAGCGCCATCAAGCCAGCAACTAGAAGCCTTTAAAAAACTTTCCCCATCAGAACAACAGCGCTTGGCTAAACAACTGGGTATAACCCTGCCTGTACTGCAAGCACCGGTTTCTTCGCCTGATTCTTCGCCGCTGCAGGTTGAAGAGACCATAAAAGCCAGGAACACCCAGGTTCAAGCCGGCGATTCAGGTGGTAAAACCAGGGCAAATGAAACTAAACATCAGCAGGGCCTAAAGCAGTACGGCTACGACCTCTTCGCAGGCACACCCACCACCTTTGCCCCTGCTACCGATATACCAATACCCACCGATTATGTCATTGGCCCTGGTGATACCGTTAAAGTGCAGCTTTACGGTAAGGAAAACGCAATCTACGAGCTAATGATTGACCGTGAGGGCGTGCTGCAATTCCCGGATATTGGCCCTCTAACCGTTGCGGGTTTAAGCTTTCAGGAGCTAAAAGCATACTTAAACGAAATCGTTGCGAAACAGATGATTGGCGTTAAAGCCAGTATCACCATGGGCGCATTACGCTCGATCCGTGTCTTTGTGCTGGGCGAAGCCTACCGCCCAGGTTCCTACACCATCAGTGCACTATCCACCATCACCAATGCCTTGTTTGTCAGTGGCGGTGTTACAAAAGTGGGTTCCTTGCGCAATATACAACTAAAACGCAAGGGCAAAACCGTTGGCAAAATAGACCTCTATGACTTGCTTCATCGGGGCGATACCAGTGGTGATCAGCGACTACAGCCTGGAGACGTTATTTTTATCCCACCCATAGGTAAAACGGCAGGTGTGACTGGGCAAGTGCGCAGGCCGGCTATTTACGAACTCAAAGATGAAAAAACCGCTGTTGAACTGATTCAGTTGGCCGGGGGCTACCTGCCAACGGCTTATCCGCCGGCGAGCCGTGTCGAGCGTATTAACCCCAAGGGGCAGCGCACCATTGTTGATCTTGATCTTGCCACGGTAAAAGGCCGCTCTGAGCCACTGAAAAACGGCGATGTGCTGGAAATTTTCCCCGTACTGGGTGATATTGAAAATGCAGTAATGGTCAGCGGCCATTTATACCGGCCCGGTGGCTTTGCCTGGAAACCAGGGTTAAGGGTTAGCAATATTATTTCATCCGTTCATCAAATGCTGCCCTCCGCTGATTTAGATTACGCGCTGATTGTCAGAGAAAAGCAGCCTGAGCGTACTGTTGAAGCCAGGGCATTCTCAATCGGCCAGGCCATTAACAAACCAGGTACTGAGCAAGATCCAGTCCTGCTTCCAAGAGACAAGGTTTTAGTTTTTGGTTTAAATAATACCAACAGGCAAATATTGATCGCAGAGCTAATAAGTAGCCTTGAAGCCCAGGCAAAACAAGGTGAACCGGTAAAAATTGTTTCTATTTCTGGTCATGTGAGGGTTCCCGGCATTTATCCGCTGACAAAAGGCATGACAGCCGCCGAACTTATAACAGCCGCCGGTGGCTTTACTGAAAAAGCTTATGGTCTGGCGGCTGAAATTACCCGAGCAGAGCTGGATGGTAGTCAATATCAAAATTTCAAACGCATAGCCCTTAATTTGGATCAACAAAGCACTGATATTAATACGCCTCTGGTGTCCAGAGACCAGCTTTATATAAAACGCATTCCTAACTGGAACGAGCGAGAAACGGCCACAATTAACGGAGAAGTGAATTTTCCAGGAAAATACCCAATCTTTAAAGGTGACACCGTTGTTGACTTGATTGCCCGGGCCGGAGGTTTAACAGAGTTCGCCGAACCCAATGCTGCGATTTTTCTGCGTGAACACCTTCGACAAAAAGAACAGGAACAATTAGACCGGTTTCAGCAACAAATACAAAAAGATGTTACAGAATTAAAACTCGAAGCTGCGCGGGATCTTACCGGCAAGCAGGATGCAGCAGCATTGGGTGGAAACCTTGTCGACCAACTGTTAACCACAAGGGCTACCGGTCGGCTGGTTATAGATTTGCAAAAAATACTCCATGCAAAATCGAATGAAACAATTAAATTAAAAAATAATGATGCCTTGGTCATTCCCCAAAAATCATCAGAAATTACCGTGCTAGGAGAAGTGCAATTTCCAACTTCTCATCTTTATTCAAAAAACACCAATGTATATGATTACATTTACTCCAGTGGCGGCTATACGGCAAAAGCCGATAAAAAGCGGATTTACATTATCAAAGCCAATGGCCGGGTAGCGGCAGTAAAAAAGGGGTGGTTTGCGCGGCGGAGCAAGTCTGTAGCGCCAGGCGATACCATTATAGTACCGTTTGATGTTGATAAAGTCAGTGGCCTTACTTATTGGGCCAATATCAGTCACATTTTATTTAATTTGTCTACGACCGTGGCGGCTTTAAAAAGTATTGATGTGTTTTAAATAGTGTTAGTTACAGCTGCCTTTATATTTTTTGTTAAGGATATAAAGAATGTCTTATTAGAAATAACTTTTAGTGAAATTTTTACTACTTACAGGTTTTAGCTATGAGTGGAGCAGAAGAAAAAAAAACGTCGCAAGCGGCAGAACAATGTCAGGCTGCTTTGTCAAGTCCAGATCAATTTTATGCCAGGCATACAGAAGATGAAATCGACCTAAAAGAACTGTGGCAAGCTGTTTGGCAGGGCAAGTGGATAATTGTTGCCACTACCCTGTTTTGCGCCACCATTGCTGTAGTCATTTCCCTTAGCCTGCCCAATATTTATCAATCAAGTGCTACCTTAATTTCCTCTGCTGAAGCAGGGCAATCTGGTGTTGCTGAACTGGCGGCCCGCTTTGGCGGATTGGCCTCCATGCCAGGGGTTAACCCTGGTCTTGATAAAACAAAAGTCGCCGTGGAAACACTTAAATCACGTGCTTTTCTTAGCCAATTTATAGAAAAGCACAATTTAAAAGCAGAAATTTTTGGCATAAAATTCTGGGATGAAGCAAATACTAAACTCATTTTTGATGAAAATATTTATAATGAACAAACAAAAACATGGCAGTGGAAAACAAGCAGTAACTGGAAAAAAGAACAGCAACCCAGTGATCAGGAAGCGGTTAAAGAATTACTCGAGAACATAAACGTTAATCTCGACAAAGATACCGGTATTGTGGAAATAACGGCCTTGCATCGCTCACCTTTTGTTGCCCAGAAATGGGTGCAATGGCTGGTTGATGATATTAACCAGTACATAATTCAGCAAGATATTGCGGATGCAAAAAAAAGTATTCAGTATCTCAATAAAAAAATGGCTGAAACCCCCATTGCTGAAATGCAGAAAGTTCTGAATGATCTGATCGAGGAGCAAACAAAGGTCATAATGTTAGCGCAAATGCGTGATCAATATGTACTGAAAATAATTGATCCAGCAGTAGTGCCAGAAAATAAAG
>JBECKY010000087.1:0-24824 GCA_040235475.1 Pseudomonadales bacterium
CCCATCAGCGCCAGATAAATGAACATGCCAAAAATCCACAGCAATTCACGGGGTTGTTTGTACGAACCGTACATCAAACCACGAAACATGTGCAGATAAACCACAATAAAAAATGCCGAAGCACCGGTTGAGTGCAGATAGCGTAACAACCAACCGTCCTCAACGTCACGCATGATGTACTCAATAGAGTCAAATGCACCCTCGCCGGTAGGGTTGTAATCCATGGTCAACCAAATACCGGTTAACAGTTGGTTAACCAGCACAAACAGCGCCAAGGAGCCAAAGTAGTACCAAACATTAAAGTTTTTGGGTGCGTAGTATTTGGCAACCTGCTCTTCCCACATTTTGGTAACAGGCAGTCTTTCATCCACCCACCCCATAATTGAACCAAATAGCTGTTTCATCAGGCAAGCTCCTCGTCTTCACCAATGACGATGACATTATTACTCTCGAACATGTAAGGCGGCACTACCAGATTTGTAGGTGCGGGCACACTTTTATATACCCTGCCTGCCAAATCAAATTTGGATCCATGACATGGGCAGAAAAAGCCACCTTGCCATGAATCACCGCCCAAGTCAGCGGCACCGACTTCGGGACGGTAAGTTGGAGAACAACCTAAGTGGGTGCATAAACCGACCAGCACCAGAATTTCCGCACGACGCGAACGGTATTGGTTTTGAGCGTAATTCGGTTGCTGCTCCTGCCCGGAAGCGGGGTCACGTAAACTGTCTTCAATTTTGGCAAGTGCGGCCAAAGATTCTTCGGTACGACGCACTATCCACACCGGCTTGCTGCGCCATTCAGCGATGATGCGTCCGCCGGGTTCCAGTTTACTGATATCAACTTTAACAGGCGCGCCGGCTGCTTTGGCCTTGGCGCTGGGGTTCCAGGATCTAACAAAAGGAACTGCCACACCCGCAGCCCCTACCGCACCTATAGCCCCGGTAGCTCCTATCAGGAACCATCGGCGACCCTCATTAACGCTGTCTGTCATGTAAAGATACCCCCGATCGTACTTTTAAGCATTGAGCAAGCTGGCGAGAAATGCGGCGAAACCTGCATATCCCAGATCAGCCAAACCTTCTCGCCAACCAAAATCAGATAAAAAAAACGCTCAATCCAATAATGGGCTGAGCGTTATAAAATTAATTAAAAGCAGGATTGTTCAACCAACTATCGCCGCAAATAACCATCACCCAACACGCTTAGCGTTTTGAGAATTGTGGACGTTTTCGTGCTTTACGCAGGCCTACTTTCTTACGCTCAACTTCACGGGCATCACGCGTCACCCATCCAGCTTTACGCAAAGGTGATCTCAATGTTTCGTCGTATTCCATCAATGCACGAGTAATACCATGACGAATAGCACCTGCCTGACCGCCAATACCACCACCTTTTACAGTGATTTTGACATCAAATTTATCGACCATTTCCACCAGCTCTAGCGGCTGACGCACAACCATACGAGCTGTAGGGCGGCCAAAATACTCATCCAGAGTTCTATCGTTAATGACAATGTTGCCTGAACCCGGACGTAAAAAAACTCTGGCTGTAGATGTTTTGCGTCGACCTGTTCCGTAATTTGTTTCCACGTTAATCGCCTTTAAAATAAAAACCTGTTAGATGACCAGCTCTAATGGCTGCTGTGCAGTATGCGGGTGCTCAGCCCCGGCATAAACCTTAAGCTTACGCTGCATGGCCCGCCCTAAAGGATTGCTAGGCAACATACCTTTAACGGCCAGTTCAATGGCTTTTTCTGGCTTGCGGCCCATCAGTTTTTCAAAACTTACTGACTTTAAGCTACCGGTATAACCCGAATGAAAATGGTACATTTTTTTAGCCGCTTTATTACCGGTAACACGTACTTTTTCTGCATTGATGACAACGATATAGTCGCCTGTATCCACATGGGGCGTGTATTCGGGCTTATGCTTGCCACGCAGACGGGAGGCTATCTCACTGGACAATCGCCCCAATGTTTTCCCATCGGCATCAACGACATACCAATCTCGTTTAACGGTTTCAGGTTTGGCACTGTATGTTTTCATGACTCTCTACTCAAATCTACCCGACACTTACAAAACTTAAATGCCAAAGGTTTGTTTTACGACTTTCTCTTTCTACCAGCACCCACCCTACAAACGAGCGCCCGAAAAGACCAAAGCAAAAATTAAGAGGGCGAATAGTACCGAAACATCCATAATATTACAAGGGGGAATGGCGGCTAATCGTCTCAAACAGACGTTTTAAAAGCTAATTTGAAACCTTTCTTGCCCCGCCCACTAGGCTAAATGCATACGCGCCAAATATTCATGGGATTGCATTTCAAGTAAACGGCTGCGGGTACGCTGAAATTCGAATTCCAGCCGCCCCCCGGCATACAAATCATCGATATCTACAGCAGCAGAAATAATCAGCTTTACATTTCTATCATAGAACTCGTCAACCAGATTAATAAACCGCCGCACCTGATCATCATTGCTCACACCCATTTTGGGCACATTACTGATCAACACGGCATGGAACTCTCGTGCAAGCTCTATATAGTCATTTTGACTTCTGGGGCCGTCACACACGGCTGAAAAATCGCACCAAAGCACACCATCGGCGAGGCGGCGCGTTGCTATCAAACGCCCTTCTATTTCTATATTTTCACCGACCGAACCCTCTTCGGGCGCCAACTGCCGAAAACAACGCTCCAGCTCGGCATCAGCGCCAGGATCAAGGGGGTAGTGATAAATTTCGGCTCGCTCCAACACCCGCAGGCGATAATCAACACCACTGTCTACATTCACCACTTGAGTATGGGTTTGGATTAGATTAATAGCCGGCAGAAAGCGATCACGCTGCAAGCCATTTTTGTATAGCTCACTGGGCACTATGTTAGAGGTGGCAACCAGCACCACCCCACGCTTTAGCAACTGCTCCATCAGCCCGCCCAGTATCATTGCATCGGTAATATCAGACACAAAGAACTCATCGAAACAAACCACCTCAGCTTCGCTGGCAAACTGGCGCCCAATAATCTCCAGGGGGTTTTTCTTACCCTGCAAACGCTGCAATTCTCGATGCACTCGCTGCATAAAGCGATGGAAATGAATGCGGATCTTTTTTTCAAACGGCAGACTTTCATAGAAAGTATCCACCAAATAGGTTTTCCCACGACCAACACCACCCCACAGATACAAGCCCTGAACAGGCTCAACCTGATTTTTGCGCAGTAAATTCTTCAAACGATAAATGGAGGATTGCTGCCTGGACTGGTGATTGTGACGCTGCAACAGGTCATTGTACAAACGCTGCAAATGCTCAACAGCCAATGCCTGAGCAGCATCCGGCGCAAACCCTTCCTTAGCCAGATCGCGCTGATAACGCTGCAAGGGTGCTAATGATTCAGTACTGCTCATGATAATAACCAGGAAGACCTTTATATGTTATTCAGCGCGGTTGCCACACTGGTTTTCAACTCACTCAACTTGCCATGGAAAAAATGACTGGTCTGCTCAAGGGTAAGTAATTGGGCGGGTTTGGTTTTAACCATTTTATCATCGGCTTCCGGGGGTTTTACTTTCACGGACTTTGACCAGCTTATCACCTCATCCGCAGGCACCACCTCATCATCCAGGCCTTGAATAATCACCGTAGGACACGGAAATAGGCGCAGCTTGTCAAAATCAAAATGATTGACCGGCGGCGCCACCAGAATCAAGTGCTCCACAGGTATATTTTCTGCATGAATAAGCACTTGCTCGCTGCCTTCGACATACCTTCTCGCAACTTGGTGGATAATATAACTCGCTGCAACATAGGCTCCAAAGGAGAATCCTGCAATATAAATAGGCAGATCGGGTTCCAGACCTCGCACCCAATCAACCACCAAAGCGAGATCGTCCTGCTCACCTTCTCCACGGCCATACTCACCCTCACTTTGCCCCACGCCTCTGAAATTAAATCGTACCGCATGTATACCCAAATCCCGATAGGCTCGACACAGGGTGTGCACCACTTTGTTATCCATAGAGCCCCCGAACAAAGGATGAGGATGGCACACAATGGCAACCGCCGTGGCCTGCTTACTGCCGGCTACTTTAGCTTGGTGAGTACGAATTTCGAGTTTGCGAGGCGTGCTCAGAGCGTTGGCCCAAGCCCCTGCCTGGCCACTTAACTCAAGCACCTGGCGCTGTTCACCGGCTGGAAATGTCCTTGTCATTATCAGCAAACACCCCAATCAGCCAAGCACACCAACATTTATTTTGCCGAATGACCAGCCAGTTCAACCTTGACCTTATCTTCTTCAGCAATGCTGCTGTAGTACTTAGCCAATACTGCCAATACTTCGGGGCGGCTAAAATTGTCAGGCACCGCCTCACCTTCTGACAGGGCTTTCCTTAATTTGGTACCCGACACCAACACCCGGTCAGCCGCCTCATGAGGGCAGGTTTTCATCGAAGCCATGGTGCCACATTTATTACACCAGAAGGTCCAGTCAATTCTGAGCGGCTGGGTAATTAAGGCGTCTTGTGGAATTTCATCGAAAATATGGTGCGCATCAAAAGGTCCGTAGTACTCACCCACCCCGGCATGATCACGGCCCACTATTAAATGAGAGCAGCCATAGTTCTGACGAAATAAGGCATGCAAAAGCGCTTCTCTTGGTCCGGCATAACGCATATCCAGCGGGTAGCCGGATTGAACCACGGTATTCTCAACAAAGTAGTTATCAATCAAGGTGCCAATAGCTTCCTGTCGCACGTCAGCAGGAATATCACCGGGCTTAAGTTTACCCAGCAAAGAATGAATCATTACACCATCACAAATTTCAATGGCAATTTTTGCCAGATATTCATGTGAGCGGTGCATGGGGTTGCGGGTTTGAAAAGCCGCTACCGTACTCCAGCCTTTTTGCTCAAACAGCTCACGGGTTTGAGTCGGCGTCATGTAAGTATCGCGGTATTTTTCAGGAAATTCGCCTTGCGAAAAAACCTTAACCGGCCCGGCCAGGTTTACCTCCCCCTGAGCCATCACCATTTTTACCCCAGGGTGGGCTTCATCAGTGGTTTTAAAAACTGTCTCGCATTCATGAGCCTTATCAATAGTGTACTTTTCCGTGACTGTCATTGAGCCCATTAATTCACCGGTTTCGCCATCCACCAGGGCTATTTCACTATTGGTTTCTATCCCATCGGCCGTTGCCTGAGCAACAGAAAGAGTAATGGGAATGGGCCAAAACACACCGTTAGCCAGGGTCATGTTATCGCACACGCCCTGCCAGTCTGCCTGCCCCATAAACCCGTCTAAAGGCGTAAATCCGCCAATACCCAGCATAATCAAATCACCGACTTCCCGGGAACTTATTTTTACCTGAGGCAGATCCACTGCCTTTTGCTTTGCCTGCTCCAAGTCAGAACCTGCGAGCAAAAGAATTTTCAGGGTTTCATTTCCGTGAGGTGCTACCAGCTTGGACATGATTTATTTCCTTTAATTTTAAACACTTAAATACTTAAGGAAGGCTTGACAAAGTCACAGCTTCCTGGAGGACTGGGCTTAGGTTTAGAATATGCAGCATTATACGCTGCCATTTGTTTTTCTAACAGGGCCACGAAGCAATAGCAATGAAATGAACAGACGCTAAAGTCTTATAGAGCCAGGCAGACCTGAAAAGCACTACCCACTATTACCGCCTTAGCTTAACCTATAAAATGCCAGAGAGCTGCAAAACAAATCCATCACTAGGTTATTAGCAATGCCCTTAATAAAAACCCTACGCTTTCTAGCAGGCCCTGCACTCATTGGTTTCGTTGCAGCTCTAATAATGGTTTATTTTGGCCCGCAATCCACACCAGAGCCCTCTAATGCCGGTCACCAACACCCCTCGACCATTTCAGTCAGCAATCACCCACACTCAGGCCCGGTATCATACACCGAGGCCGTGGTAAAGGCCGCCCCGGCCGTGGTTAATATTTACACTACTAAAACCGTGGCGCGCAAACTCCATCCTTTTTTCAGCGACCCTTTTTTCAAGCGTTTTTTCGGCAACGAAACCTCACAAAAACGCCTGGAATCAAGCCTTGGATCCGGGGTTATTGTTGACCCACGCGGTTACATTCTTACCAATCACCATGTTATTAGAGGTGCAGATGAAATTCTCGTAGCAATGCAGGACGGCCGATACAGCCAGGCCACCGTAGCCGGACTTGACGCTGAAACAGACCTGGCCGTATTGCATGTGGACTTACAGGATCTGCCTGTGATCCTACCTCCAGCTAATAAAGTCGCTGCCGTTGGTGATGTTGTGCTCGCCATCGGCAATCCATTTGGCATTGGCCAAACGGTGACCCTGGGTATTGTCAGTGCAACCGGAAGAAAAACCCTGGGGCTCAACACGTTCGAAGATTTTATCCAAACCGATGCCGCCATTAACCCCGGCAACTCCGGCGGCGCCCTGGTGGATGCTTATGGGAATTTGATGGGCATTAACACCGCCATATTTTCCAACTCTGGCGGCTCCCAAGGCATAGGCTTTGCTATACCTGCGGAGCTTGCTCTGGATGTACTTGAGCAAATTATTAAAAATGGTAGAGTTATTCGCGGCTGGCTGGGCATGGAAGTTAAAATGCTCACTCCAGCCATTGCCCAATCAATGAATATTGATTATATACCGGGCATGCTCATTTCCCGATTAATGGAAAACGGCCCCGGTCACCAGGCAGGGTTGCAAGCCGGGGATATTATTACTCACTTCAACGGCCAGCCTGTTAATAACCCCTTCTATACCATGAACCAGGTTGCGCGCAACAAACCCGGCGACACAGTATCCCTGCAAATTAAACGCGGAGGAGAAAAGATCAAACTAAAAGCCACTATTGGAACCCGCCCCGAAATGAGCTCATAACGCTGCGACGCTTAAAACCTTCTAAAAACCAAGCAAACTAAAGCTAATGGTTATCAAAACATCAGGGTTTACAAATCTTTCATTGAATTGCGACTGCTTTTAGTCTAATACTTAATTAATAAAATTTAAAAATTGCGCTCTGCCTTTAATTTTTTAAAGATATAAACGTTATATTAGTGGATCAGAACCTTCATCGGGCCCTTCCAATGAAGCTTTTTCCCATAGAGGCCTCCAGGAAAACCATGTACTCAGATACTCTTATTATGCAAATTACCAAGCAAAAAAAACTGCGCAGGAAAGCTCTTTCGTTGTTTTTATTAATTTCCTTATCATCATTCGCTCCACTTGCATCAGCAGGATTAGTTGGCATTTACGAGCTAACCAGTAAAAACCGCCAAATGACTCTAGAATATTTAGACGAGGAAAACATTAAAATTCAAATAGAAGAAGAATTTTATTTGCTGGTTAAAGGCACAAAAATGTACATGATTAACGGCAATAATGTCACCGATGTAAAGGCTTTTAGAGAGCAGGTGGAGGGTTGGAGAATTACAAAATTTCTACAAAACCGGGCGCAAAAAAGATTACAAAAAATGCCTACCAATGGCAAGCTTACCATGACCGATAAAACAGAAACCTTGGCCGGAATAAAGGGTACCGTATGGGAAGCCCGGATCATCGATCCCGATAACCAAAGGGAAGAAGTTAAGGAAATTGTTATTACCGATGATGCCAGAGTGGTTGCTTTAAAACTCGCCATGCAAAATGTTTCCCGTGCTCAAGAGACTGAAAATACACCGGAAGATTTCAAAAAGATTCGCGCCGCAATGGAATCAACCTTCGGCAATGACGTGGCTATATTACGCTACGATGACAGGTTTAAACTAAAGTCTATTCAAGAAGCCCATCTAGACCCTGAAAAATTTCTTTTACCTGCTGATCAAAAAATAAGAACAATGCCAAGCATTAGTGATTTGGGTAATATTTTACAATTGGTGGCATCACTTTCTGCCGATTGAACGGTTATGTATAGCCGTACAATTTATAGTGCTGGTTTAAGATATAAATAAGTTGCAGGCCGGGTGCGCGCTATGATGGATGAGACCCATGTTAAATATCTTATATGTTTAGAAAATATTTAACTGCATGTGTTCAAGGACAGTGATCACTCGATTGTCAAAAACCAAGGGATTCCAGAACACTCACGCGCTGATTTTTAACAGCGCGTGAGTTCTTACACTTAATTATTATTCAGGCAAATTACCCAGCTCCACGCCACGGCCACTCTCACTCTCAGGATTCGAAGCCTTTCCTTTACCCGGAGGTACATCAGCAATGGTTACGCCACGCTCCTCGGCACGCTTTTTCATCAATGCATGATGCTTCTGGCGATATGCCTCACGCTCTTTATTAGTTTTAAGCTTCATTATATCTTCACGGTGTTGAGCCAGTTCTTCATTGGTCATTAATTCCTGACCAAAGATCATCCCCTGTTGGCCTTTTGCCGCACCCTGATATTTATCACCCGCGAAAACCGTTTCCGCTGAAATCAGTAAAACTATTGGGGCTAATACAAGCAAAATTATCTTTTTCATCGTCCTTTCTCCATTGCAATTAAAAATAAAATTCAATCCAATCAATTAACACCAACTGCATGCACAGGACATGTGCAAGAAGGCAAACACAAGATAGTACAGCACCCAAAAACACCCAATGATGCAATTCACATAACGCTAACAAACTGAAAAAATAAACAAAATAGTATACAATACAGCCAGCAACAATTTTCTGCCCAGGCTGTTTGTGATGCATTTAAAATAGCCCATAGCGCTACTAATTTCGTAATAATACAAACCAAATACTTTAGCAAAAAAGCAATAACAATATTTCTGTCAACCTCAAACAGAGAAACCATCAGGACCAAACAAATAAATTTTTATTTCATACTGATATAAAATATGCCCATGATAATTATTATTTTAATAGCCATAGTGTTTGCTGCCATTATGCTCCCCAGCATATGGGCCAAACATGTTTTATCGAAACACCAAACCGAAGACAAAAGTCTTCAAGGTACTGGTGGCGAATTGGCTACACATTTACTTGAGCGTTTCAAATTAGCAGGTGTAAAACTCGAAGAAACAAAACTAGGCGACCACTATGATCCGGAAACAAAATGTGTCAGGCTTACCGCCTCCAACATGACAGGCCAATCTCTAACAGCAGTGGCGACCGCCGCTCATGAAGTTGGCCATGCCTTACAACATAATGCAGGCTACGGCCCGATTTTATTGCGCACTCGCCTGGTCAAGCTGGCTCAGGTGATGGAAAAGCTAGGCTCCACGGCTATTTTAATTGCGCCCCTGGCGGTGCTTTTAACTAAATCACCTGTTTTAGGCGGCCTGCTGTTCGGCACGGCAATCTTAAGCATGTTAACCCTGTCACTAGTTCACCTGATTACTCTACCGGTCGAATTCAACGCCAGTTTTGGCAGGGCTTTACCGGTTTTAAGAGAAGGTTATTTGCCAGCAGAAAAATTAAAAATCGCTGAAAAAATTTTGTTAGCCTGTGCTTTAACTTATTTGGCACAATCTCTGGCTAGCTTGTTAAACCTTGGTAGATGGTTAGCGGTGTTAAGACGATGAGGCTTATACATATCAACACCTCATCAGCAATTTATTTTTATTCATCTCTTCAGAGCATATCTGCCATGCTCATCATAAACATGCCCTGTTCAATAAGCAGTAGAGTGATGCAAAAATAGATTTTATTTGGCAGGCACAAGCATCAATTCCTTGCCGGTGCAGGTCAGAAAATTTTCATTTTATAGTGCTGTAGTGGTCTGACAATAAGCAGATGGTTTGGAACTTGGTTTAATGTGTTAATTTGTCAAATAACTATGGGCGTCCTTAAGATTTATTATATTTTTCAAGTGACCCTGAAAGGGTCAACAACATAATATACCCACGGGCCTCTTCTGGGCGTCAGACTCACTACTGACAGCAAGGCCCGCGGTTATAATAAAAACTAACCTTAAAACACTTTTCCAAAGCCTATACCGAATACCCATGGGTCGATAGCAACATCAAATTTAGTAGCTGTTGCTCCATTGGCTTTTACTGTCGCCTCCGTTTCAATTTGAATATACTTTACATCAGCATTAAAAAACCAACCGTTGCCAACATCAATATCAACGCCCGCTTGTAACGCCAAGCCTAAAGAGGAATCGAGATCCAGATCTGTTTTTCCGGCACCCAGGCCATTTGTCAGTGAGCTTGTAGTATCTTCATCATAAAACAACGTATAGTTGACGCCTACCCCCGCATACGGACGCATGTTTGCCGTTGGCGAAAAATGGTATTGCGCAGTTAATGTTGGCGGCAATACACCTGTCTCGCCAATGTCGCCAAGCGCTGACAGATTTCCGTCACCACTAATATCGTGTTTGGCTGTAGCTAAGATTAATTCAAAGCCAACATTCGGGTTAAGCATATAAGTAAAATCCACTTCAATCGTCGTCGCGCTATCAACATCGACAGGAGTATTCGATCCAGCGCCCAGCGCATCGTCGCTATCAACATCGGGACTAATGTTAATTACTCGACCACGAATAATTAAATCGCCCGCCTCTGCTGCTAATACTTCAACTGAAACCAAGGACAACAAGACTCCCAATGAAGCCATGCATACGCCGATCTTACTTTTATACCTCATAACCGCTACCTCTGTTTAAATTTTCTGCTTGACCTTGATATTTAATAAGGCAATGCATACTTTTAGTTTTATAGTTTTATAGTTTTATAGTTTTATAGTTTTTTTATGCCATTGAATTCAGATACCCATTCAACTTTCAATCGGGCAGGATCAGTATGCCGCAATAACAAGGCATAGTTTATTGACTTATATCAACTCTATAACCGGGTGATTTAAAAAAATAATTTTTGGGCGCCCTTAATATTTCATAGTTGTTTTTTATTGGGCATTAAAAAATTTTTCCTTATCTCTTCAGCCTGAAGAGCTGGTATACCTGACAAGAGCAATGTTTATTTTTCCAGAAGATATTCAATACTTTTAGCAGCTTGTGTTTTTGCGCTGAAATTTTTCTGGGAAAAATTGCTTTTTGGCATTCTTGAATTTTCAGCGAAAAGCTAAATACACTTTGATGAAAACAACAAGGTACTAATGGATATTGATTACGGGGATATTGCTCGGCACCTTTTACGCCTAACAGTTATGCGAAGGGTTTTATTTTATTTGCCAAGAGCCTTGAGTGCTTGACAAGTAAGTTTGCGGACGATCTTTAAATACACCAGGATAAAAAAAGGGCGGATTTTGTCCGCCCTTTTTTGCAACTGATAACAGCGTTATCGTTTCAAACAACTATTAACCAAATTGGTTCATGGTGTTGTCTTTACCGCCAGCTTTCAGCGCAGCTTCACCCGCAAAGTATTCTTTGTGATCGTCACCGATATTAGAACCAGCCATATCCTGGTGCTTAACAGTGGCAATACCTTGTCGAATTTCTTTACGTTGTACGCCTGCTACATAAGCCAACATACCTTCGTCACCGAAGTAACCTTTGGCCAGGTTGTCGGTAGACAGGGCTGTAGTGTGGTAAGTAGGCAGCGTGATCAAGTGATGGAAAATACCTGCTTCACGTGCCGCATCAGCCTGGAAGGTGCGGATTAGGTTGTCGGCTTCAATGGCCAGCTCTGAGGCATCGTATTCAGCACTCATGAGCTTCTCACGATCGTAAGCCGAGACATCTTTACCTGCCTCTTTCATGGCATCGAATACTTGTTTGCGGAAGCTCAAGGTCCAGTTGAAAGACGGGCTGTTATTGTAAACCAGTTTGGCATCAGGCACTTCTTTGCGAATGGCGTTAACCATTTCGGCGATCTGACCCACGTGAGGTTTTTCAGTTTCAATCCACAACAGGTCGGCACCGTTTTGCAGGCTGGTGATACAATCCAGAACTACACGATCAAAACCGCTGTTTTGTTTGAATTGAAACAGGCCAGAGGCTAAACGCTTGGGCTTCATCAGCTTACCGTTTTGCTTGATAACCACGTCGCCGTTTTGAATATCATCTGCGCTGCTAATAATGTCACCGTCAATGAAGCTGTTGTACTTGTCACCTAAATCGCCAGGTTCATTGGTAACGGCGATTTGTTTGGTGAGGCCAGCGCCCAGAGAGTCCGTACGGGCAACAATCACACCGTCTTCTACACCCAACTCAAGGAAGGCATAGCGAACAGCGTTGATTTTAGCCAGGAAGTCAGCGTGGGGAACAGTTACTTTACCGTCCTGGTGGCCACATTGCTTTTCATCAGAAACCTGGTTTTCGATTTGAATACAGCAGGCACCGGCTTCAATCATTTTTTTGGACAGCAGGTAAGTGGCTTCTGCGTTACCGAAACCGGCATCAATGTCGGCAATGATTGGCACAACGTGAGTTTGGAAGTTGTCTATTTTATTAATGATCTCGCTTTCTTTAGCAGCGTCGCCTGCTTCACGAGCAGCGTCCAGGTCACGGAACAAATGGTTCAGTTCCCAGCTGTCGGCTTGTTTCAAGAAGTCATACAGCTCACCAATCAAAGCCGGTACCGATGTCTTTTCGTGCATAGACTGATCAGGCAAAGGGCCAAACTCAGAGCGCAGAGCCGCAACCATCCAGCCTGATAAGTAGAGGTAGCTTTTGTCGGTGGTGCCAAAGTGTTTTTTGATAGCAATCAGTTTTTGTTGACCTACAAATCCGTGCCAGCAACCCAGTGACTGGGTGTATTTGCTAGTGTCTTTATCATAATCAGCCATATCCGCACGCATGATTTTGGCTGTGTACTTGGCAATGTCCAGGCCCGAGTTGAAGCGGTTCTGAAGGCGCATGCGCACGGCAGATTCAGGGTTAATGGCATGCCACGAGCTACCTTGTTCATTGGTCAAGGCGGCCAGGCGGTCGATGTCTTTTAAATAATCTGACATGAGAGATCCTCAATATAATCTATAGGGTTACTGGAGCTTAGCTTCCACCATCGAAGATGAAATTTGATGCTAACTTGTCTGTTCCAAAGCAGATTTTCGGAAAGTTTTGCATCATACGTCTTTTAAGAGAATTTATCTAATTTATAGATTTTATCTTCAGTATTCACAAACTGAATGGGCTGCCTTTGATTTAACATCAATGACTTAGCTTGGCAAAAGAGACACTCTCCCCCACCAGGGGAGAGTGCATCAAATCGAGGCAGGTTTAATTTTTAAGCATTAAACCAGTTTCTTGTACTTGATCCGTGAGGGTTGTACATCTATGCCCAGGGTTTTCTTCTTGTATTCTTCATACTCAGAATAATTACCTTCAAAAAATTCCACCTTGCTATCGCCTTCAAAAGACAGGATATGGGTGGCTATTCGATCCAGAAACCAGCGGTCATGAGATATAACAACAGCGCAACCGGGGAAGGCCAACAGCGCTTCTTCCAAAGCGCGAAGGGTTTCAACATCCAGATCGTTTGAGGGCTCGTCCAAGAGCAATACATTGCTGCCTTTTTTAAGTAGTTTGGCCAGATGCAGACGGTTCCGTTCACCGCCGGATAGATTTTTTACCCGTTTTTGCTGGTCAGCGCCGCGGAAATTAAACCGGCCCACGTAGGCGCGTGAGGGCATCTCAAAACTACCCACTTTAATAAAGTCAGAACCGCCAGAGATTTCATCCCACACCGTTTTCTCACCGTCGAGTTCATCCCGTGATTGATCAACATAAGCCATGTCCACAGTTTCACCAATGCGCAATTCGCCGCTGTCGGGTTGTTCCTGCCCGGTGATAATGCGGAATAAAGTGGTTTTACCCGCGCCATTGGGGCCGATAATACCAACGATGGCGCCTTTGGGAATCTTAAAGCTTAAATTTTCATAGAGCACTTTATCGCCAAAAGTTTTGGCAATATTGCTGGCTTCAATCACCAAGTCGCCGAGACGTTCTCCAGGTGGAATATACAGCTCTTGGGTTTCGTTGCGGCCTTGAAACTCTTTCGACATAAGTTCCTCAAAGCGCTCCAGGCGAGCTTTACTTTTGGTGCGTTTGCCTTTGGCGTTTGAACGCACCCATTCCAGCTCGCTTTTAATGGTGCGCTGATGAGCCGCTTCTTGTTTGCCTTCTTGTTCCAGGCGCTGCTCTTTTTGCTCCAGCCACGAAGAATAATTACCTTCATAAGGAATGCCTTGCCCACGATCAAGTTCTAAAATCCATTGCGCAGCATTGTCGAGGAAATAACGGTCGTGGGTAATGGCTACAACAGTGCCTTTGTATTGCAGTAGAAATTGCTCAAGCCAAGCCACGCTTTCGGCATCAAGATGGTTAGTAGGCTCGTCGAGTAATAACATGTCCGGCGCTGAGAGCAACAGTCGGCATAATGCAACGCGGCGTTTTTCGCCCCCAGAGAGCACCTTTACATCGGCATCCCAGGGCGGAAGTCGCAGAGCTTCGGCAGCTATTTCCAGCTTTCTGTCCAGATCCCAGGCATCGGCGGCTTCTATAGCATTTTGCAGGTCGCCTTGCCTGGTCATGAGTGCATCCATTTCCTCATCCGACATGGGCTCGGCAAACTGCGCATTTACTGCGTCAAAATCAGCCAGCAACTGCTTTATTTCGGCAACGCCTTCTTCAACATTGCCGCGAACATCTTTATCGGGGTTCAGTTGCGGCTCTTGTGGCAGATAGCCAATTTTTATCCCTTGCTGTGGTCGGGCCTCACCGTTTATATCGGTGTCCAGCCCAGCCATAATTCGTAGCAAGGTAGACTTTCCCGAACCATTCAGGCCCAGCACACCAATTTTAGCGCCGGGGAAGAAGGACAGGGAGATATTTTTAAGAATCTCACGGTTAGGCGGCACAACTTTGCCGACCCTGTTCATGGTGTAAATGTATTGAGCCATAGTTAATTCGCCACAGTTAAGCCACCGCAGGCTTATGTACTTGTCTAGAGGGTTTGTTCGGTTTTTTAGTCCAACGTATTAGGGGCCAAACCTACCTAAACCAGAGCTAAACTGCAACCATTTTGGCGCTGATCGGAACATTCCCTGACTGCTGTATTTCCATGGCGGGAGGGCTGCCTGGTTAAAAACGCCGGTTATGAGCAAGATTACTGATGTTATGTAGCTATTTCATGTGATCTTGGCGCTGGTCTGGGGTAAAATGAGCGCCCTTTAGGGGTTTAGTGGTTAAACTGGTTATGAGCGACCAGGGCAAATTTCAGACGTATGTTGTTGATGAGGTAGGTAAATGTTTACAAAAGATATGACCATAGCGGGTTTTGATGACGAAATCTGGAATGCTATTCAAGGCGAATGCCGTCGTCAAGAAGAACATATTGAACTCATTGCCTCTGAAAACTATGCCAGCCCCCGGGTTATGGAAGCCCAGGGCACGGTATTAACCAATAAATATGCCGAGGGCTATCCGGGGAAGCGCTATTACGGTGGTTGTGAACACGTTGATGTCATCGAGCAGCTGGCGATAGATCGAGCGAAAAAACTGTTCGGTGCCGATTATGCCAACGTACAGCCCCATTCAGGTTCGCAGGCCAACTCAGCGGTTTATATGGCCTTGTTAGAGCCGGGCGACACCGTGCTGGGCATGAGCCTGGCCCACGGTGGCCACCTGACCCACGGCTCCAAGGTGAACTTTTCCGGTAAAATCTACCGTGCCTTTCAGTACGGTTTGAATCCTGAAACCGGTGAAATAGATTACGCGGAAGTTGAAAAGCTGGCCAAAGAACACCAGCCGAAAATGATTATGGCCGGATTCTCTGCCTACTCACGGGTGGTCGATTGGCAAAAATTTCGCGACATTGCTGACAGTGTCGGCGCCTACCTGGTAGTGGATATGGCCCACGTAGCAGGCTTGATTGCCGCGGGCGAATACCCCAGCCCAGTGCAAATTGCTGATGTTACCACTACCACAACCCACAAAACCCTGGCCGGGCCACGAGGTGGTTTGATTTTGGCCAAGGCTAATGAAGAGCTGGAGAAAAAACTTAATTCAGCAGTATTTCCCGGCGGCCAAGGTGGCCCCTTGATGCACGTAATTGCCGCCAAGGCGGTTTGCTTTAAAGAAGCCATGTCCGGTGAGTTTAAGGTCTATCAACAGCAAGTACTCACTAACGCCCGTGCCATGGCCCAGGTATTCATCGATCGCGCCTATAAAATTGTGTCAGGCGGCACCGACGATCATCTGTTTCTGTTGGACTTAATTGATAAAGATATTACCGGTAAAGATGCCGATGCAGCATTAGGCCGGGCCAATATCACCGTGAATAAAAATGCCGTGCCTAACGACCCACGCTCACCCTTTGTCACCAGCGGTTTGCGTATTGGCACTCCGGCCATTACCCGGCGCGGCTTCAAGCAAGCTGAAGCGGAAGAATTGGCCGGCTGGATTTGCGACATTCTGGATGATATGGGTAATGAAGCAGTGGTTGAAACAGTCAAAGCTAAAGCCCTGGAGCTTTGTGCACGTTTTCCTGTATATGAAAGTTAATTGAAATAACCTATGCATTGCCCCTTTTGCCAGGAAATCGATACCAAGGTAATAGACTCCCGTCTTGTTGCCGACGGCGACCAGGTGCGTCGGCGCCGGGAGTGCCTGACCTGCGGCGAGCGCTTCACCACTTTTGAAAGTGCAGAGCTGGTGATGCCGCGTATTGTAAAAAGTGACGGCACCCGGGAACCTTTTAACGAAGAAAAACTGCGTAACGGCATGCTCAAGGCCTTGGAAAAAAGGCCGGTCAGTGTCGAAGAAATAGAAGCCGCATTAAACCGCATTAAGCATAATCTACGCTCTACCGGTGAACGGGAGCTCAGTTCAGTTAAAGCCGGGGAGGAAGTGATGAAAGCCCTTCGCCAACTGGATGAAGTGGCCTATGTGCGTTTTGCTTCTGTGTACCGTAGCTTTCAGGATATCAGTGAATTTCGTGAAGAACTTGATCGCCTTGAGCGTGAGGGTGCTGAAAACACTGGCGCTGCTAACGCCGCTGATTGACTGACTAAAGGCGGCGCTAAGCGCTTGATTCACTATACAGCTGATTTTAATTTCCAGGTTTTCTGCCCTCTATGTTTTCTGCAAGCGACACGCAATACATGGCCCTGGCCCTGCAATCGGCCGAGAAAGGGCTTTACACCACCCAGCCAAATCCTCGGGTTGGTTGTGTGCTGGTTAAAGATGGCCGCATTATCGGCCAGGGCTGGCACGAACAGGCAGGTGCCGGACATGCTGAAATTAATGCCCTGCGAGATGCTGCCGGCGGCAATGCTGATATCAGCGGCGTAGCAAAAGGCGCCACGGCCTACGTCACCTTGGAACCCTGCAGCCATCACGGTAAAACTCCCCCTTGCTGTGAAGCCTTGCTGGCCGCTGGCGTGACGAAAGTGGTGGCCGCCATGGAAGACCCCAATCCCCTGGTATCAGGTAAAGGCCTGGCATTGCTAAAACAGCATGGCGTAACTACAAAATGTGGCCTGCTGGAAGCCGAAGCCCGCGCTTTAAACCCCGGCTTTATCAGCCGTATGACCACCAAGCGGCCTTTTGTACGCTCTAAAATGGCCATCAGCCTTGATGGCCGAACGGCCATGGCTTCGGGTGAAAGCAAGTGGATTACCGGCCCCGCCGCCCGGGCCGATGTGCAACGGTGGCGGGCGCGCAGCGATGCCATTGTTATGGGTGTTGATACAGTATTGGCCGATAACCCTTCCATGACCGTCCGCCTCGAAGACTGGAGCGGCGACAAACCCGCAAGCTGGCAAACCAATGCTGATATAAAACAGCCCATAAGGGTGGTGCTGGATAGCAAGCTGCGCCTGCCGAAAGATGCTAAAATGCTAGGCTTGCCGGGTGAAACCTGGGTATTTACTGCAGAAACCCCGGCTCATGCGCAATGTAAAATTTTACAGGCGGCTGGTGCCAAGGTGATTTCCATGCCGGTTAAAGACCAAACCCTGGATCTGGCAGCCGTGCTTACTGTTCTGGCGCAAGCTGAAATCAATGAAGTATTAGTGGAAAGCGGTGCCACACTTAGCGGCGCTTTTGTTCAGGCAGGCTTGCTTGATGAGCAAATTATTTATCTGGCAGCTAAATTGATGGGAAACCAGGCCCGGCCCTTATACAACTTGCCGGGTGTCGAGCGCATGGAGCAGAGCTTGGCGCTGGACATAAAAGACATTCGGCAGGTAGGTGATGATATCCGTTTGCTGCTCACCTCAAGCCCGAAAAGACTGTAGGAAAAACTATTATGTTTACAGGTATAATTGCAGCCGTTGGTACCGTTGCCCGTTTTCAAAAAATCGGTGGTGACCTGCGCCTTTATATACACAGCGGAAAGCTTGATTTAAGCGATGTGGTTTTGGGTGACAGCATTGCCACCAACGGCGTATGCCTTACCGTTGTTGAACTGCCGGGTGATGGCTTTTGGGCTGACGTGTCGCAAGAAACCCTGGCGCGTTCAACCTTAGCAAGCCTTAAACTCGGCCAGCGCGTGAATCTTGAGAAAGCGCTAACACCCAGCTCGCGCCTGGGTGGGCATATTGTCAGTGGTCATGTTGACGGAATTGGTGAAGTAGTCGATTGCCAAGATCAAGGGCGCTCCTTGTTTTTTCGTATTAAAGCGCCGGATGAACTGGCACGCTATATTGCCGAAAAAGGTTCTATTTGCGTTGATGGCGTGAGCTTAACCGTGAACGCGGTGTCGGGTGCGACATTTGATTTAAATATAGTGCCGCATACCGCCCAGGAAACCAATATCGGCGCTTGGCGCAGCGGTGTTCGCGTTAATCTGGAAGTAGATATTATTGCCCGACAACTGGAACGTTTATTAATGGGCGATAAAGCTGCAGATCCTGATACAATAGGCAGCGAAAAGCTGTCGAAGGATTTTCTACAAGACCATGGTTTTTTGTGAACATAAACGCTGCGCAAAACAGTGCATAAAAAGTTTTAAACAGACATTCTAAACGGGCAAGAGATGAACCTTAATTCGGTTGAAGAACTCATTGAAGACATTCGACGCGGCAAGATGGTTGTGCTGATGGACGATGAAGATCGCGAAAACGAAGGCGATCTGGTTATGGCGGCATCCATGGTGCGTGCAGAAGATATTAATTTTATGGCCAGCAAAGCCCGTGGCTTGATTTGCCTGACCTTAACCCCTCAGCGTTGCGAACAGCTGGGTTTATCCTTGATGGTAGATAACAATCAAGCCGCCCATAGTACCAATTTCACCGTATCAATTGAAGCACGCGAAGGCGTAACCACAGGCATATCGGCTGCGGATCGTGCGCACACTACCCGGGTGGCGGTAGCCCGAGATGCCAAGCCCCAACATATTGTGCAGCCGGGCCATGTGTTTCCATTAATGGCACAACCTGGCGGGGTATTGAATCGGGCGGGGCACACTGAAGCTGGTTGTGATCTGGCACGGCTGGCAGGCTTTGAACCGGCAGCTGTCATTGTTGAAATCATGAATGACGATGGCACCATGGCCCGGCGGCCGGATCTGGAAAAATTCGCAGAAATGCATGACCTTAAAATCGGTACCATTGCTGATCTCATTCATTACCGCTCCCTCCATGAAAAAACCATTGAGCGGGTCAGAGAAGAAACCATCCAAACTGAATTTGGCGAATTTAATATTATTGCCTACCAGGATCTGATCGACGGTGATGCTCATCTGGCACTTACAAAAGGTGACCTGTCAAAAGTTGAAGCGCCGCTGGTAAGAGTGCATCATGCCGATACCTTAAGGGACTTATTGCAAACCAAACAAGCCAATGGCGGTTGGACCATAGCCAATGTTATGGAAAAAATTGCCAACGATGAAGCGGGGGTAATGGTCTTGCTGGCCCAGGACAAAGACTCATCCAATATGCTGCAGCGGCTTGATGCTTATTTATCCCCGCAGCAGGAAAAATTTGTTCCCGGTAAAAGCTATCGCACCATTGGCAGTGGCTCGCAAATATTAAAAGACCTTGGCGTAAAAAAAATGCGACTGCTAAGTGCGCCAATGCGATTTAATGCATTGTCTGGCTTTGATCTGGAAATTATCGAATACCTGTCCTTTGAGGACACTTAGTATTTTTAAGCCGGTAAAAAAATTAATTTTTTTATAACAGGAATCAACTATGGCCACTACCCATACTATTAATACCGTTGAGGGAGATTTTCACTCAGTAAGCGGCCGTTACGCGCTGGTCGTCGCACGTTTTAACAGCTTCGTTGTAGAAAGCCTGCTGGCCGGTGCGCTGGATACGTTAAAACGCCACGGTGTTAGCGAAAAAGACATTGATATTATTCGCGTGCCAGGGGCTTTTGAAATGCCCTTAGCCGTTAAAAAAGTGGCTGAACGCAAAAAGCATGATGCCATTATTGCCCTGGGTGCCGTTAT
The DNA here is from genome assembly GCA_040235475.1 of Pseudomonadales bacterium. GTDB lineage: Bacteria > Pseudomonadota > Gammaproteobacteria > Pseudomonadales > UBA3067 > JBECKY01. Next base: position 20,323 of record JBECKY010000087.1, read on the forward strand.
TCGTGGTGGCACGCCACACTTTGAATATGTGGCCGGTGAATGCGTGAAAGGTATTGCCCATGTTTCGCTTGATACTGGCGTACCAGTTACTTTTGGTGTGCTCACCGTAGATACCATTGAACAAGCCATCGAGCGTTCCGGAACCAAGGCAGGCAATAAAGGCGCCGAAGCAACTTTAAGTGCTATTGAAATGGTTAGCTTATTGAAAAATGTTGAGGCCTTGTGAGTACACCTTCTTCTTCAGAAACTCCAGGCGCCAAGGTCAGCCCTTCGGCACGGCGTAAAGCCCGTCGCTTCGCCTTGCAGGCCCTCTATCAATGGCAAATGACAGGTAACGACCTGAACAAAATCGAATTACAATTCCACGACGATAACAATATGCGCAAAACCGACGTGGAATATTTTCATGAGCTGCTGCATAAAGTGCCTGCAAACCTGGAAAAACTCGATGTTGAGCTGGAACCTTTTCTGGATATTAAAAAAGAGGAGCTTGGCAATGTAGAACTGGCCGCGTTGCGAATCAGCACCTACGAATTATGTATGCGCATTGAAATCCCCTATCAAATAGTCATTAATGAAGGCATAGAATTGGCTAAAACTTTTGGCGCAGAAGACAGTTACCGTTTTGTCAACGGTGTGCTGGATAAAGTAGCTAAAAAAATTCGCCCTCTTGAATTCGGGGCAAAATAAACATGGCAGGAAAGCTCCGATCAAGTCATGAATTCGCATTTTGCGCTCAGGCTAGATGATTTATCAGGCTGCATCTAAAGATGCGGGTAAGGAAAAACCATGCCCTCTGAATTCAGCATCATAAAAACTTTTTTTGCCGACAAGTCACAACAAAAACATCCAAGTACCAGGCTGGGTATCGGTGATGATGGCGCCATCGTTACCATTCCCGATAACCAGGAAATGGTTATCGTGGTCGATACCCTGGTTGAAGGTGTACATTTTCCTCAGCAAACATCCGCACGGGATATCGCCTACAAAGCACTGGCGGTTAATTTAAGTGACCTGGCCGCCATGGGTGCTGAACCGTCTACCTTTACCTTAGCCTTAACACTGCCACAATCATTGACCGGCGAAGGAGAAAAAAACAGCAGAGCCAGATCGCTAAAGAAACCGCTGAAAAAATCCCAACAAAATGCAAACTGGCTTAAAGATTTTTCCGAAGGTTTATTCGAACTCGCAGCTCAAGCCCATATAGAACTCATCGGTGGCGACACCACTCAAGGCCCGCTCACCGTAACCATTCAGGCTCATGGTCTGGTGCCAAAAAATAAAGCCCTGCTACGTTCAGGTGCTCAAGCTGGAGATCTGATTTTTGTCAGCGGAACACTGGGCGATGCTGCCGTAGGCTTGCAGTGTGCGCAACATCGTTTAGGCCGAGAAGAAAAAAAATTATCATCCGCCTTATCCACTGAAGAAAAGCAATATTGCCTGAACCGCTTAAACCGCCCCCAGCCGCGCTTAAAAGCAGGCTTATTGCTGCGAGACATCGCCACCAGCTGCATAGATATTTCTGACGGATTACTTGCAGACCTGGGACATATTTGTGCGGCCAGCCGGTGCCGAGCCACAATTAATGCGCAGAACATTCCGCTTTCACCGGTTTATAAAAAACATTATGCTCAATATGCCAAAGGCGAATCGGTCCTGGGTGTAAACAGCATGAGTGCTTTGGCAGCTGCCGCTGGCGACGATTACGAACTGTGTTTTACCGTAAGCCCTGAAGCTGCGCCCAAACTCTTAGCGCTGGATTTGGGCTGCCCCATCAGCCAAATTGGCGAAGTGTGTGCTTTAGAAGAAACTGGCAGTTCAGAAGATCAAGCAGGTACACCAAGGCCGATGGTGGTATTGTTGGATAAGACAGGTAACATTATCCCGGTGGCAAAATCAGGATACAGCCATTTCTAAGGTCTAAGCACAAACAAGCAACAAACGAATAAAAGCAATGAATAAAGTACCTCCCGGCAGTTTTAAAAACCCGATACACTTTCTGGCCTTAGGCTTTGGTAGCGGTGCTGCACCCGTAGCACCAGGAACCTTTGGTACACTTGCCGCCATACCCATTTACCTGCTGTGTGCACAACTGCCTCTGCTGGCTTATTTAGGTGTTGTTGTTATTGTGTGCATATCCGGGGTTTATATCTGCGGGCGCACAGCAGACGATTGGGGGATGCACGATCACTCCGCCATTGTATGGGATGAAATTGCCGGATATTTGCTTACCATGATTTTGGCCCCCGTGAGCATGCTGTCGGTATTGCTGGGTTTTGCTTATTTTCGTTTGTTTGATATCTGGAAACCTTATCCAATCTCATGGCTGGATAAAAAAGTCTCGGGTGGTTTCGGTATTATGGTCGACGACTTGCTGGCAGGCGTTTATGCAGCGATATTATTGCAAATGTCCCTATACGCCTTTAAGCAGTTTGGTTTTTAACGGCGTTAACATAAAATTTATGAATAATTTTTCTGATGTATTGTTAAAACAATTATTAAGCCAGCCCTTACAAATTGAAGAAAATGAACCCGAACGGGACAAGATAGAGCAACACATAAAATCCCTGAACGAAAATCAAATTGTCACACTTTATACCCGCACCCGCAAAGCCGCAGCGCAAAGTAAGCACAGCAAAAATCTCACCGACCTGTTCCTTTATGTTCGAGCCTGTAAAACTATTCAACGTGTGGCCGCTGAAAAAGGCATTGTGCTAACCACGGGTGTGCGCACAAACCCTTAACGGTTTGTTTTTCAGTTATCTGGGGACTAATATTTGAGTAACAGCTACAATTTCCCAAAAAATCATTAAAAGCACAAAAATAAAATAACAGGCAGGGAGTATCCCTATGGATATTGAGGACAAGCGCGAGCGCATTATCAATGCGCGAATGAAATTGATGCAACGCTTTAAAAATAAAATAGCAGACACACCGTCGATGGCTGACAGCAAACCCATGGGCAACGGGCCTGCTAACAGCCACAACATGCCGCAGCTGCCCCCCGATCAAACCCTTACCCGAAAATGGCCGGTGCTCGATTTAGGTGTGCAGCCGGCTATTGCAAAAGATGAATGGCTGCTCACGGTTGATGGCCTGGTGAACCATCCCGCAGAGATTAATTGGCAAACGCTTAACACTGAATTTGAGCAGGTTAATGACCTGTCAGATTTTCATTGTGTTACCGGCTGGTCAAAGCTCAACGTCCCTTGGCGAGGCGTTCGTTTTGCTGACATTGCCGCCAGTGTTGAACCCCTGAAAAACGCCCATTTTGTCATGTGCCACGCAGCGGATGGCTATACTGTTAACCTACCCCTTGAAGAAGCATTAAAACCCGATGTTTTGATAGTTTATGAAGCCGAAGGCAAACCCTTGCCTCGTGAACACGGCGGCCCTGTGCGCATGATCACCCCGCAATTATGGGCGTGGAAAGGCGCAAAATGGATCAACCGCATTGAATTTATGGAGCAAGACAGCCTCGGTTTCTGGGAACTTCGCGGCTATTCCAATACTGCTTACCCATGGCGTAACGACCGCTACAGCTAAGAGCAGCAGGCTTAAAAAAGCCTGCTTTCACTTGTGCAGCTGTGCTTTACGCCTTATTTTACTTGACCTTTTGGCTGAGCAGTGCACTATATAGCGTCGTTGAAATCTTTAATTACAGCTGGAATTTCATCCCATTACTAATATTAACTTATTGATATTATTGACAATAATTATAGAACTGATGTGCTGATTCTTTACCTGGCTGCTCAACACTGATAAACCGAAAAATAACAAAATCCTAAAACTAAAATTAGAAAGCTCGAGGAGGCTGAACTTAGCATGGTAACCAAGTCAGAAGTATTAAAAATGAAACAAACCCGTGGCGCCATTAAATCATTCGCCAAGCAATTTGGCCTTAAAAACGGTTTAATTACAGCGGGTAAAACCCTTTACCGTAGTAAAGTCAAAGGTGTTAATACCGGTGTTGCTTTTTTCTCCTCCTATTGGGAAACCCTCGGCAACAGGGAAGCTATTGTTTGTGGCGATAAGCGAATCACTTTCGGCGAATTTGGCGATCGTGTTTTTCGTTTGGCCAATGGTCTGAGTGATTTGGGTGTAAAACAAGGCGATCGTGTCGCCGAATTGCTGCCTAACTGCCCTGAATGGTTTGAAGTAAATCTGGGTTGTGCCGTAAGTGGCCGCTCCATGCCCATGCTTAACTGGCATTTAAAACCGAATGAAATTGCAGCCTGTATCAATCGATCCGAAGCCACTGCCCTGATCTTTGATCCTTCCTACTTAGAAGCCATTCAAAGCATCAAAGACCAACTTGAAAGCGTAAAGCACTTTATTGTTACCGGTAACAAAGCGCCGAAAGGCATGATCGCTTACGAAGACCTGATCAAAAACTCCAGCAATGCGCTCACCAATGGCCCCTTCGGTATGGCCCCAGTGCCTTACAGCGGCGGTACCACGGGCACACCAAAAATGCTTAACACCGATGAAATGGCCGATGT